>NZ_CP045200.1:2505406-2810813 GCF_018636735.1 Erythrobacter sp. 3-20A1M | reverse complement strand
AGTGAAAAGCTGGCGCAGCATGGTGCACGCTAAATAGCGAGCGTAGCCCTAAAGTCCACCGGTCCCGGAGGTTTGAACGTGGATCGTCCAGTTAACGCGCTATGCGCTTTTCTCTACGCGTCGGGATGGTCCAACGAACCATGCACGCGGCCAATTCAGCAGCGATTGCAGGACAAGTCGTCTGCGGTCTAAGGCGGCAGTATGGAACTCGCCCCTTCCCCCCTCGCCCGCCCCTTCCCAGACATCCCCGCCATCGACGGCGTTACCCTGCGCATTGCGCGCGCCCGGTACAAGGATTGGGACCGGTGCGACCTAACCTTGGTAGAGGTAGCCGAAGGGACAGGCGTAGCCGGCGTCTTCACTCGCAACGTCTGCTGTTCGAGCGAAGTCGAACTGGGTCGCCAGCAGGTGAAATCGGGCAAAGCGCGCGCGCTGGTCGTCAATGCGGGTAATTCCAACGCCTTTACCGGGTATCGGGGACGCGAGGCCGTGGAACAGATCATGGGGCAAGTGGCGGGCGGGCTCGGCTGCGCTCCTTCGGAAGTGTTCGTCTCGTCCACAGGCGTCATCGGCGTGCCTCTGCCGAAGGACAAGGCGCGCGCGGGCATCGCCGCGGTCTTAGATGCTCAGCCCTGTTCGTGGGAAGATGGCGCGAACACCATCGCCACCACCGATACCTTCCCCAAGGGTGCCCATGCCGCGGCGATGATCGGCGATGTGCGGGTCGAGGTGGCGGGTATCGTCAAGGGCAGCGGGATGATCGCGCCCGACATGGCGACAATGCTCGGCTACATCTTCACCGACGCGGCGGTCGCACCGGCATTCCTGCAGGAATGTCTTAGCCGCGCCAACGCTGGCACGTTCAACGCGATCACCGTTGATAGCGACACCTCCACCAGCGACACCGTGTTGCTCTTCGCGACCAGGAAGGCGGGCAATGGCGCGCTCCAGAACTGGGACAGCACCGGTGCGGACGCGTTCTACGCCGCCGTCGAGGAAGTATGCCGCAAGCTTGCGCAGTTGGTCGTGCGCGACGGGGAAGGCGCACAGAAATTCATCACCGTGCAGGTGTCAGGCGCCATGTCGGATGAGAGCGCGCACCGTGTCGCGCTTGCCATCGCCAACTCGCCGCTCGTCAAGACTGCGATCGCGGGCGAGGACGCGAACTGGGGCCGCGTGGTCATGGCAGTGGGCAAGGCGGGCGAACCGGCCGACCGCGACCGCCTCTCGATCGGATTCGGCGGGCATTGGGCCGCACGCGAAGGCCAGCCGGTGAGCGATTACGATGAAGCGCCGGTGGCGGAGCATCTGAAGGGAAGCGAGATCAGCGTCGAGGTCGATCTGGGCCTTGGCGAAGGCAGCGCAACCGTGTGGACCTGCGATCTCACCCACGGTTACATCTCCATCAATGCGGACTACCGGTCGTGAGCGTGCTCGATCGCGAAATCCTCGCGCTGGTGCGGCGTGCCACCGAAGAGGTCATCCTGCCGCATTACCGCAACCTCGGAGAGGCGCAGGTCGAGGAGAAGGCCCCGAACGACCTCGTCACCGCCGCCGACCGCGAAAGCGAGGCATTGCTCGCGGAAGGACTGGCGAAGCTCAACCCGGGCATTGCGATCGTCGGCGAGGAAGCTGCCGACGCCGACCCGGGTGTGATGGACCGGCTCGCAGGCCCATGCTGGATCATCGATCCGATCGACGGCACGAACAACTTCGCGAACGGCCGGGCGCCCTTCGGCATACTCATCGCGCTGGCCGAGGACGGCATCGCGCAATCCGGCTGGATCTACGATTGCCTTACCGGTCGCTTCTGCGCGGCTCATCGGGGAAAGGGTGCCTTCGTCGGAGGCGATCGTATACAGGCGCGCGCCACCGGCGAAACGCCGCCCGTAGCGGCTATTTCGACCGTTTTCCTCGACCTCTCCGAACGCGAGGCCATCCGCGAGCATATCGCGCCCTACTATCACATGGTCGACATTCCACGCTGCGCTGCCGAGCAATATCCGCGGCTCGCGCTGGGCGAAAACGACGTGTCCGTGTTCAACCGAGCCTTGCCATGGGATCACGCCGCCGGCGCGCTATGGTTGAACGAGGCGGGCGGCATGGTGGCCCGACCCGACGGCGCACCCTATCGGGTGGACGAATGGGAACGGACCGGACTGATCGGAGCCGCCACGCCTGCGCTGTGGGAAGAGCTGACCGAGCGGCTCCGCAACATTTCCTAAAGCTGCTGTTCGATCCAGCCCTTCAGCTGGTTTTTCGGGGCGGCACCGCGCATGTTCGCCACGGGCTCTCCATTCTTGAAGAGCAACAGATAGGGGATCGCCTGCACCCCGAAATTGCTGGCGGTGTCGGTGTTGGCCATGATGTCGACCTTCGCGATCGTGACCTGATCGCCAAGTTCTTCGCTAATTTCCTCCAGCGCCGGCGCGATCATCTTGCACGGGCCGCACCAGTCCGCCCAGAAATCGACCAGCACGGGCTTGTCGGATTCTAGGACATCGGTCTGGAAGCTGTCGTCTGTTACGGTCTTGGTCGCCATGGAATATCTCCTTCTACTGCCCAATCTAGGGCCTCGCTCACCCTACTCAAGCGGTTCCTCGGCAAAGGGTTTCTGCTCGTCCGGCAAGCCGGGCTGGTGCGCGGTCAGCATGTCTGCGGGAATAGCGATCAGTCGCGGCGTTTGCGTATAGAGCAGGGCGGCGGCGACCTCACGATCAGGATAGACGACGCGCAGGGCCGCGGCATACGCGCCCATCTGCGCTAAGGTGGCAGCAGGTACGGTCTCGAGCGAAACCGGCGGGCGGCGTGCCGTCTTGAAATCGATCACCGTGACCTTTTCGGCGGTGACCAGCAGGCGATCGGCCGTCCCCGCGATCACCTGTTCGCCGACCACAGCCGCCAACGGAACCTCCGCGAGAGCATCGGGGCCGAACACGCCGGCGAACAATGGGTCGTTCAGCACCGTGAGCGCACTCTCGAGAACTTCGGCGCGGACTTCTTCCGACAGGTCGGGTGCCTGGCGCTCCAGCCATTCGGCACCCTTGGTTCGTCGATTATCGGGAGCGATATCGGGCAGGCGCTCCAGCAGGCGATGAATGACGACACCGCGCCGGGCGGCCATCGCCAGAGCGTCCGCTGGCAGTGGCGGGTCCGAACCTCGATCTTCTCCCGCGCCGGATGGGGCCAGAGGCCGCGGTGGACGCGGTTCGGGACCGATCGACTTCGTTGCCCATGCGGGAAGGACGATTGGTTCCGCCGCGCTTGCCACGTTGTCGCTTGGCGCCGGAGCCGGAAGAGCGCCCCATTCGCGCCGTGCACCCCAGATCGGATCGGCCAATTCGTAGCCATCGAACAGCGGGGCGAGCCGGGCATACCAGCTGTCGGGGGCCGGCTCTTTCTCCGTTACCCCCAGCGCGCCCCCGATATAGAGGGCTTCTTCCGCACGGGTCATGGCGACGTAGAGCAGGCGCCAGTGCTCCTTGCGTTCGGCAGCGCGCGCCGCATCCTCCGCGATTGCGATCGGGCCGACCTTGTGCTCCTTCGACAGCGGGGGCAACGGTACGACCTTTCCGCTCTCCTCCTCGTCCAGCGACAGATCGCGGACCGGGGAGCGGTCGGGATCGCCGGTCGCGTCTGCGAGGATGACGATCGGTGCCTGCAGCCCCTTGGACCCGTGTACCGTCATCACCCGTACCAGCCCCTCGCTAGCACCGGCCTCGCGCTTCAACTCGCCCTCCCCCGCGTCGAACCACTGGATGAAGCCCGGCAGGCTGGCGGTGTGGGCGGCGGAATAGGCGAAGGCCGCGTTTATCAGTTCGTCGATCGGATCGTTCGCCTCGCGGCCGAGACGCGCGACCAGTTTGCGCCGCCCCTCCCACGGCCCGGTAAGCATCCAGTGCAGCAGCGCCTCAGGCGGTTCGTAATCGACCCGCGCCAGCAAAGCGCGCAATCGCTCGACCGTTTCCGCTACGAAAGGCGAATCGCTGCTGCGCAGGTGACTCCACAGTCGGACATCCTTGTCGCGGCGGACATGGGCGAGCAGGTGCTCCTGTGTCCAACCGCCCAGCGGCGAGACCAGCAGATTGGCGAGACTGAGATCGTCGAGCGGCTGCGCGGCGAAGCGCAGCGCCGCCATCAGGTCCTTGACCGCCAGCGGTGCACCCAACCGCAGCCGGTCGACCCCGGCAACCGGAACGCCCGCCGCATGCAGGCGCGCGACGATCAGCCCGGCCAGAGCCCGGCGCTTGCGCACCAGCACCATGATGTCGCCCGCCTGCGCATTGCGATGTTCGCCCTTCGCCAACGGATGCCCATCGCGCAGCCATGCCTTCACCTGCGCCGCGATGCGGTCCGCCATCTCGCGCTCGGGGGCCGGTAGCCATTCGTCGGAAACTCCGTCATTGCCATCTGGAGTATCCTCGTGCGGATCGCCGCCAACCTTCACCGGCTGCCAGGCCGCGACCAGACCCGGCCTATCCTCTCCCGAATGCGGTTCAGGAGCCTCGGTCAGGCCGAGCTGATCGCCTCCGATCGCCTCGATCGCTGCATCGACGAAATCCAGCACCGGTTGGGCCGTGCGAAAGCTCCGGCCCAGTCCGAAAGCTTGCAGGCTGCGCAGGGCAAGGGGCGGCGCCTCCCGCAACGCGCTCATATTAGCTAGCGCCGCCTCGATCTCGCGCGCATAGACTTCCTTCTGCGCGGCGAAATTCTCCGGACTGGTCCCCTGAAAGCCGAAGATGGCCTGCTTGTAATCGCCGACCACGAAAATGGTGCGCAGATCGCCATCACGTTGGCCCAGCCCGGTGAAGAAGTCGCCCGTAAGCGCGCGCACAATTGCCCATTGTGCTGCGTTGGTATCCTGCGCCTCGTCCACCAGGATATGATCGAACTGGCGATCGAGCTTGTAGCGGATCCAATCGGCCAGGCCCGACCGCGTCAGCAAATCCGCCGCGCGGCGGATCTGGTCGTCGAAGTCGATGAAACCCTCCCGCCGCTTCGCCTCGTCCCAGGCCAGCGCGAACCTGCGCCCGAGCGAGAGAGCAGGCACCAGCCATTCCGACAGCGCGAGCAGCGCCATGCGGGAATTGATGGCCTCGATCGCCGCCAGTACCGCTAGGGCGTGGCCTTCATAGGACGGATCGCGTTTGGCAATGTGGTTGAGGTTCTTGGGCGTCGCTTCCCAGCTTTTCGTGAAGAGCGTACCGTAGAAATCGCCGAGCGTCGCGAGCCGATCCGCCGCGTCCCGCCCCAACCATGCTTCGATCGCCGCGGCACCTTCGCGACCCCCTTTCGTGTCCCATTCGGCCAGGGTCGAAAGGCAGGCCCGCAACGCCCCGCAATCGAAGGTATCGTCCTCGCACATCGCCGCGATCTGCGCTTCGTCGCAATCGGATGGCAAACCCAGCAGGCGCAGCACGCGCGGGCGCAGGTCGCCCTGCCAGCCCGTAGGGCCGGTCCACAGGTCGAGCGCGTCTGCGCATGACATCAGCCATGCCTTGGCACCATCCGCGCCCAGACGAATGGACAGCATTGCCAGCGCATCCGTGTCCTCCGGCAACGGGTCGGCCAGCAGCTCGGCGAGAACCTGCCGGGCCAACAGCAGCCGGTCGCGGTCCTCCATCGCGCGGGTGCCCGGTTCCAGACCCGCCTCTTCCGGAAAGGCGGCCAGCAGCCATTGCGAGAAAGCATGAATAGTATCGATTCTGAGACCGCCGCCGGGGCAATCGAGCACACGAGCGAAAAGCGTTCGCGCCAGCGCCCGCGTCCGCTCGTCCGCAGGCGCGCCGATCGCCAGGAGATCGGCGCCGAGCGACGTGTCCCCCATGCGCACCCAACTCGCCAGCACTTCGTTGACCCGCGTCGCCATTTCCGCGGCGCCAGCCTTGGTAAAGGTAAGACACAGGATCGATTCGGGCGGGTTGCCAGCCAGCAGCAGGCGCAGCACCCGGGCGGATAGGACCTGGGTCTTTCCGGTACCGGCGCTGGCCGACAACCAGACGCTGTCCTGCGGATCGACCGCGAGAGCCTGGTTCGCCTTGAGCGGGAAGACCAGTCCCCGGCTCACGCGCGCTCCTCCAGACCCAGCCACTCGTCCAGCCGCATCAATTGATCGTAAGTGTCATAGCCGGCAGCGTCCGGATTTAGGCGAGCGGTGAAAGGCTCCACACCCAGGATCCATCGCTCGAGCGCGTCGTCCAGAAAGTCAGCGGCACGTGGCAGGAATTCCTCCGGCGCAATTCCGGTACGCGCCGCCCCTGTTTTTACGGGGGCCTCGATATAGCCGAAGCCGGTATCCGACCGACCCTTGTAGTCCTTGCCCAGCGACCAGTATTCGAACAGTTCGGCGCGGCCCGCTATACCATGCTCGGTGAAGCCGCCCGCTTCGACCATTAGTCCCAAGGTTCCGAGCTGTAAGGCATAACCGCGTTCCACCTGCGCCTTGGAAGGTGGTCGACCGGTCTTGTAATCGACCACTGCAAGACCGCCCGTCCCCAACCGGTCGAGCCGGTCGATCCGGCCAAATATATCGACGCCCTTGCGCTGGAACGAACCCCATTTTTCGAACAGGACCGGCTTGCGCTCCGGCGTTTCCGCTATCGTGTTTTCCACCCATTCGAGCGCCCGGAGCAGGCGCGGCTCCCACAGCGCACGGGTCAGCGGGTGATGGTCCATCCGCTGCAATTCACGCTGCGCGACAGCGAACAGCGCACCCCCCCTCTCATGCCATTTCTGCAGGATATCGTGAACCACCTCCCCTTGCCATGCCGGGGTAGGCTCTGCGTCGAGCGTGTCGATCTCCTGCAGGCGCAATATGGTCGAGGCATAGAACTGATAGGGATCGGATCGAAGCCGGTCGAGCGCGGTGACGCTGATCCTTACCCGTCGATCATCTGGGGCGGGGATAGGCACTGGGCGCGCATAGGGGGGCGCAGGTTCTTCATCATCGACAGCGCGCGCCAACCGGACCAGCGCGGTCTCCTGATGCCGTGGCAGAAGTTCGCCCAGCAAAGCCTTTGCGCGAAGAAGAAATCGCGAAGGTATCGTCGGCCCTTCGGTATCGCGCGCTGCGCGGGTGAGCAGCACTTGCGACGCGCCCATCGCAGCGGCGAGGTCGTGCGCGGCCAATCCGATGCGAAAATCCACCCCCGGAACGCCCAGAGCACGCAGAACGGTGGGAGCAAGCAGCGGATCGACTGCCGGGCGCCCTGGCCATCGCCCTTCGTTCAGCCCGGCGCAAATGACGAGATCCGCGCGCGTCATCCGGCTTTCCAGTAGGCCGTAGATGGCGATACGCGGATGCCCTCCATAGGGCGGTCGAACCGCGATCGCCTCCATCGCGTCTGCAAGGATCGCGTGCAGGTCGCGCTGATCGACGGTCGTTTGCACAGCTCGCGCCTGGAGCCGCACATCGTCGACGAAGGTAGAGAGTGCCCTGCCGTCCTCGCGCGACCAGAGCACCTCTCCGCACAGATCCTCGCCGACGCTCGCGAGCCGGTCGAGCAGCTCGGCCAGCGGCGCCGGATCTCCGTCCGTAAAGAGCGGAGCGATGATACGCGCAGCCTCCGCCCACCAATCCTGCGTTCCGGAATTGGCGGCGACGGTTTCCAGTGCCTGCAGTCCGGCTGCCGGCCGGGGGCCGCGCAAGGCGAGTTCGAACCGACGCAAGCGAGCGAGCCATTCTCTTCGCGCTTGCGGATTGCCCCCACGCACCAGCGGATGGCCGAGCAATCCGATCATCGGCACCGGGGCACCGCCCTCCGAAATCGCTTCGGCCATTAGCAGAAACAACCGGCCGGCTGCGGTCTGGGAAAGCGGTCGCCCCGCGCTGTCGTCCGCTTCGATATTCCATCGCCGCAAATGCTGGACCACGCGCCTCGCCAGGGGGCGATCGGGGGTAACCAGTGCAACCCGCTTCTGCGGTTCTTCCAGAGCCTCGCGGATAGCCAGCGCGATTGCCTGCGCTTCTTCCTCCGAAGTCGCAGCCTCCAGAACCCGCACGCCTGCAAGGCGGCGTTTTTCCGCAGCAAGATCGATCCAGCCCCTGCTCGCTTCGGGTGGCAGGAACAGCGCGCTGATCGCATGGCTGCGCTCAGGCCGGGCCGCTCCGGCTCCGCGCCGGTGCCATGGTCTCACTTCCCCTCGCCCAACACCCATGCGGTTGAGCAGGAGTTTCAGGTGATATTGCGGATGCGTCACCGCGTCGCCCCGGGCGAAGGGCGGATCGCCTGGACTGGGCGCTTGGCCCGCTCGACCAAGTTCCGTCCATACCTTCTCGTCCATCGTCAGGTCGAGGTCGGGGAGGATGACGGCTCCATCCGGCAAATCAGCGATTACGCGCAACAGCCGTGCTAGCGCCGGAGCGCTACTGGTGACGCCCGCTGCAACGACCGGCCCAGTGGGCGGATCCGTCTTCCAACGCCGCGCTGCGTGCGCGAACAGCCGATTGCGCCGCTCCGCGGCTTCGATCCGACCTTCCGACTCCAGCCACGAAAGCCAGTGCGCCTGCACGATGGCGAAGCGGCGCAGCGAGTCCTGCCAGTGACCCGCTAGATCGCCCAGCAGGTCCAGCACCGCATCGCCGCGCAGCGCCTCCGGCGCGATATTCTCGACCAGCAAGCGGTCCATGACTCGCGCCATGTCGCGCGCAAGGCGGTAGAGCGCGGGGCCTCGCGGTGCATCGTCTCCGAACTCGCGCGCAATGATCTCGGCAAGCATCAGCCAGCGCCGGGTCGGATCGATCGCAGGCGAAATCTCCGTGGCGCCCAGCGGATCGATCAGCGGCCCGAGCGCCTCGTCCAGGTCCAGATCGCCCACCGCGGCCATGCGCGGTAGCAAGGTGCCTTGTGCCCCCTCGTCGGTCAGGTGCCTGATGAAGGCTTCGGTCACGTTGCGGACCGACCGGCTACTCGGCAGAAGCAGCGTCAGCCGCGCCAGACCGAGATCGGGGTCGCGATAGCGCGGCACCACGCCGGCCACCAGTGCATCGGCGAATCCCCGGTGCGCGGCAATGGAATAGACGTGCGGATGTGTGGCCTCAGCCACTAGCGAGAACTTCCTCGGTCGGTCGGATCGCTTCCGGCGTGCCAACTTCGAACCACAATCCATTGAAAGGCAAACCGAAAAGCCGCTCTTCCTCAATCGCCCGCTGCCACAGATGCATAGTTCCGAACCGCCCTTCCGGAGCGTCGCGCAAGAGGCGATGGCTGACTATCTGGATGCCCGTATAGATGAACGGCGCGATACGTCCGGGGCGGCGCAAACTGATCTTGCCGCGCGGATCGAGATGAAAATCTCCCACGCCCTTGAAATTCATCGCACGCGAATGAGGGACCACCAGCAACAGCGCATCCATTAGCTCGGGATCCCACCGGCTGGAGAGCTCGGCAAAGGCATTGACCGGCCCGTCGAGCCAGATGTTATCCGAATTCAGACAGAAGAACGGGTCGGGCAGCAAACCTTGCGCCTTTACCATGCCCCCACCTGTCTCGAGCAGTTCCTCCCGCTCGTCCGAGATCAGGACCTCAGGAGTCCGACGCGCGCGAAAATGTGCCTGCAGCGCATCGGCAAGGTAATGGACGTTCACGACGGCCCGCGCCACGCCCGCTTCGGCCAGACGGTCGAGGCCATGATCGATCAAGGGTTTTCCCGCGACCCGCACCAGCGGCTTGGGTTGCGCCGCTGTGAGCGGGCGCATTCGCTTGCCGAGCCCCGCCGCCATGACCATGGCGGTATCGGAAATGAGTCCGCTCACTGCAGCTCACCGCCGAAATTGTCGCGCAGATAGCGCGGAATATTGGCGTCGAACCAGCGGGCGACAGGCGCAAGCGCGGCATGTTCCAGGTCACGCTCCATCGCTTCCCACACGCGGGGGATCATCGCGAGGTAACGCGCTTTCCCGTCGCGTTTCCAAAGCCGGGTGAATATGCCGACGATCTTGGCGTTCCGCTGCGCACCCAGGATGGCGTAATGGGCAACGAAGTCGTCTCCGGGTGCCGCCGCATTCACGTACCGTTCGAACATCCGCCGCTCGAGGTCCGGCGTGACATCGCGGCGCGCGTCTTGCAGCAGGGATACGAGATCGTAGGCCGGATGGCCGACCCGCGCATCCTGGAAATCGATCAGTCCCTGCGCGCCCCGTCCATCGGGAGCGGGGTCCAGCAGCATGATGTTCTCCGCGTGATAATCGCGCAGGACGGTCACGCCCGGCTGCTGCCGATCGCCTAATGGAGAAAGCACTTCGCGCCACGCTCCGTCGAACCCCTCGCTGTCGACGTCCAGCCCCATAGCCGGGCAATACCATTCAACGAACAGGCGCGATTCGCGCAGATATGTCGCCATGTCGTATGGCCGAAAGGGGCCCGCCCGCATGCTCGCCAGCGAAACCAGCGTATCGACGGCCGTCGTGTAGGCACCGTTTTCCGCATCGGGGTGGGTATCCAGCCAGTCGCGCATCCGGTCGTTGCCGAAATCCTCGCTCAGGATCCACCCCCCCTCCAGGTCCTCGGCCAGGATTATGGGCGCGCGCAGGCCCTGCGCGGAAAGCCATTCGGCCACCGCGAGAAACGGACCGGGATTTTCGCGCGGCGGCGGGGCATGCATCAGCATGGCGCACTCGTGCCCTTTGCGAAGCCGAAAGTAGCGCCGGAAGCTGGCATCTCCGGGAATCGGGTCGACGTCGGCTGCGGCCCATCCGGCTCGGTCAAGGAAGTCGGTGGCACCATTTGGCAACAATACGTGGGATTCGTTCATGGCAGCCGCTCTAGCCAATCACTATTGCCTTCGACAGAGGCGACGCGGCCTTCTTCGGTAAAATCGAGTGTGACGCTGAGGCAGCCCGACTCATGCGTGAAGCCTCCCGCTCGCTCGGGCCATTCGGCCAACAGCACAGCGCCCTGTCGATAATCGTCAAGTCCAATCTCCTCCAACTCATCCGGCGTTTCCAACCGGTAGAAATCTGCGTGCACCGCCGGAATGCGGAGCGCCTCGTACAACTCGACGATGGTAAAGGTAGGTGAGGGTATCTCGCCGCTCTGGCCGAGAAATCGCAGGATGAAGCGCGCGAGGGTCGTTTTGCCGGTCCCGAGCGACCCGGAAAGCGCCAGCGCATCGCCCGCGCGCAGCCGCTCGGCAATCCGCCCGGCGAAGCTCTCCATCGCCGCAAGATCGGGCAGCTCGACTTCATAGGAACTCATGTGAGCGAGATTTCCGCTATCGTGCCCGAGCCCTTCTTCGACCGGATTTGGAGCGTTCCGCCTTGCGCTTCGATCAGCTGGCGGGACAGCGGAATGCCCAGCCCCTCCCGTCGCTCCATCCGGCCCTCGTCAGTCGGTGCCAGACCTTCCTGGGCACGGCGCAGCTGGGCCTCGTCCATTCCGGCACCGCGATCGGAAATCGAAATTCGCGTTGCACCCTTTTCTCGACCGATCTCGATCGCGATGCGATCGCCGTGCGAACTGGCCGCGATCGCGTTGTCGAGGAGATGGCCGATCGCGCGGGCAAGTTGTCGCGGATCGGCTTCGACGCGTACTCTAGCCCCGCCAAGCAGGTCCAGCCGCAGCCCCGCCTTGGTGATCGCCTCTTCGCGCTGGCGCACGGTGCGGGCGACCAGCGGCTGCAATTCGACGCTCTGCTTGGAAACCGGAAGCAACCCGGCCTCGCTCTGAGAGAGATCCAGCACGTTTTCGACCTGCTCCGTCAGCCGGGCGACGGAGTCGATGATCGCGGTCACGTATTCGCGCGCCTGCTCGCTCATGTCTCCGGCGACGCCCGATTCCAGTAGCTCGGCGAAACCGCCGATGGACGTCAGCGGCGTGCGAAACTCGTAAGACATGTTGGCGAGAAAACGCGTCTTCACCTGGTCAGCCTGCTCCAGCGCTTCTGCCCGCTCGCGCAGCGCGGTCTCTGCCTGCTCGTTCGCCGTCACATCCAGCGTGGTCAGCAGTCCGTTCCCATCGGGCAGTGGAACGCCGGCGAATTCCAGCGTGCGTCCATCCGCCATCTGTACCCGTCCGGCGCGTTCCTTACGGTCTAGCGTGGCGGACCGGATCACCTCGCCGATGCTCTCGGCCTGCCTGGGACGCACGAGGCCGCGACCGATCTGTTCCAGCAGCCTATCGGCGGTCGGATGATCATCCAGCCTGTCGGGCGCGATCCCCCAGGTGGTGGGAAAGCTCCTGTTCCAGAGCTGGAGATGCCCATCGGGCGCGAAAACCGCCAGAGCCTCGAACAAGCTGTCGACCATCGCGGTTCGCGTGCGCAGCAGCGTGTCGCGCGTTGCGGAAAGCGCCAGCTGCTCGGTCCGATCTTCGGCGATGAGAGCCAATCCGCCATCGGGCATCGGCTGGGCGACGACCCGCAGATGCGTGCCATCGACCAGCGGCCAGGCCTCCTCCTGCGGCTCGCTGGCGGCGAACCATTCCTCGTGTTCCGCCCGCCAGGCCGGAAAATCCCTAACTTCGGGCAAGCGGCCCGCGTCGCGCGCGTCGGAGAGAAAGCGTTTGAAGGAGCTGCCGATGGGTTCCGCACCGCTCGAAAGGGCGAAGGTGCGCCGGAAAGGCTGGTTCGCGAAGGCGAGCCGACGGTCGGAATCGAATTGAGCGACGCCGATCGAAAGCCGGTCCATCATCGAACGTTGCGCCCGGGCATAGGCGCGGTGCGCCCGGCCGCGCTCCTCCATTTCCTCGACGTCGACCGCGTAGCCCGCAATGCCTTCTTCGCCCAGCGGCAGGTCGGACACCCGCAGAGCACGTCTCGCGCCATGGATTGTCGCCTGCACGGTTCTCTTGACCGCTTCGTTACGCTTCGCCGCGTCGAGCGCCACGGAGACGGCACTCTGCCCTTCGACAGCTTCGACCAGCTCGATCTGGTCTTCCACCACCGCATCCGCGCTTTCGGCCCCCACCGCATCGACATAGGCGCTGTTGACCAGCCGCAGCTTTCCGTTCGTGCCGCGAAACCACATTGGAATTGGCGCCGCCTCTATGAGGCCGACCAGCGCGGCGAAATCGCCCTTCGCCCGAGCGGTTTCGGAGCGCATGCGCGATAGCTCGGTCTCGCTTTCGGAAAAGTCGAACACCCAGACGAGCGCCGCGCCACCCGGCGAGACTTGCGGATCGGCGAGCTGGCCGCGCAGGGCGAGGCTGCGCTGCGATCCGGGCACGGTCAGCGCCATGCGGAAAGGGGTCGCCGTTTTCTGGGTACGCCGGACGTTCTCGGTCAGCTCGGCTAACTGATCATCGGACAGGCCGCGATCGTCACCCGGTGCGAGTTCCCCCAGAAAGTCCGGCAGCCGATCGAGCCCGAACCATCGCGCCAACCGGTCCGAGCCCTCGATCCGGCTGTCCGCGCGCACCAGCAGCGCGATCGCCGGTGCCTCGTCCAGCATCCGCGCCATCCGCCGCGCGGCGGAACGACTTTTGCCCGCCTCGCGCGTCCGGTTGCCCGCGCGGATCATCAGCCATGCGGCCCCCACCGTCCAGGCGGCAAGCAGCAATCCGATCAGGACCAGTGCGGTAGGGGCGATCTCCATCCCGTTTCAGCTATGCCGGTGGCGCGGGCGATGCAACTGGCCCCAAATGAAAAGCCCCCGCAAATGCAGGGGCTTTCCGGACGCATTAACCTTGCGCGCGTTCAGTAACGGTAGTGCTCTGGCTTGAACGGGCCCTCTACAGGCACACCGATATAGTCGGCCTGCTTCTGGCTCAGCTTGGTCAGCTTCACCCCCAGCTTGTCGAGGTGGAGCGCCGCGACCTTCTCGTCGAGATGCTTGGGCAAGACGTAGACGTCGTTCTGATAGGCATCGTCGTTCTTCCACAGTTCTATCTGCGCCAGCGTCTGGTTCGTGAAAGAACAGCTCATCACGAAGCTGGGGTGACCCGTCGCGCAGGCGAGGTTCACCAGACGCCCGCGGGCGAGAACAATGATCTCCTTGCCGTCGGGGAACTTAACCACGTCGGTGCCGGCTTTCAGTTCCTTCCACTCGTAATTGTCGAGCGCGGAAATCTGGATCTCGGAATCGAAGTGGCCGATATTGCACACGATCGACATCGGCTTCATCGCCTTCATGTGTTCGGCGGTGATGACGTCCTCGTTGCCCGTGGTGGTCACGAAGATGTCGGCGCGCGTCACCGCCTCATCCATCGTCACGACCTCGAAACCTTCCATCGCCGCCTGCAGCGCGCAGATCGGATCGATCTCTGTCACCAGCACGCGCGCCCCGCCATTGCGGAGCGACTGGGCGCTGCCCTTGCCGACATCGCCATAGCCCGCGACGCAGGCAACCTTGCCGGACAACATCACGTCGGTCGCACGGCGGATCGCGTCGACCAGCGATTCGCGGCAGCCGTAGAGGTTGTCGAACTTCGACTTGGTCACGGAATCGTTCACGTTGATCGCCGGGAACGGCAGCTTTTCCTGCTTGGCGAGGTGGTAGAGGCGGTGCACGCCGGTGGTGGTTTCCTCCGACACGCCCTTGATCGCCTTCACCGACTTGGTGAGGTAGCCCGGCTTCTCCTTCAGGAAAGCCTTGAGCGCACGCTGCATCTCGATTTCTTCGGCGTTCTGCGGAGCGGGCATTTCTTCGCCCGCCTCGATCCGCGCGCCCCACAGGGCGAACATGGTCGCATCGCCGCCATCGTCCAGGATGAGGTTCGCGGTAAGGTCGGCATCGTCGTCGGTCGACCAGTCAAAAATCTTGCCGACATAGTCCCAGTAATCGGCCAGCGTTTCGCCCTTTACGGCAAACACCGGGATGCCCTGGTCGGCGATGGCGGCGGCGGCGTGATCCTGCGTCGAGAAGATGTTGCAGGTGGCCCAGCGCACCTCGGCGCCCAGCGCCACCAGCGTCTCGATCAGCACCGCGGTCTGGATCGTCATGTGCAGCGAGCCGGTGATGCGCGCGCCCTTCAGCGGCTGCGCCTCGCCAAATTCCTCGCGCAGGGACATCAGGCCCGGCATTTCGGTTTCGGCGATGGCGATCTCGTCACGCCCGTACTGGGCGAGGCTGAGGTCCTTGACGATGTAATCCTGCGTGTCGGCCACGAGTGAAACTCCTCGAAAAAATCGTAAGTCGCGAGCGCCGTCGGGGCGCGTTCGCTTGCGGGCCGCGACTTAGCGAGCGTGCTGCGCCAAGGCAAATATAAAGAAAGCTTTATATGATGCGTCGTTGTCTCGTCGCAATTGCCCTCTATATCGGGCGCGAACCGCTAGACCTACGAAAGGAAATTACGCGATGACCATCAGCAAAGGCGACACCATCCCCGACGTGAAACTGGTGAAAGCGACCGAAAGCGGTCCGGAACAGGTCCAGTCGAAGGACTTCTTCGCCGGGCGCAAGGTCGCGCTGTTCGCGGTCCCGGGGGCCTTCACCCCGACCTGCTCCGCCAAGCACCTCCCCGGCTTCGTCGAGAAGGCGGACGAGCTGAAGGCGAAGGGCGTGGACGAGATCGCCTGCACCAGCGTGAACGACGCCTTTGTCATGGGTGCCTGGAACAAGGCCGACGGCGGCGAGAACATTACCATGCTGGCCGACGGCAACGGCGACTTCGCCGAGGCGCTGGGCCTGACCATGGACGGAACCGGGTTCGGCATGGGCCAGCGCAGCCAGCGCTATTCGATGATCGTCGACGACGGCAAGGTGGTCGAAATGAACGTCGAGCAGCCGGGCGATTTCTCGGTCAGCAGTGCGGAGCACATGCTCGGCCAGCTCTGAGCTTCCAGACTATCCAACGCAGGCCGGGGCGGGAAACCGCCTCGGCCTTTTTCGTGCGCCCTATCCGGCGGCATTTCAAGGTGACGAAGGTGACAGGGCGTCACTTTCGGATCGCCCCTCGTATCCCTGACAATTCAATACCATACACCCGCGATCGATGTGCGGACGGACAGGATGCGCGAGCCGCGACAAACGCGCGAGGCAGACCGACGATGAAAAAGAGCCGATCCGCAGCTACAAAGCGCCAGGGGTGTAGGAAAGCCCCCAGCTCCGGAGCCGTGACGATGCGGCCGCTCCTCAATACCCCATCAGCTTCAGCACTTCCTCGCGGCTGCGGTGATCGTCGCGGAAGGCCCCGCGCATTTCGGAGGTGACCATGGTGACGCCGGGGGTGCGCACCCCGCGCGCGGTCATGCAGGCGTGGCTCGCCTCTATCACCACGGCGACGCCTTGCGGTTCGAGGTGATCCCAGATGCAGTTCGCCACTTCCGCCGTCAGCCGTTCCTGTACTTGTAGGCGACGCGCAAAGCCGTGGAGCACGCGGGCCAGCTTCGATATGCCCACCACCCGATCGACCGGCAGGTAGGCGATCGCCGCCTTGCCGATGATGGGCGCCATGTGGTGTTCGCAATGGCTCTGGAAGGGGATATCCTTCAGCAGCACAATCTCGTCGTAGCCGCCGACTTCCTCGAACACGCGGCGCAGATGGATCGCCGGATCCTCGTCGTAGCCCTGGCAGTATTCCTTCCACGCCCGCGCCACGCGCGCCGGTGTATCGCGCAAGCCCTCGCGCGCGGGATCGTCCCCTGCCCATTCGATCAGGGTCCGAACTGCGTCCTGGACCGTTTCGGGAACCGGCGGTTTCGCCAGGGGATCGTCTTCGTCGGGGCCGACCAGGCTGCTCATTTGCGTTTCCTCTTCAATCGATCGCGTAACCGGCCGAGCCTGCTTCCGTCGCGGAACAGCCCGCCATGCGCATAGGGTTCGAACATATCCTCCGGCTTCTCCGGATCCAACAGCTCCGATCCGGCAAGCGTCTGCTCGATCTCTCCCAATTCGGGAATTTCGAACGGGCGCAATTGCCGCTCCCCGCTACTGCCCAGTTGTGCGATCGCCTGGTGCATCGACCGGGTTTCCTTCAGCCTCCGGTCCATCACTTCAGGCTCCACGCCGCAGTGTTCCGCGAGGAGATTTACCCGAATCGTGCGGATACATGTTTCGATATCGCGCCCGGCATTGGCTGGTCGTTCGCAATCGATGAACACATCGCATTCGCTATCGAGCCCCAGCGAGCGGTTGTTCATGTTGGCCGAGCCGATCCTCAGGATGCGATCGTCCACGATCATCAGCTTCGCATGGACGTAGATCGGCGTTTCGCCGGCCCACGAGACATACAGCGAAAACCGCTTCTTCGGATCGTTCGCGGCGATCATCCGGGCGAGCGCCGATCGCGCGTGATCCATCGCCTGCTGTTCCAGCCACCCGTCGGCATGGATGGGATGGACCAGCACGATCTCCGGCGGATCGTCCTCGTCCAGGCGCTCCACGATCGCCTCCGCGATCTTGCGCGACGTGAAATACTGGTTCTCGATATAGAGGAACTCGCGCGCACCCGCGATCTGCGCCAGCACCAGCGTCTCGATCTCGTTGATCGGGGTGACGTCGTTGTATTTGGCGCGGGTTCGCGAAATGCCGACTTCGACATCTTCGAAATCCGCAGTCAGCTTGTCCGGCCAGATGCTTTCCTGCTCTTCATGGTCGAGTTGCGGATACGTTTTACCGCCTGCGCATTCCCACCGGCTGCGGCACAGATCGGCCAGTGCGCCCGCCACCTCGCCTTCCATCATCATGGTGATGTCGTGCCAGGGCCCGTAAAGGCGGCCGTGGGGCCGACGGCGGCGCTCGTCGTGTTCCCGGTGCTCGCGCGTGTCCCAGCGGTCGTGGGTCAGGTCGATACCGCCGCATACCGCCAGCGAATCGTCGAGCACCCCGATCTTCTGGTGGTGGCTACAACCGAGCGGATGCTGCGTATCGAACTTGAAGCTGATCTGCCGCTTTGGCCACATCCGCGCGATGTCCAGCGCCATGGAGCCGCGCGCCGCGAACTGCACGATCGACAGGCCCCATTTGAGCACGAGGATGTCCAGACCGTCGCGGTGGCGCGCCAGCCACAGGAAGAAGCTGCCCAGGCGAGAGGGGTAGGACGAATCCTTCGGTCGTTCGTACCAGCGTCGCCCCTTGGTTAGATGGATCCGGGTGTCGAAGTCCCACCCGATCAGCATGATGCGCCGCCGGGCCTTCAGCATCGCCTGCTGCATATGCGCGAAATAGGATTCCGCATCGATGATGACGCTCAGGCGCTGCGCTTGGGCGTACCGCCATACACCCGGTTCGACCGAATCGTCGCCCTCCGGGCCACCCTCGTCCAGGCACGGCTGGCTCATGCGATACCTTTGCGACATTCGCGCGGATCGAGGTGCGGGATCGATACGGAGAGGTTTTCCCGCGCTTTCGCCCGAAACTCCGGTCGGCGGCATGGCTGCATCGCGTTCGCTCCCCGCTCCAAACGAAACAGCCCGGCCTCGCACAAGACAAGGCCGGGCTGGTTGTGGTGCGCCCGGAAGGATTCGAACCTCCGACCACCTGATTCGTAGTCAGGTACTCTATCCAGCTGAGCTACGGGCGCCCGTGGAGGGGGGCACATAGGGGGGCATTTCCGGCTTGGCAAGGGCGATCCGCGCTATCTTTGCCGCGCACGGCGCAGCAGGTCGGCGGCCAGCGCCCGATCGGCCGGAGCGAGATCGAGTTGCGGGATAGCGGCAGGGTCGCACCAGCGCAGCGTACCGCCCTCGCGCGGCTCAGCGATGCCAGTGTAACGCTGGCAGCAGAACAGGAGCAGGAGCAGCTGCGGTCGCGCCCTCGCCGCATCCGGTTCGATCACGACAAAACCCGCGGGCTCCAACGAATCGGCTAATAGAGAAAGGCCGGTCTCCTCCATGATCTCGCGGCACAGCGCCTGCTCTACGGTTTCGCCCGGCTCGACCTTGCCGCCGGGAAACTCCCACAGCCCTGCATTGGCCTTGCCCGCAGGGCGGCGATGCATCAGATATCGGCCTCGCTCATCCGCTATCGCCGCGGCGGCGACCGGCAGCGGGCGCTCCAGTGGTGGCGAAGTCACGACGACCCCCTAACTTGCACGTTTTCGAACGAACGATTTGGTTCCCGAGCACTTAGGACTTTTTCAATCAATACTGCGTACTCCTGCACCCACTCGTTCAGGCAGGGGCCTGGTACGGGTCGGGTACCGAAGACTATACCAGGAGACGACACATGAAATTCTTCAACAAGCTGATCCGCGACGAAGAGGGCGCGACCGCCATCGAATACGGTCTGATCGCCGCCCTGATCGCGGTTGCCGCGATCGCCGCCATGAACTCGCTCGGCGGCGAACTGACCGACACGTTCAACAACGTGTCGAAGAACCTCGACACCGCGCAGGGCACGACCGGTTCGGGCTACAAGGGTAAGAACACGCCGAAGTAAGCTTCGCAAGCGAGACAAGAGAAAGGGCGGCGGGAGCGATCCCGCCGCCCTTTTTCGTGCGTGGCCCACGCGCCTAGTTGGCGCGGACGACGATCTTCACCTTCTGCCCGGGGCGCAGGCTGTCGGATTGGCCCAGCCCGTTCAGCACGCGGAAGCGCTGCTCCTGCGCATTGCTGTAGGCCATGCGGCGTGCGAGCGACGCGACGCTGTCGCCGCGGCCGACCGTCACCACATCGATCCGCCGCGGGACGACGTTCGACGCCTCCTGCGCGCTGATCCGGCGCATCGATTCGAACATCGGAGTGAACACCCCGCTCCGCCCGGCGGGCGTGATTGCTTGGAAATGATAGGCGCGGTCGTTGGCGAACTCGTAGGCGAAGACGATCACATCGACCTGACCGCTCTGGGTATTGGTACGCGCCACGCCGTAGGCGGCGGGAATGCCGTTCACCGTAGTCCGCTGGATCGAACTGGGGGCGAGGTTCGTCTGCTGCCCGCCCAGCTTCGCGAAGGCCGACCGGATGTAGTTTTCGAGGCTGCCATTATAGGGCGCGAAAGTTAGCTGCGCCTGCCCGCTTTGCCCGTTGATCGACACCGCCTGGGTGCTGTTGACCATGTAAAAGCCGTTCGGCGCGCGGAACGATAACCGCAGCTCCGGCTGGATGAAGGTGTCGCCTTCGATCACGCCCTGCGCGGGATCGTCGCCATACAGCAGGCCGTCGATACGGCTGAGGAACGTGTCCCGGTTGGTGATCGTGCCGGGCAGGCCCTGCGCCTGTGCCCGCGCCGCCTGGACGCGGCTGGCGGGATCGGGGTGGGTCGATGCCCATTCCGGAACGGTGGCGTTCTGCCCCTTCAGCGCAGCGTCGAGATTGTTTTGCAACGCCAGGCTGTAGAGCACGGTGCTCATCGCCGTGGGATCGTAGCCCGCGCGGCTGAGATAGGTGATGCCGAGCTGGTCCGCCTGCGTTTCCTGCTCGCGCGAATATTTCAGCGTCACCAGCTGTGCGATCTGCTGCGAGCCCTGCGACAGCAGCCCGCCCAGCCCGTCGCTACCGAGCAGCACTTGCGAGAGGATGGAGCCGACCGCGCCCAGCAGCGCGTTCTGCTGCGCTTTGGCCTGGCGCCGCTGCGAATGGCGGGCGGCGACGTGGCCGACCTCATGGCCCAACACGCCTGCCAGTTCGGCTTCGTTGTTCATCAGGCCGACCAGCTGGCGCGTGGTGTAGATATAGCCGCCCGGAATGGCGAAGGCGTTGTTCACCGAACTGTTGAGCAGCGCGACGGTGAAGTCCTCCCGTGCGTTGCCGAGCCCGGAATGCACCGCGATGTTCTTGCCCACCCCTTCGACATAGGTGGCGGTCGGGCCGGTCATGCGACCGCCGAACTGTTGCAGCAGCTCCGGATTCGCCTGGGCACCCATCTGCGCCTCTTCCGGCGTGATCGGGGTGGACGCGCTGGGCACGTTGCCGCCGCCTCCGGGAAGAGCGGCACAGGCGGACAGGGTCGCAGCCAGCGCGACACCCGAAACGGTGGACAGAGTTTTACGAAACGGCATGAATTATCCCCTTGTTACAAGAGGCATCCTAGCCCTGGCGGGCCCCACCATTCGCCTCTCTCGGGACACAAAGCGTTCGCGGCGCGGCAGGGTTCCCGCACTCGACAGGCGAGTGGTTAACCGCCGATGCGCAGAAAGCGCTCCTCGCGGGTCTTTCGCAAATCGGCGGGATCGCGTCCGGCCAGCTGGTCGAGCTCTTCCGCGATGGTGGAGGTCAGCGCCTGGATCGTGCCTTTCGCATCGCGATGCGCCCCGCCCACCGGTTCCGGAACGATCCGGTCGATCACGCCGAGCTTCTCGAGATCCTGCGCCGTGACCCTCATCGCCTGCGCCGCCTCCGGCGCCTTCTCCGCGGTGCGCCACAGGATCGAGGCGCAGCCTTCGGGAGAGATCACGGAATAGACCGCATGTTCCAGCATGAGGACGCGCTCGGCACTCGCCAGCGCGACCGCCCCGCCCGATCCGCCTTCGCCCACGATCGTCGCGACCATCGGCACCGGCAGCGCAAGGCATGCCTCCGTCGCGCGCGCGATCGCTTCCGCCTGGCCGCGCTCTTCCGCCTCCACGCCCGGGAACGCGCCCGAGGTATCGACCAATGTCACCACCGGCAGGCCGAACCGCCCTGCCAGTTCCATCAGGCGGATCGCCTTGCGATAGCCTTCCGGCTTGCCCATGCCGAAATTGTGTCGCAGCCGGGTCTCGGTATCGTGCCCCTTCTCGTGCCCGATCAGCATCATGCGGCGACCGCCCAGCGTGGCGAAGCCACCCATGATGGCCTCGTCTTCGCCGAAGTTGCGATCGCCGCCCAGCGGCACGAACTCCTCGAAGCCATTCTCCACGAAATCGCGGAAATGCGGGCGCTTGGGATGCCGCGCGA
The DNA here is from genome assembly GCF_018636735.1 of Erythrobacter sp. 3-20A1M. Taxonomy (NCBI): domain Bacteria; kingdom Pseudomonadati; phylum Pseudomonadota; class Alphaproteobacteria; order Sphingomonadales; family Erythrobacteraceae; genus Erythrobacter; species Erythrobacter sp. 3-20A1M. The sequence continues at coordinate 2,789,123 of NZ_CP045200.1, read as the reverse complement.
CCTGTGTCTTCTGCCACGGCGTCAGCGAAGCATAGATGCCGGCGAGCATGTCCGCGCTTTTCAGCTCGAGCCTGCGCAGTTCGTTAGAGATATCGACATCGTCACCTTGTGCCGCGGCGCGCAATTCGGCGAGCCGGGTTTCAAGCTGGGCGACGGGTTTCTCGAAGTCGAGATAGGCGTTCATGCAGTGTCCGCTAACCGCCGGAACCGCGTTCGGCAAGCGGATGTCGCTCGTTCACGAGTGCGACCAGCCGCGCGGCGTCGACATGGGTGTATATCTGCGTGGTCGCGATATCGGCGTGGCCAAGCAACGTCTGAAGTAGCCGCAGATCGGCCCCGCCCTCCAGCAGATGGGTTGCGAAGGCGTGGCGCAGGACGTGCGGACTGATCTTCGCCGGATCGATGTCCGCGCGGGCGGCCAGCTCCTTCAACAGCTGGAACAGCCGGACACGCGTCAGATGTTTCTTGCGGGAGGGGAACAGGAAAGGTCCGCTCCCTTTGCGCACCTTCAACCATTCGGAAAGCGCCTGCGTCGCGCGGCGGCTGACCGGCACCATGCGCGCCTGCCCGCCCTTCCCCGTTACTGTCAGGAACGGCGCGTCGCGCGGGACCGCCGCCAGCGGCAGCGACACCAGTTCGGTCGCGCGCAGCCCCGAGCCGTAGAGCATTTCCAGCAGGGCGAGCAGCCGGACGGCTCGCGGTTCGCCCGACGCGGCGCTGGCTTCCGCAGTGCGGAAAAGCGCATCAATCTCTTTATGCGAAAGGATGCGGGGCAGCGGCCGCCGGATAGCGGGCTGCGGCAGCGCGGTACTGGGATCGTCCTCCCGCAGCCGCTCGTCGAGCAGGAAGCCGTAGAACTGGCGCAGCGCAGAGGCCTTGCGGGCCACCGTGGCGGGCGCGAGAGACGCCCAGGCATTGCCGAGCCGCCGCAAATCCTCGCGATCCGCCTGACCCAGCGGACCAACGATCTCGGCGGCACCGGCCAGATCGCGGCGATAGGCGGCGATCGTGTTCGCGGCCGCCCCGCGTTCGGACGCCATCATGGCGAGGAATTCGGCGACCGGATCGGTCCCGCCTGCGGCCTCGCCGGATTTCATCGTCGCACCCGATCAGCCGCGATAGACCGCCTCTGCGGCGATCATGCGGGCCTCCGCGCGCAAGCCGACGCGATCGAGCGCGGCAACGATGTGATAGAGATGCCGCGGCGTCATCTTGTCCCACCCGGTTCCCTGCATGCCCACCCCGGCGAGCAAAGCGACGAGCGCTTGGTTGTCGGCGGCCGCGGCGCTGTCGATCAGACGCGCCCAGTGCGTCGCACCGCCCAGGGACATGTTCAGCGTGTCGGAAAGATCGTCGCGCGTGCCCTCGTCGATGCGCCCGAGGCCGGCGAGCCCGGCGACGAGGAACTGGCTCCGGCGCTGGCCGCCGCTGTCGTCGTCCTCGACGAAGCTTCGCACTGCGCCGCCGCCGACGGAGTTGTCGCCGTCGAACCGCGCGAGCGCGAGCAGAGCCCAGCCAAGGCTACCCTCGGGCACCACGTTGCCCCATTCCAGCGCGTCGCGGTCCAGCCCCGCCGTCAGCATCGATCCGATCAGCGGCCCAGCGCGATCGCTCAGCGCTTCGGACGGCGGAATACGGGCGGCGGCGTAGGCGGTCAGCACCCGGCTGGCGTAATCCATCTCGCCCGTGCCCCACAGCCGGTCGATCGCCGCCACGCGCGCGGTGGGATCGGCAGCGACATAGGCGTTGCGCAATTGCACGGCCCGCGCGCCCAAATCCCCTTCGGTGCCGTTCTCGGCGTAATATTGGGAATACAGGTCTATCAGCGCATTGGCCGAGAAAATCCCGGCCCCGGTTCCGCGCATCATCCCCGGCATTCTGGCCGTTGCCGAAAGCGCAGGAGAGATCGCCGACGCGTACTGGAAGTATGAGTTTTCGTCGTCGGTCAGCCGGTCCGGAATCTCGGCGCCCAGCGCACTGGCGAGCGCGAACCGCCACGGCGTCAGCTCGTCGACGCCGTCCCATTCCAGATTGACCGCACCGCGGCTCTGCCCCGCCGCACCGGCGAAGCGCTGCGCCAGCAGCACGTCGATGTTCTCGACTGCATCTCCGCGCCTGATGCGCTTGAGATTCGCCCGAGCTCTTGCCGCTTCACCGGAATAGGCGGCGCAAATGTCGCGCAGCATGCGCCATTGCACGTCGTCGCGCATATCGCGGCTGAACCGGGCGAGCGGGCACGTTCCCAGGATATCGCCGGTGGCGAGGTAAGCGGTGATCGCAGCATCGGCGAGCGCGGGGCTCCAATCCACCGTATCGACATTCTGCGCCAACGCGCGCGCGGCGGGATATTCGCCGATGCGGTTCAGCAAACCGGCGCGCAGGGCAACGAATTCGGCCGGGTCCATATCCGCGGGCGCGGACAACCGGCTCGCCAGTACGCGACGCAGCAGGATATGGCCCCAGCGCGACACCAGCGGGCCCTTCGTACCGGTCAGGGCCGCGCGAACCAGCGCCGCCGGTTGGCGTCCCAGCGACCCTGTCGGCACCCCCCCTTCCCCGGGGCCGATAATGCCGACCTCCTCCATGGAGCGGCGGGCGGCGGGCGGAATGTCGGATTTCGGGCGCAGGCCCAGCAGCACATCGAGCTCGTCGGGATCGAGCCGTTCGAGGTCGCGCAGGGTCAGCCCGCCGCTCTCGCTTGCCTGCGCAGCCGGGGTCGTCGCCTGTCCGCTACCGCTTCCGGGCAATTGCTGGATCACCGGCGAAGACGTGGTCGTCGGCGCGGGGTTCGCGCTCGGTCGCGGTGCCGGGGTGGCGGGACGAGAGGCGGGCGTGGGGCTCGGCTTGGGCGCTGGGGTGGGCGTCGCCTGACGATAGGCATCGGGCAGCAGCGATTCGGGCGCATCCTGGGCCAGCACCAGGGTAGAAGTGAGCGCGAGCATGCCCGCGCCGGCGAGCACCAGGGTCTTCATGCGGCCGTTCATGCGTTAGCCTCCGGGACGGGCACCGGCTGGGAGATAGGCCGCAGGGGCTCTTCCCCGCCATCCCACCAGGCCCAGGCCAACAGCGCGACAACCGCCAGCAGCAGGCCGATCGAAAGCTTGCGCCAGCGCATAGGGTAATCCGTTTCCATCGATAGCAGGGCTTTGTTGCGTTTGCCCTAGCGCATCTCTACGCCCGGCGGCAATGGAGCCCGTATCCGCCAAGTTCACCGACCGTGAAATCGCCGCCGTCGCCGGTCGGATCGACCGCCCGATCGTGCTGGTCGGCCTGATGGGTGTGGGCAAGTCCACCGTCGGCAGGAAACTGGCGGAGCTGCTGAACTTCACCTTCGTCGACGCCGATGCAGAGATCGAAGCCGCATCCCAACAGACCATCCCGGAAATCTTCGACCAGTTCGGCGAGGATTATTTTCGTGACGGCGAGCGCCGGGTCATCGCGCGGCTGATGGAGGAGGGGCACGGCGTCATAGCCACGGGCGGCGGCGCTTTCGTGAACGACGAAACGCGCGACCTCGTCCTCGAACGCGGGATCGGCGTGTGGATCGACTGCGATGTCGAAACGCTGGTCGAACGCACCGCGCGCCGGTCCAACCGTCCGCTGTTGCAGGACGGCGATCCGGAAGAAATCCTGCGCAAGCTGAGCGATGCCCGCGCGCCGTCCTATGCCAAGGCGCCGATCAAGGTGCAGAGCAAGCCCGGGCCGCATGTCGAAACCGCGCTCGCCATTCTCGGGGCCATCGAACGATGGCTGTGATCCCGGTCGCGCTGGCCGGGCGCGATTACGAGGTTCACGTCGGGCCGGACCTGCTCGACCGGACGATGGAGCTCGCCCGCCCCTTCATCGAAGCGCTCGCCCCGCCCCGCAAGGTGCCGGTCGTCGCGGACCGCGAGGCAAGGCGCCATCACGGCGAGCGGCTGGAACGCTCGCTCGCATCCGGCGGGCGCGAAATCGCCTGGTACGACATCGAACCGGGCGAACGCTCGAAAAGCTGGGCGGAGCTCGAGCGGCTGACCGACTGGCTGCTGTCGCTGGGCGTCACCCGGGGCGAGCATGTCTTCGCACTCGGCGGCGGCGTAGTCGGCGACCTGACGGGCTTCGCCTGCGCCATCCTGAAGCGCGGCTGCGGGTTCGTGCAACTGCCAACCACGCTGCTGGCGCAAGTCGACAGCAGCGTGGGCGGGAAGACCGCGATCAACACCGCGGCGGGCAAGAACCTGATCGGGGCGTTCCATCAGCCATCGCTGGTGATTGCCGATCTTTCGACCCTGGAAACGCTCGCACCGCGCGAATTGCGAGCCGGCTATGCCGAGGTGCTGAAATACGGCGTTCTTGGCGATACGGCATTCTTCGACTGGCTGGCGGACCACGGTGCCGCCGCCCTGGCCCTTCAACCGGAGGCGCTGGAGCACGCCGTCGCGACCAGCGTGGGCGCCAAGGCGCGGATCGTCGCGGAGGACGAGCGCGAGACCACCGGGCGGCGCGCGCTCCTCAATCTCGGCCACACCTTCGGCCACGCGCTGGAGGCGCAGACCGGCTTTTCCGACCGGCTGCTCCATGGCGAGGGCGTCGCGCTCGGCATGGTGCTGGCGGCGCGCTATTCCGCCCCCGTGGCGATCTGTCGAGTCAGGATGCGGAGCGAATCACGCGCGCCGTCGACGCCGCGGGCCTGCCTGCCGAGATCGCCGCGCTGGGCCTGAATTGCACCGGTGCGGCCCTGGTCGAGCATATGCTGCACGACAAGAAGATGGCGGCGGGCACCCTCCCCTTCATCCTGCTGCGCGGGATCGGCGACGCCTATCTGGCGCGCGACGTCGAACTGAGCGACGTAGCCGCCTTCCTCGACGAGCAGATGCGCGCGCATTGACGCGGTGCACCCATTCTCGCTGGCGCTAAGGCGGGGAGAAGCGCATCGAGACGTCGCCGCCCCACGCAACAGCCCTCAGAACAGGCGCGAGCCGTTGGGTACGGACGTGTCGGGCGCGAACAGCACGACCTCGCCCGCCTCGTCCGCGAAGCCGAGCGTCAGCACTTCCGACAGCATCGGCCCGATCTGGCGCGGCGGGAAGTTGACCACCGCCGCGACCTGCCGCCCGACCAGTTCCTCGCGCGTGTAGTTGGCGGTGATCTGTGCCGAACTCTTGCGCTCGCCGATCGCGGGACCGAAGTCGATCCGCAGGCGATAGGCGGGCTTGCGCGCCTCCGGGAAATCCTCCGCCGCCACGATCGTGCCGATGCGGATGTCCGCCTTCAGGAAGGTCTCGAAATCGGTCTCTGGTGCGGGTGGCGCATCGGGAGCGTGGGAGAGGTGCATCACTCCAGTTCCAGGATTACCTCGTCCACCGCCAGGCTGTCGCCCTCGCCCGCATTTATCTTGGCGATGGTGCCTTCCTTCTCGGCGCGCAGGATGTTCTCCATCTTCATCGCCTCCACGGTGGCGAGCGGCTGGCCGGGCTGGACCTCTTCGCCCTCCTCGACATGCAGCTTCACCAGCAGGCCCGGCATCGGGCAGATCAGCATCTTGGAAAGATCGGGCGGCACCTTTTCGATCATATGATCGGCCAGATGCGCGATGCGGGTCTGGAGGATGCGAAGCTGATGCGTTCGGCCTCGCGTGGTGATGGCGTAACCGGTGCGCGTGGCCTTGAGCTGAAGGGTGAGCACCTCGCCAGTCTCGTCTTCGCCGCCGCCCAGTTCGACCTCGATCATGCTCTCGCCCGGCGTGTATTCCATGTCGAGCGCAACCGGTTCGCCATCGACCGTCACCGCGTCCTCTTCCAGCCGCACGTGATAATCGGTCTGGTCGATCCGCACGGTCCAGTCGCCCGGCGCGTAGAATTCGCTGTCGAGTTTCTGGTCGATCCGCCGCGCGCGGTCGGCGTCGGCGGTGGCGATCACCCCGCCCACCGCGGCGAGCCCGCGCTTCAGATCGTCTGACGCGGCCGCGCCCGCGAAACCGTCGGGATATTCCTCCGCGATGAAGCCGGTGGTGAGCTCCCCTGCGCGAAAACGCGGATGCTGCATGATCGCGGACAGGAAGTCGATATTATGCCCCGGCCCCTCCACGCGGAAGGCGTCGAGCGCCTCCACCTGCAGATCGGCCGCCTCGTCGCGCGTTTCGCCCCACGTCACCAGCTTGGCGATCATGGGATCGTAAAACATCGAGACCTCGCCGCCTTCGTAGACACCATCGTCCACGCGCACGCCGTGCACGCCGCGGCGGCCATTGGCGCTGCCGTCGTCGGTCCAGCCCTCCACCGGCGGGTCATAACGGACCAGTCGGCCGATGCTGGGCAGGAAGCCGCGATAGGGGTCTTCCGCATAGACGCGGTTCTCGATCGCCCAGCCATCCAGCTTGATGTCGTCCTGCCCGAACGGCAGTTCCTCTCCCGCCGCGACTCGAATCATCCATTCGACCAGATCGATGCCGGTGATCATTTCGGTCACCGGATGTTCCACCTGGAGGCGGGTGTTCATTTCGAGGAAGTAGAAGCTCTCGCCGGTCTCGTCCGCACCGCTGACGATCAGTTCGACCGTACCAGCGGAATGGTAATCCACCGCGCGCGACAGGGCGACGCACTGCTCGCCCATGGCCTTGCGCATCTTGTCGGTAACGAAGGGTGATGGCGCTTCCTCCACGACCTTCTGATGGCGGCGCTGGATCGAGCATTCGCGCTCGTTGAGATAGAGGATATTGCCGTGCTTGTCGCCGAGGATCTGGATCTCGATATGGCGCGGGTCCTCGATGAATTTCTCGATGAAGACGCGGTCGTCGCCGAAGCTGTTGAGCCCCTCACGCTGGGTCGCCTCGAACCCGTCCTTCACGTCCTGATCGTTCCAAGCGAGGCGCATGCCCTTGCCGCCGCCGCCCGCGCTGGCCTTCATCATGACCGGGTAGCCGATCTTGTTGGCCCAGGTGAGCGCGTCTTCGGTGTTCTCGATCGCGCCTTCGGAGCCGGGCACGGTGTTCACCCCGGCCTCGCGCGCCAGCTTCTTCGACTCGATCTTGTCGCCCATCGCCGCAATCGCGGACGCGGGCGGGCCGATGAAGACGATGTTTTCCTTCGCCAGCGCCTCGACGAAGCTGGCGCGTTCGGAGAGGAAGCCGTACCCCGGATGCACCGCCTCGGCCCCGGTCTGCTTGCACGCGGCGATGATCTTGTCCGCGACGAGGTAGCTTTCGGACGCCTGCGCGGGGCCGATATGCACCGCCTCGTCCGCCATCTTCACGAACGGAGCGCGCGCATCGGCATCGGAATAGACCGCCACGGTCTCGATACCCATACGGCGCGCGGTCTTGATGACCCGGCATGCGATTTCGCCGCGATTGGCGATGAGGATTTTCTTGAACATCTAGTCCTCCGGGACAGTTTTGGGTTCGCCGGACACCTGACTTACCAACAGCTCGCGCAGTTCCATGGTGCGTGCGTTCGTCAGGTCGGTCGTGCAATTATTGATCAGCATCGGCTGGAGCGACCCGCCTCTAACGTCGTAGCTCGCGTATCGACAGTGTTCGTCACGGTAGGTCAGCCACGCGCGTTGCGCCTTGAGCAATGTGTCCCAATAGCCCGCTTGATCATCCTCATACCTCACGTCAGCGTCCGCATTTTTTGCGACGGCCCGAACTTCCTTCCAGACTGCATTCATCGCGGCGTCGGCGCGATCGAAATCCCGCTTTGAACACATAGTCAGTGCAGTCTGCGTTTGGGGGTTCTCGCAATCGAGCTTCGGCTGGTTCGGTTGGGCGACAAGAAGAAGTGCGGCAAGGATCACTCCGCCGGCTCCACGACCTTGCACGCCCGCATCGGCTCCTCGCCCTGCAGCGCGGTCAGGCCCAGCTTCGCGAACAGCGCGCCGTCGCTGTCGTCGCCCGCATTGGGCGCGGTCAGCAGCTTGTCGCCGGTGAAGATCGAGTTCGCACCGGCGAGGAAGCACAGCGCCTGCGTCGCCTCGGACATCGACTCGCGTCCGGCGGAAAGGCGCACCATGCTCATCGGCATCGCGATCCGCGCGACCGCGACGGTGCGGACGAATTCGATATCGTCGATCTTCGCGAGCGGCGTGTCGGCCAGCATGTCGCCCAGCACCGTGCCCTTGACCGGGACCAGCGCATTGACCGGCACGCTCTCGGGATGCTGCTCCAGCGTGGCGAGCGTGTGGACGAAGCCGACGCGATCCTCGCGCGTTTCGCCCATGCCGACGATCCCGCCGCTGCACACGTTTATCCCCGCCTCGCGCACATTGCTGAGCGTATCGAGCCGGTCCTGATAATTGCGGGTGCTGATCACGCGCTCGTAATATTCGGGGCCGGTGTCGATATTATGGTTGTAATAGTCGAGCCCCGCCTCGGCGAGCATGTCCGCCTGCTTCGGCGTCAGCATCCCCAGCGTCATGCAGGTTTCGAGACCCATCTCGCGCACACCCTGCACGATCTTCACGATCGCGGGCATGTCGCGGTCCTTGGGATTGCGCCAGGCGGCACCCATGCAGAAGCGCTGCGATCCCGCATCCTTCGCCTGCGCCGCGCGCTGCAGCACGCCCTGCACGTCCATCAGTTTGGTCGCCTCCACCCCGCTGTCGGCATGGACCGACTGGCTGCAATAGCCGCAATCCTCCGGGCAGCCGCCGGTCTTGATGCTGAGCAGCGTGCACAGCTGGACCTGCTCGGGCGGATGGTTCTCGCGATGCACGGAGGCCGCGCGGAACAGCAGTTCGGTGAAGGGGAGGTCGAAGAGATCGGCGATCTCCTCGCGGGTCCAGTCGGTGCGGATTTGCGTCATACTGGCTTCCTAGCAAGATACAGGCCGATGGCCATCACCGCGATCCCCACCAGGCGCCTAGGCGTCAGCGAGGTCTGGATGACGCCCAGCAAACCGAAATGGTCGATCGTCGCCGCGGCGATCAACTGGCCGGTCAGAACGAAGAAGATCGCGTTGCCCAGACCGATCTTGGGCGCGGAAAATGCGATTGCGGTGGCGTAGAACAGCATGAAGACCGCCGCCCCATAGTGCCAGGGCTGATCGGTGACGAAAGCCGACCGCGCGGGAAAGCCGACGAATGCTAGGATCACTGTGCCGATCGCCAGCCCGACCGCAAAGGTCACCGTGGTCGCCGCGATCGGGCTACCAAGCTGCTGGTTCAACCCCGCATTAAGCGAGGCGAACACGGGTATGCCGAGCCCTGCGGCGAACATCATGGCCGCGATAGGCAGAAACGCGGTGCCGGTATGGGGCGCGGTCACTCCGCCGCATCCTCGAGTTCCTCATCGGGTGGAGGCATGTTGTGGCCGAGCAGGCGCAGCATGTCGGCCGCGCATTCCACCACGTTGGAGCCGGGGCCGTAGATGCCCTGAACGCCGGCCTCGCGCAGATATTCGTAATCCTTTTGCGGGATCACGCCGCCAGCGACGACCTTGATGTCGCTGCGCCCCGCTTCCTTCAGCAGCTCGATCAGTTCCGGGATCAGGGTCTTGTGCCCTGCAGCCAGACTGGACGCGCCGATCGCGTCGACGTCGTTCTCCAGCGCCATGTCCATCGTTTCGCGCGGGGTCTGGAACAGCGGGCCGGAGAGTACGTCGAAGCCCATGTCGGCAAACGCGCTGGCGATGACGTTGGCCCCGCGATCGTGCCCGTCCTGGCCCATTTTGGCCACGAACACCTTCGGCCTGCGGCCCAGTCGCCGTTCCACCGCTTGCACGCCCTGCACCACCTGGGCGTAGCGCGAATCGTCCGCATAGGCGCTGGCATAGACGCCCTTCACCGGGGTCGGCAGTGTGTCGTAGCGGCCGAACACGTCCTCCATCGCCTCGCTGATCTCGCCCAGCGTGGCGTCGTGCCGCGCGGCTTCGACCGCCAGCGCGAGGAGGTTGCCCTCCCGCTGCGCCGCCCCGCGGGACAGCGCGTCGAGCGCGGCCTTGCAGGCGAATTCGTCACGCTTGGCGCGCACGTCCTTCAGCCGCGCGATCTGGCTTTCGCGCACCGCGTGGTTGTCGATATCGAGCGTGTCGATCTCGTCTTCCTTGTCGCGGCGGTACTTGTTGACCCCCACGATCACGGTTTCGCCACGATCGACGCTCGCCTGCTTTGCGGCGGCGGCTTCCTCGATCTGGCGCTTGGGCGCACCGCTGGCGACATAGGCGGTCATCCCGCCAGCCGCATCGACTTCCTCGATCAGCGCCCTGGCTTCCTCCACCAGCTTGGCCGTCAGGCTCTCGACGTAATAGCTGCCGCCCAGCGGATCGACGACATTGGTGATGCCGGTCTCCTCCTCCAGCACCAGCTGCGTGTTGCGCGCTATGCGGGCGGAGAAGTCGGTCGGCAGCGCGATCGCCTCGTCCAGCGCATTGGTGTGGAGCGACTGCGTCCCGCCCAGCACCGCCGCCATCGCCTCTACCGTGGTGCGGATGACGTTGTTGTACGGGTCCTGCTCCTGCAAGGACACACCGCTCGTCTGGCAGTGCGTGCGCAGCATCTTGGACTTGGGGTTCTGCGCGCCAAGGTTGGACATCACGTCGTGCCACAGATGGCGCGCCGCGCGCATCTTCGCCACTTCCATGAAGAAGTTCATGCCGATGCCCCAGAAGAAGGACAGGCGCGGCGCAAAGGCATCCAGATCGAGCCCGGTTTCCATCGCACGCTGGGCGTATTCCTTGCCGTCGGCGATGGTGAAGGCGAGCTCCTGCACCGCCGTCGCCCCCGCTTCGTGCATGTGATAGCCGCTGATGGAGATGCTGTTGAACCGGGGCATGTGGTCGGATGTGTAGGCGATGATGTCGCTCACGATCCGCATGCTCGGCTCGGGTGGGTAGATGTAGGTGTTGCGGACCATGAACTCCTTCAGGATGTCGTTCTGGATGGTCCCCGACAGCTTGTCCTGCGACACGCCCGCACGCTCCGCCGCGACGATGTAGAACGCCAGCACCGGGATCACCGCGCCGTTCATCGTCATGGAGACGCTCATCTCGTCGAGCGGGATCTGGTCGAACAGTATCTCCATGTCGCGCACGGTGTCGATCGCGACGCCCGCCTTGCCGACATCGCCGCGCACGCGAGGGTGATCCGAATCGTACCCGCGATGGGTGGCGAGATCGAACGCGACGCTCAGCCCCTTCTGCCCCGCGGCGAGGTTGCGGCGATAGAAGGCGTTCGATTCCTCCGCAGTGGAGAACCCCGCATATTGGCGGATCGTCCACGGCCGATTGGCATACATGCTAGCGTAGGGCCCGCGTGTGAACGGCGCCACGCCCGGCACGCCCGGGTCGATCCCCTGCGTGTCCTCCGCCGTATAGAGCGGCTTCACGTCGAACCCCTCCGGCGTGTGCCAGGTGAGGTCGCGGCCCTTCACCTCCTTGTCGGCGCGGGCTTTCCAGTCGTCGTAGGTCGGTTTGTCTTGTGCCATCTCAGTTTCCGTTAGCATCCAGCCCCTCGGCTCATTTTGAGCCTGTCGAAGGGTCGTCCTTGGCTTCGTGAGGCTGGGCTAGAAGAAAGTACGGCCCTTCGACAAGGTCGGGACGAGCGCAAGGGCGATATTCCCCGGGCGATATTGCCCGCGCCGGTTAGGCTGTGGCGCTCTCGCGTTCCGACACGCGCCGGTGCCACGCCGAAAGGTTCTCCAGCCCGTTGGTCGGGTCGAGCCCGATGAAACCGGCGAAGTCGACCGTGGTGAGCAGCAGGATGTCGGCGGCGGAGAAGCTGTCGCCCGCTAGATAATCGCTGTTTGCCAGCGAAGTGTCGAAGAATGCCAGCGCCTCGGCCACGCGAGGGCGGTTTGCCTCGCCCCATTCCGCGTTGCGGCCGGGCAACGCGGCGGTGAAGGAATGCGTGTGGACCCACACCTGCGCGACTGGGGGCATCAGGATCATCTCGACCCGGCGGCACCACATCTCGATCTGCGCGATATCGAGCGGGGTGGTGCCGAACAGCGGCGGCTCCGGATGCAGTGCCTCTAGATAGCGCATGATCGCGACGCTCTCGGCAATCACCGTGCCATCGTCCAATTCGAGGATCGGCGTCTGCCCCCGCGGGTTCTTGGCGAGGTATTCGGGCGCTTTCTGCTCGCGCTGCGGGATCGAAACTTCCTTGGAGGGCAGCGCGATGCCCTTTTCGGCAGCGAAGATTCGCACGCGCCGCGGGTTGGGCGCGGGGTTGGGGCTATCGTAGAACAGCATCGGTATCCTCCCGCATCCCTCTCCCCTTGCGGGAGAGGATAGTGCAGCTTGGCCGCACGGCGGCCGAGCGAAACTTGGAGAGGGGGCGTGGCACGTCCCACCCTCTCCAACTGCGGCTAGCGAGCGAGCTCGTAAGCCTACGTATCCTCTCCCATACAGAGAGAGGAGCACACTCGTTCGATCAGTGCGCGCCCTCCTTCGGCGTTTCCATGATCTCGGTCAGCTGGCCCATCATGTCCTTGGGGTGGAGGAAGAAGATCGGCGTCCCATGCGCGCCGATGCGCGTGGGCCCGAGGATGCGCTTGCCCTTCCCCTCGAACCATTCGCGCGCCGCTTCGATGTCCTCCACCTCGTAGCAGACGTGGTGCTGGCCGCCGGCGGGGTTCTTGGCGAGGAAGCCGTTGATCGGGCTCGCCTCGTCGAGCGGCTCGATCAGCTCGATCTGAGTGCCCTTGCCGACGTCGCCCGCGCTGTCGGGCGTATCGACGAAGCAGACCTTCACGCCCTGTTCGGGCAGGTCGAACGGCTCGGCGATCCGCACCGCGCCCATCGTGTCGCGGTAGTAGGCAATCGAGTCCGCGATAGAAGGCGTCGCGACGCCGATATGGTTGAGGCGGCCGAGTTTCATGCGTCTGCTCCTGTCAATTCGTCATGCTGAACTTGTTTCAGCATCCAGTCTTTCTCATGCAATGCCCGCGCCTTCCCAAAGCTGGACCCTGAAACAAGTTCAGGGTGACGGAATTCGTGCCTCCGGCAAATTCCAGGGAGCGTTGACGCGGAAGACGATCAACGATCGTCTTCATTCAGAAAAGCGGACTCGACTTCGCTTAGCCACTCAGGGCCAAGCGACCGCTCAACCCCTGATGTCGTCATACCCGGATATCCAAAAAACTGCTTTGCCCCTTCGCGCATCATGTCCGCATCTGTCTCAGTCAGTTCGCTACTCGGATCATCCAGCTTCAGCTTAAGCGCACGATACTCAGCAAACTCGAACCCGGTGATTGCCTGCAATTCGTCGGGCCAATCTGACCATTCGGCGACAATATCCTCAAGCATCGCTCTGGCTACGTCACAACGGGATGTTGTCATGCTTCTTCCACGGGTTGGTCAGCTCTTTCCCGCGCAGCTTGCGCAGGCCCAGCGCGATCCTCCGTCGGGTCGAGTGCGGGTAGATGACTTCGTCGATATAGCCGCGTGAGGCGGCGACGAAGGGGTTGGCGAAGCGGTCTTCGTATTCCTTCGTCTTTTGCGCGATCTTCTCGGGATCGTCGCGGTCCTGGCGGAAGATGATCTCCACCGCGCCCTTCGCGCCCATCACCGCGATCTCGGCAGTCGGCCAAGCGTAGTTGAGGTCGCCGCGCAGGTGCTTACTCGCCATCACGTCGTACGCGCCGCCATAGGCCTTGCGGGTGATGACGGTGATCTTGGGCACGGTCGCCTCGGCATAGGCGAACAGCAGCTTGGCGCCATGCTTGATGATGCCGTTATGCTCCTGCCCCGTGCCGGGCAGGAAGCCGGGCACGTCGACGAAGGTCAGGATCGGGATTTCGAACGCATCGCAGAACCGCACGAAGCGCGCGGCCTTCTTACTCGAATTGATATCGAGCACGCCCGCCAGCACCATCGGTTGGTTCGCGACCACGCCCACCGTGCGCCCCTCGACCCGGCCGAAGCCGCAGATGATGTTGCCCGCATGCGCCGGCTGGATCTCGAAAAACTCGCCTTCGTCCAGCGTCTTACGAATGATCTCCTGCATGTCGTAGGGCTGGTTGGCGTTGTCGGGGATCACCGTATCGAGGCTCGGCTCCTCGCGGTCCCACGGATCGTCGGTCGGCCGCTCGGGCACGTCCTCGCGGTTCGACAGCGGCAGGTAGTCGATGAAATTGCGTGTCTGGAGCAAAGTCTCGATGTCGTTCTCGAAGGCGAGATCGGCCACGCTGGTCTTGGTCGTGTGCGTCACCGCGCCGCCAAGTTCCTCCTGCGTGACGACCTCGTTGGTGACCGTCTTGACCACGTCCGGCCCGGTCACGAACATGTAGCTGCTGTCCTTCACCATGAAGATGAAGTCGGTCATCGCGGGCGAATAGACCGCCCCGCCCGCGCACGGCCCCATGATCAGGCTGATCTGCGGGACCACGCCGGACGCCAGCACGTTGCGCTGGAACACCTCGGCATAGCCGCCGAGGCTGGCGACGCCTTCCTGGATACGCGCGCCGCCACTGTCGTTGAGGCCGATGACCGGGGCGCCGACCTTCATCGCCATATCCATCACCTTGCAGATCTTCTCCGCATGGCGCTTCGACAGCGAACCGCCGAAGACGGTGAAGTCCTGGCTGAAGACATAGACCAGCCGCCCGTTCACCGTGCCGCTGCCGGTGACGACGCCGTCGCCCGGGATCTTCTGGTCCTCCATACCGAAATCGGTGCAGTCGTGCTCCACGTACCGGTCCAGCTCCTCGAAGCTGTCCTCGTCCAGCAGCACTTCGAGCCGTTCGCGCGCGGTCAGCTTGCCCTTGGCATGCTGCGCATCGATGCGCTTCTGTCCGCCACCCAGTTCGGCGGCTTCGCGGCGACGTTCCATTTCGGCGATGTTATCGGCGGACATTCCTACCCCTTGTATGTCTGGCCCCCTGCGTTGCCGCAGCTAGCCCTTACCGTCAACGCGGCTGGCAACACGGATGGTGCGCGTTAGCGCATCAGCACCAGTTCTTCCGCCATGGTGGGATGGATCGCGACGGTAGAGTCGAAATCCGCCTTGGTCAGCCCGGCCTTCACCGCGATCGCCGCCGCCTGCATCATCTCGGGCGCCTCGGGCGCGATCATGTGGATGCCGACGATTTTGCCGCTGTCGCCGTCGCAGACCATCTTCATCAGGCTGCGCTCGTTTCGGCCCGCCAGCACGTTCTTCATCGGGCGGAAGTCCGACAGATAGACCTTCACGCTGCCCAGCTTGTTCTTCGCCTCGCCCTCCGTCATGCCCACTGCGGCGATCGGCGGATGGCTGAACACCGCGCTGGGGACGCAGCCGTGGTCCACCGCCACAGGATCGCCCTTCCCGAAGACGGTTTCGGCAAAGGCCTGCCCCTCGCGGATCGCCACCGGGGTCAGCTGGACACGATCGGTCACGTCGCCGACGGCATAGATGTGATCGACATTGGTCTTGCTGAACCGGTCGACCTTCACCTCGCCGTGCTCGCCCAGCTCGACGCCCGCCTTGTCGAGCCCGAGCCCTTCGGTGTTGGGAATACGACCGACGGCGAACATCACGAGGTCGGCCTTCTCCTCGTCGCAGTCGGACAGCTTCACGAAGTAGCCGCCCTCGTCGCACGGCTTGATATATTCGAAAGTGGTGTTGAAGCGGAACTTGATCCCCTTCGTGGTGGAGATCTGCAGCAGCCGGTCGCGCACCGCCTCGTCATAGCTGCGCAGCAGGCGGTCGCCCCGGTTCACGATGTGAACGTCGCAGCCGAACTCGTTGAAAATTCCGGCAAACTCGTTGGCGATATAGCCGCCCCCCGCGATGATGATCTTCTTGGGCAGCTTGTCGAGATGGAATGCCTCGTTGGACGAGATGGCGTGTTCGGCCCCCTGGCACTCGGGCATGCGCGGGCGCGCGCCGGTCGCGATCAGGATGTGCTTTGCGGTGACCTTGTGACCGCTCGCTAGCGTGATCTCGTGCGGGCCGGTAATCTCGGCGCGCTCCTTGAAGATCTCGACGTCATGATTTTCCAGTGTCTCGGTATAGGCACCTTCAAGCCGGGTCACATCGTCGAGCACGTTGTCGCGCAGCTTGATCCAGTCGAACTTGCGCTCGCCTATCTCCCACCCGAACCGCTGGCAGTCCTCTAGGTCTTCGGCAAAATGCGCACCGTAGACGAGCATCTTCTTGGGTACGCAGCCACGGATCACGCAGGTACCGCCGATCCGGTGCTCCTCCGCGATGGCGACCTTCGCGCCGAGCGCGGCGGAGACGCGGCTGGCGCGGACACCGCCCGAGCCGGCACCGATGGTAAAGAGGTCGTAATCGTATTCGTCGGCCATGAAATTCTCCTGTTCGCGGCCGATATGGCGGGGCCGCCGCGTCTTGCCAACGTTTGCATCCCGGGAACATCCGTGCGCGTGTGCTCCTTTAACCGGGAGGACGAACACGAAAATTCGGGAGAGGTCGCCGGGCTCGCAGCCGAACACCGGGAGACCGCATGACAGACACGATCAGCAATACTCTTCAGCAGCAGACCGCGTTCCTGCCCGATCCATGGGGCTGGGCCGCGATCGCGGGCGGCGCGGTGCTGATCGCGCTGGCGCTCCACTGGGTGGTCTTTCGGTTGCTGCGCACGCTTTCGCATCGCAGCGACAGCAAGGCGGACAATATCGTCGTCGGCCGGTTGCGGCATCCGACGCGCGCGGCGCTGGTCGGGCTGGCGCTGGTGCTGGTCGCGCGCGAGGTCCCCGCCTTCGACGCGGTGTGGGCCAAGATCGCCAGTTTCGCCATGCCCGCGCTGATCGGCTGGGTCGCGATCGCGATCCTCCATGCGCTGATCGAGGCGATGAAGCTGCGTGCCGACATTACCGTGGCGGACAATCTCGCCGCGCGGCGCAGGCGTACGCGGCTCGCCATGGTGAACCGCATCGCGACCTTCGTGATCGTGTTCGTGACCGTGGGGCTGATGCTGCTGTCGATCCCGGGCGTGCGCGATATCGGTGTCACGCTGGTCGCCTCTGCGGGCCTCGCCGGGCTTGCCGTGGGCGCCGCGGCGCAACCGGCGCTCAAATCGCTGATCGCGGGCGTGCAGATGGCGATCACGGAGCCGATCAATATCGACGACGCGGTGGTGGTCGAAGGGGAATGGGGCTGGATCGAGGATATCCGCACCACCTACGTGGTGGTAAAGATCTGGGACGAGCGGCGGCTCGTGCTGCCCACCAGCTATTTCCTGGAACAGCCGTTCCAAAACTGGACCAAGCAGACCGCGAACCTGCTGGGCACCGTGTTCCTCTACCTCGACCCTGCAACCAAGATCGGCCCCATCCGCGCCGAGTTCGAGCGGCAGGTGAAGGCGAACGAGCGCTGGGACGGCCGCGTCCAGGTGGTGCAGGTGACCGAAACCACGCGGGACTCGATCGAGGTGCGCCTGCTGATGAGCGCGAAGAACTCGCCCACCCTGTTCGACCTCAGATGCGACATCCGCGAGGGGATGCTGGAATGGCTGGCCGACCATCAGCCGGAATCGTTCGCGAAGCTGCGGCTTTCCTCGCTGGAACAGAACCCCAGCGGATAGCGCCGTTCGCCCGGCTCCCCGGCAAAGCCGGAAAAAGCCGAGCGAGGGAGAGGGTTCAGGCGAAGGCCGGGCGGGCCGTTACGTGACGGCGACGACGGATCTGGCTGCCGATGAGGCCGAAACCCAGCAGCATCAGCGCCCACGTAGCAGGCTCGGGAACACCGCCGGCTGCCGCTGTCGTGTAAAGCACCGCGTTCGAGAAGCCCTTCGCATTCGCGAGCTTGATGCCACTTGCTCCCTTGGTCCCGAAATCGATCAGATAGAACGAGGTCGAATTGCCGTAGCCCGACCCGTTGCCGACATGCATGCCGAAAATGGTCTGACCATACAGTGTCTTGCCAAAGTTCAGGATATTGCCAGCGCCGAGCGAGGTGATCTTCGTGGCTTCGACGGCGTTCCAGTCCCCGTTGAAGACATAGGAAGAACCAAGGGCTGCGGTGCCGGTCTTCTGATCATCGATCTTGGAATTGTTGAGGATGTTCTTCGAATAGTTGCCCGAGCACTTGGACGCAGCCGGAGTGACGATCGCCGTGCTGCATGAACTCACGACAGTCGCCGCGTTAGCTGGAGTCGCGATACTGACAATCGCCGCCGAAAACGCGAGGACAGCCCCCGTAAACCATTTTGATCCCGCCATTTTTTCCTCCATCGACCCGATAGTTGTCCCGAACTGCCACCTCAGTCGATAGCAATTCCATAATATCTCTAAGAGATCGGGTAAATACCAAGTTCAGGACGATTTTGGCGGTGTTCTATACTGGGACTCTTGGGTTCGGTACTGCCCTTACAAGTTGCTCAGCAACGTCACGAAGTGGGCATCCTATTGTAAATATTGCTAATCCGCATGGCACTGCTGTCACCACGAAGGCCAGGACTACCAGTCGTGCATGTCGCTGTCGGCGGGGTCCCACAGCAGCGCGGTCGCGAGGGCGGCGATCGTGAGCGCGCGGCTCGTCGCTTCGTCCGTTCCCATCGGGAGCACGAGCTGCGGCGAGCCGTTGAGGTCGATCGCGCCCACCGGTCGTCCGCCCCGCAGGAACACATATCCGTTTGGCGCGGCGGTGGGGAGCGCGGTCTCCTGCAGTCGATGTTCGGAGCGGATTTCGAATGCGGCCCCGGCATAACGGAACGTCCCGTCCCGCTTGTAACCGAGCGAGGTCCCGGCGGCCTCGTTCGTCTCGTGCAGGTCGAAGGTGGCGCGGGCCGGCTCACCCCCTTGCGAGAACGTGCAGCGGTAGGACATGGGGGCCGTCAGAACCTCCACCCGCTCCGACTGCACAGATTGCTCGCTCATCATGCAATCGGCGACCAGCGCGGGGGTTATCCCCGGCCCGGTGATGGAAAAGCCCGCGTGCTGGTTCTTCGCAGCAAATGCGCCCAGGATACGCGTACCCGACGCATAGCGGTCGTATCGCCCGGAATATGCCCCGGCGGTGTAGGCCCCGGTCTGCGGTCCCTGCAGGCCGACGAGCTCTATGCGGTCCGGTTCCGGCCCGAATTCCGCAGGCAATCGCGTATGAGCAGCCTGGATTGTCGAACAGGCGGCCGCAGCCGGAAGCAAGGCGATTACGAGCAAATTGCGCATCCCGGACACTCCCTCGGCACGGCACTACGAGCCGACCGAACCGGAATTTGCGCGGCCTTTCCTGAACGGAAGCTGTTTGATCTGACCTGGCGCTATCGCCCGAAAGGACCGTTCAACTGCACGATCTTCCAGTTGAGGATCGCCGCGAAGCTCACCCACACCAAGTACGGCACGATCAGCCAGCTTGCCAGCACCGAGAATTCGCGCAGGCCGATGCATAGCGCCAGTACCGAAGCCCACAGGAACGGGACCTCGACCAGCGCCCAGTCCGGCCGCTTCACCGTGAAGAACAGCGGCGACCAGAGGAGGTGGAACACGAAATTGACCGCGTAGAGCACGATCAGCGGCGTATGGTCGCCCCCGGGCGGGATCGCATTCCAGCTCAGGACGAAGGCCCAGGCGGCGAGGCCCAGGATCACCGTCCAGGCCGGGCCGAACAGCCAGTCGGGCGGTTGCCAGCTCGGCTTGTTGAGAGCGCGATACCACTCGCCGATCTTGGTCAGCAGGCCGCCGCCCACTCCCAGGATGACGGCCCAGGCGATTGCGATGACGACCGGGGTCGACATCTCAGGCGCGCCCCGGCACGGCGAGCGCGCGGAGAATGTCGAGCGCGCCCACGCGCCGCTCCGCTTCCAGCTGC
Organism: Erythrobacter sp. 3-20A1M; assembly: GCF_018636735.1. Classification (NCBI taxonomy): domain Bacteria; kingdom Pseudomonadati; phylum Pseudomonadota; class Alphaproteobacteria; order Sphingomonadales; family Erythrobacteraceae; genus Erythrobacter; species Erythrobacter sp. 3-20A1M. Next base: position 2,769,453 of record NZ_CP045200.1, on the reverse strand, counting down.
GCCATCGCAACGTTCTGCAAGGCCTCCGCCACCTTCGGGTCGAGACCCAGCTCGTGCGCGGCGCGTTCCTGCGCGCCGAACTTGCGCACGTCGTAGCCGGTGACCTGCGCGAAGACGACCAGCGCTTCCAGATAATACCCTTCCGCGCTGGCGTGATAGTGGTCGTAGCTCCACAGGTCGATCTGGCCGAAGGCGCGCCCGTCATAGGGGTTGGGATCGGCCAGCCCGGTCGCGATCGCGCGGTTCCAGGCCTCGCCCACTGGGATCACCGCATCGATCCGGTCCGACGCGGCATCGGCCCGATCGAGCCCGCGCCGCACGTCCAGCGCCATCGCCTCCACCGGCTGGCCGTACCATTTGCCTTCCGGCTTCCATGCCTGATCGGCGCGGGTCCAGGTCGCGGTCAGGTACACTCGCACATCGGGATTGCGGGCGGAGAACAGGTCCGCCAGCAGCGGCGCGTCGCGCACCGTCTCGGCAGCATCGCCCGGCTTCTTCGGGTCGAGAACGGAGTATTGCTGCATCACCACCACGTCCCACGGGCGGTCGATCTGCGCGCGCCGCTCGTTCAGGTGGAAATCCAGCGTGGTGCCGCCGCGCGTTTCGTGGGCGACCGCCCACGGCATCTTCGCCTCTTCCGCGAACTTGGCGAACAGCGCGGGTACGCCGCCCACGCCCTCTCCATTGATGTCCTCCACACTATCGGGGCGATAGCGCAGCACGGCAGAGTTCGCGCCCATGGTGAAGCTGTTGCCGACGAACAGGATGCTCCGCGGAGCCTCCGTCGGCTCAATCGCTGTCTGCCCGGTTGCGGATGCCGGCGTCGCAGGTGCGGCCGCAGTTGCAGGAGCTTGCTCCGTCACGACAGGCGCGCATGCCGCCAGGGCGCAGGCCCCCGCGATCGCAGTCAGAAAACGCTTCATTCGCTCAACCCCGCAGCTTGCAGCAGCGCCATGGTGCTGGCGTCGAAATCGTTCTTACCACCCTCGATCTCCTTTGCCATGCGTTTGCCCAGCTCGACGCCGAACTGGTCGAAGGGGTTGATACCCATCAGCACGGCGTTGGCGAAGGTGCGATGTTCGTGGAAAGCGATCAGTGCGCCCAGGGTCGCCGCGTCCAGATCGTCGCACAATATGGTTGCGCTCGGGCGGTCGCCGGGGAAGTTGCGTGCCGGGTCCTCCCCCTTGTCGCCCTTCATCAGCGCGGCCCCTTGCGCGAAGCAGTTGGTCAGCAGGATGCGATGGTGCGCGGGATCGAGCGCATCGCCCGGCGCGATGCTGGCGATGAAATCGACCGGCACGACATGCGTCCCCTGGTGGAGCAGCTGGAACACCGCATGTTGCGCATCGGTGCCGACCCCGCCCCACGTGATCGGAGCGGTCGGCCCGTCGACCGGCTTGCCGTCGGCGGTCACCCGCTTCCCGTTCGATTCCATCTCAAGCTGCTGCAGATAGTCCGGAAACAGCGCCAGCCGCTCGTCATAGGCGAACACCGCGCGGGTCTGGCACTTCCGGCCACGGGTATAGTACCGGTCGGCGAAGGCGGCGCGCAGCGGCAGGTTGTCCCGCCCCTCGGTCTCCGCGAAATGCCGATCGACCGCCTGCGCGCCCGCCAGCATCGCCTCGAACTCGTCCCACCCGGCGCCGACCGCCACCGGAAAGCCGATGCTGGACCAGATCGAGTAACGCCCGCCCACGCTTTCCTGGAACGGCAGCACCCGTGTTTCGTCGACGCCCCACTCGACCGCCTTTTCCGGGCTCGCGGTCAGTGCGACCACCCGGCCCGAGGGATCGGCTACCCCGCCCTCCTCCAGCCAGCGCATCACGCTGGCGGCGTTGGTCATCGTCTCGATCGTGGTGAAGGTCTTGCTTGCCACCGCCAGCATCGTCGTCTTCGGGTCGCACGCGGCAAAGGCCTGCTCCAGCGCCACACCGTCGATGTTGGAGACGATATGCACGTCGACCCGGGCCAGGTCGCGGGTCAGCGCGTCGATCGCGAGCGCGGGGCCGAGCGCGCTGCCGCCGATCCCCACATGGATCAGGTGCTTCACCTCGCCAAGCGCGCCGTCGTGGATCGCCTCCACCAGCAGGCGCATCCGGTCGCGCAGCGCCGCTGCCTCTTCCACCGAAGCATCCGCGCCGGTGCCACGCTGCGCGGTATGCTCGGCGGCGCGGCCTTCCGTCACGTTGACGGTCTCGCCATTCAGAAGTGCGGCACGTTTTGAACGGAAATCGCGCACCTGCGCCAGGCTCTCGAACCGAGCGAGCAGATCGTCGTCGAGATGCGTCTTGGACCAGTCGAACAGCACGCCGCCCGCGGTATCGCCCTCCCCCCAGTCGATGCGCGCGGACAATTTGTCGACACGGGCATCGTCACCGGCGAAGAGTTCGGCGACGGTGCGCCGTTCGCGTGCTTCGATCTCGGTCCAGATCTGATCGGCGGCCTGTTCGCTCACGGGAGAATCCTTTTTGCTTTGCCTTGCGTTGCGCCTAAGCAGCGCGCCGGACGAATGCAAAGGGAACGGTTGGTGGCGGGCGCGAAGGCGACAGCGGGCAAGGACGAAAGCTGGGGAAGTTTCCTGCGATTCTGCCTGCTGGTGATCCTGGCGGCGCTCGCCTTTCGCAGCTTCCTGTTCTCCCTCTTCGTCATTCCCAGCGAAAGCATGTTGCCCGGCCTGATGGACGGGGACTATCTGGCCGCCGCGAAATGGCCCTATGGCTATTCGCGCCATTCGCTGCCGCTCGACGCGCCGCTGATCCCGGGCCGCATCTTTGCGCATACGCCCGCGCGCGGCGACGTGGTGATCTTCAAGCATCCGGTCGACGATACGGACTATATCAAGCGCGTCGTGGCCCTTCCGGGGGAAACCGTGGAGGTGCGCGGGGGACAGGTGTTCATCGACGGCACGCCCATCCGGCGCGAGCGGGTGCCCGACGTGCTGGTCCCCATGTCCGCCAACACCGATTGCGCCTGGGGCGGCCGGATCGTGGACGTGCCGGGCAATGGCACCGCGTGTCGCTACACCGCCTATCGCGAGACGATGCCCAATGGCCGCAGCTACGTGACGTTCGATTTCGGCGAAACGCCGCAGGACGATTTCGGTCCGGTTACCGTGCCGGAAGGGCGATTGTTCCTGATGGGCGACAACCGCGACAATTCGCAGGACAGCCGCTTTCCCGATGTCGCCGGCGGCGGGGTCGGCTTCGTGCCACTGGAACGGGTCGTCGGGCGCGCCGAGGCGCTGGTCTGGTCCACCGACGGATCGGCCCGCTGGTTTCTGCCCTGGACATGGTTCACCGCCGCGCGGTGGAACCGGATCGGCGAGACGCTGTGAGCGCGCTGGAACAATCCACCCTCGACTGGCTGCGCTCGTGCCATTTCACGGTCGGCGATCCCGCCCTGTGGCGCGAGGCGCTGACCCATGGCAGCACCAACGAGGCGATCAGTTACGAGCGGCTCGAATTTCTCGGCGACCGGGTGCTGGGCCTCTCCATCGCGGAATGGCTCTATCGCGAGGACGACCGGGCGGAAGGACAACTGGCCCAGCGGCTGAACGTGCTGGTGAGCAAGGGCAATTGCGCCCAGGTCGCGCGCGGTCTGGGCGTGTCGGACCATGTCCGGCTGGACCGGCAGGCGCGCGAGGACGGGGCGCAGCATGGCGAGAACGTGCTGGGCGACGTGATGGAAGCGCTGCTGGGGGCCAATTTCATCGAGGCGGGCTTCGATGCGACCCGCGATCTCGTCCACCGGCTGTGGCGCGATCAGGTGGCGGGCGGCGCGGGCCGGTCCAAGCATCCCAAGAGCGCGCTGCAGGAATGGGCGGCGGGCAACCGCCGCCGGCCGCCACAATACGAACTGGTGGACCGGTCGGGACCGGACCACGCGGCGCGCTTTACCGTTCGCGTCACGGTCGCCAATGTCGGCTCTGCCGAGGGACAGGCGAGCAGCAAGCAGGAGGCGGAAACGCTGGCCGCGAAGAACTTCATGGAGCAATACGGATGACCTCACCCCACTCCCCGGCGGAAGGGCAGACGCGCTGCGGCGTCGTCGCGGTGCTCGGCGCGCCCAATGCGGGCAAGTCGACCCTCGTCAATCAGCTCGTCGGGCAGAAGGTGGCGATCACCAGCGCCAAGGCGCAGACCACCCGCGCGCGCATGCTGGGCATCGCGCTCGATGGCGATACCCAGATGATCCTGGTCGATACGCCCGGCATCTTCGCGCCGCGTCGCCGCCTCGACCGTGCGATGGTGAGCGCCGCATGGGAAGGTGCGGAGGCGGCCGATGCCGTGTTGCTGCTGGTCGATCCGGTCAAGCAGCGACGGCACGAGCTGGAGCCCCTGCTGGAACAGCTCGCCGGCAGGCCGGAGCGCAAGATGCTCGTCCTTAACAAGGTGGACGTGGCGAAGAAGGAGCCCCTGCTCGCACTGGCCGAGGAGTTGTCGGGCAAGGTCGATTTCGCGGAAATCTACTTCGTGTCCGCCCTGACCGGCGATGGCGTACCCGAACTCAAGTCCGCGCTCGCCGAGCTGATGCCGGAGGGGGTGTGGCACTATCCCGAGGACCAGGTGTCGGACGCGTCCGAACGCCTGCTGGCGGCGGAGGTGACGCGCGAACAGCTCTATCGCCAGTTGCACGAGGAACTGCCCTACGACAGCGCGGTGCGGCCCGAACTCTACAAGCACCGACCCGACGGCAGCCTGGAAATCCACCAGCAGATCGTTGTCTCCCGCGAAACCCAGCGCCCCATCGTGCTGGGCAAGGGCGGCCGCATGATCAAGGCGATCGGCGAGGCGGCACGGACCGAACTGACCGAACTGCTCGGCGTGAAGGTCCACCTCTTCCTGCATGTGAAGGTGGAGGAAAACTGGTCCGACAGCCGCGAGCTGTTCGAGGAAATCGGGCTCGACTGGGTGCGATGACCCAGCCCCCGGTCCGCTCCCTGCTGGTCTTTACCCCGGTGTCCCGGCAATGCGCGGCATCCTCGCGCCTGTCCGCCGTCGCCATCTCCGCCCCCGCGAACTGACCGTAACCGAGGATAGCCGAGCGCGTCATGACCTTTCCCCTGATGCGCGACCGGCACCTTGATGCCGAGACCCGGCCACAGACCCGGAAAAACTGGCAGACGTTCCTCCAACCGCCCGCCCGCCCCTGGTATGCCGACTGGCGCCTGCTGCTGGCGCTGATCGCGTTCACCGCGGTCACCCGCGCCGCCAGCTTCGGCAGCCCGGTGATCTCCAACGACGAGGAGTTCTATCTCCTGGTCGGCTCGCGCATGTTGCATGGCGCGCTGCCCTATATCGACATCTGGGACAGGAAGCCCGTGGGCCTGTTCCTGATCTACGCCGCGACCAGCGCGCTCGGGCCGTTTCAGGTGATCCAGTACCAGATTGCCGCGTGCCTGTCGGCGGGCTGCACCGCCTGGGTGCTCTATCGCATCGCGCGCATGATCGCGCCAGCCGACGGGGCGCTGATCGCCGCCGCCTGCTATCCCATCATGCTGGCGGGCTTCAGCCAGATCGGCGGGCAGGCCCCGGTGTTCTACAACCTGCCGGTCGCCATCGCCGCATGGTGGATCGCGCGGCGCTATCGCGACGGCGATACGCGCAAGCTGTTCGCGGGCGGATGCGGCATCATGCTGCTGCTCGGTATCGCGATGCAGATCAAATACACCGTGATGTTCGAAGGGATTTGCTTCGGACTCGCACTGATGTGGCTGGCGCACGTCCACGGCCTGCATCGCGGACGCATCGTTCCGATGGCCGTGGCGTGGGTCGCCTGCGCCCTGCTGCCGACCGCCGCCGCGATGGCGGCCTATGCCGCGATCGGCCATCTGGACGAGTTCGTCTTCGCCAATTTCGTATCGATCTTCTCGCGCGAGAGCGGGATGATGAAAGCGGTGCGCCGGTTGGCCATCCTGACGTTCTTCCTCTCGCCGCTATGGGTGCTGCTGCTGTGGGCACCGCGCAGACTGGGCCTGAGGGGTAACGGATCGCCCCAACTCGCCTTCATCAAGGCTTGGGCCATCGCTGCCTTTGTCGGTTTCTTGCTGATCGGGACCTATTACGACCACTATGTCGGGCCGCTGCTGGTCCCGTTCCTGGTGCTGGGTGCGCGGGCGCTGGGCTGGCAGGGAATGCGCCGCCGCTTCGCCATCGGCACGCTGGCCTTCATCACGATCTGCACCGCGATCCATGTTCCGATCCGCATTCACCTGGCCGGCAACCGCGATCAGTTCCGCACCGTGGCCGCGGCGATCGAACGCCAGCTCGGGCCGGACGGGTGCCTCTATATCCACGAGGGGGAGCCCGGCCTCTACCACGCGACGGGCGCGTGCACGGTCACGCGCTATCTCTTCACCACCCATCTCAACAGCCTGAAGGAACAGCACGCGCTGGGCATCGATACCGCGGCCGAGATGCGGCACATCGTGGCGCAGCGTCCTCAGGTCATCGTGAAGGCGGTGGAGCCCTATTCCGATCCGCCCAACCGCCCGGCGCGCGCGATCATGGACCGGGCGCTGGCCCGCGACTATCGCGAGACCGGGCGTTACCAGCTGGGTGTCCACACGCTGGAAATCTGGAGACTGCGCGACCGCTAGGGGCGTACGGTGTCGGGGTGGCGCGGCCGTCGCACCAGGTTCGCGCCCGTCGCGCGAAAGCGGTATGCGCTGCAGATCGCGGCGAGCACCGCGAACCCGGCGGAGACCAGCAGCGGCGCGGGGCCGAGGCCCATACCGATGGCGAGGATCACACCGACCACCGCCGCGCCGGTCGATTGCCCGAACAGGCGCGCGGTCGACAGCAGGCCGCCTGCCGCCGCCGACCGGTCGACGGGCGCGGCCCCGATCATCAGCCGCGAGTTGGGGGCGAGGAACAACCCGTAGCCAAGCGCGCAGAGCGACAATCGCCAGGCGATACCGAACGCGCCCGGATCGCTCGGCATGAAGGCAAGCAGCAGCAGCCCGATGAGCGCTATGGCCATACCCACCACCCCCATGGCGGACGGCGAAACCCGGTCCGACAGCCACCCGGCGGCGGGCGCGACGAACAGCATGGTGAGCGGGAACGGCGCAATCAGCAGACCGACCTCGTCGGGGGAATAGCCCATCCCCTGTTCGAACCGGAACGGCAGCCCCACGATCAGCATCGCCGACCCGATGAAGGCGGCGATCGCGGCGACGACCGACAGCCCGATCGACGGCTTGCGCATCAGGTCCACTGGCAGCACCGGGCGCTCCATGCCGCGCTCTCGGCGGTAGAGGAAATACGCGGACGCGATACCGGCCAGGACGGCCGCCCCGCCCAGCACCAGGCGATCGTGCGTCGCGATGGTCAGCCCGCCGATCAGCAGCGCGACCGTGGCCGCGTTCCACAACCCGCTGACCCAGTCCACGCGCCCCTCGCGCGGTTTGGGATCGGGCAGATAGCGTCCGATGACGAGCGATAGCAGCGCCAGCGGTGCGGCGGCGACGAAAACCCAGCGCCAGTCGATATGTTCGACGATGAAGCCACCCAGCGTCGGCGCGACTGCGTAGGAAGTGGCGACGATCACGCTGTTGATCCCGAGCCCGCCGCCCAGGCTCTTCGCCGGATAGATGGAGCGCAGCATCGCTGCGGAAACCGACAGCGCGATACCCGCGCCCAGCGCCTGTAGCGCGCGTACGATCATCAGCACCGTGAAGCTGTTTACCAGCAGCGCCGCGGCAGAAGCGAAGAAGAAAAGGACCTGGCCGATCTGGTAGAGATTGCGGTGCCCGATCCGGTCGCCGATCGTGGCGAAGGGCAGCAGCACCATCACCATCACCAGCTGGTACACGGTCACCACGCTGGTCACCGCCCCGTCGCTGACGTTCAGATCGCGCGCGATCGTGGGCAGCGCGACATTGGCGACCGCGCCATCCACTACGAACAACGCGGTGCCGAAACTGATCGCCGCGATCGCCCAGATGCGGCGGGGCATGGGCAGGCCGTCGCCGCTATCGCTCACCACGCACGGCTCACTACGATGGCCGGTCCCATCGCTTCGGTTACACTTCGCAAATGCGGCATGCGGGTCCAACGCGCGAGGGGCAGAAAGGTCCCGCCCGGTCGGACTACCGCTTCTTGGCGATCGCGATCTTGTTCTTCTTCGCGAAGTCCTTGGTCGACTCCTCGCTCCGCCCGAGCGATTTCGCGATCGCCTTCAACCCGTGCCCCTTCGCCGCAAGTGTGCGGAGCTGGCCTGCCTCCTCCGCTTTCCACGGCTGCTTGTGGCGCTCGAAATGCTCCTTCGCCATCAGCCGCCCGCGTCCTTCTTTGCAGCCGGCTTGCTTTTCGCCGGGGCCTTTTTCTTCGCGGGTGCCTTCTTCGCAGCGGCTTTCTTTGCCGGAGCCTTCTTCGCAGCCGCCTTCTTCTTCGGCGCAGCCTTCTTGCGCGCCTTCTTCTTCGGTGGACCTTTGGCGGCACGCGCGTCGATCAGCTCGATCGCCTGCGCCTCGGTCACGTCCTCGGGCTTCATGTCCTTCGGGATGGTCGCATTGGTGGTGCCATCGGTGACGTAAGGGCCATAACGCCCGGGCATCACCTTCATCTCGCCGCCGCTGGTGGGGTGCTCGCCCAACGTCTTGATCGGTTCCGCCTTCGCCCGGCCCCCGCCCTTGCGGTTGGCCGCCTCTGCCAGCAGGGTCACGGCCGCGTTCATGCCGGTGTCGAACACGTCCTGTGTCGTCTGCAGCTTCGCATACTTGCCATCGTGCCGCAGATAAGGGCCGTAACGCCCGATATTCGCCTCGATTTCGTTGCCGGTTTCAGGATGTTCGCCGACTATGCGCGGCAGGCTCAGCAGCTTGATCGCCCATTCCAGATCGAAATCCGGCAAGTCCTTGGGGATGCTGGCCCGCTTCGCATCCTTGCCCTCGCCCATCTGGACATAGGGGCCGAAGCGACCGGTCTTGCGGTGGATTTCCAGGCCGGTTTCCGGGTGCTTGCCCATGATCCCGTCCTCGGCCGCATCGCCGTCGGCACCCGGTTGGGCAAAGCGGCGGGTGTACTTGCATTCGGGGTAGTTGGCACACGCCACGAAGGCGCCGAACTTGCCGCCACGCAGCGCCAGCCGACCGCCCTCGCGCCCTTCCTGCTCGCAAAGCGGGCAGGTGCGCGGGTCCTTCCCGTCCTCGCGCGGGGGGAACAGGAAGTCGGAGAGATATTCGTCCAGCACCTCGGTCACTTCCGAAGGCTTACGATCCATCACCTCTTCGGTCTTCGGCTTGAAGTCGCGCCAGAACTGCTCGAGCAGCTTCTTCCATTCCTCGCGCCCGCCAGACACCTCGTCGAGCTCGTCCTCCATCCCGGCGGTGAAGTCGTAGGCGACGTAACGCTCGAAGAACCGTTCCAGAAACGCCGTCAGCAATCGGCCCGATTCCTCTGCGAAGAAACGGTTTTTCTCCATCCGGACATATTCGCGGTCGCGCAGCGTCTGGATCGTGCTGGCATAGGTCGAGGGCCGCCCGATGCCCAGTTCCTCCAGCCGCTTGACCAGGCTCGCTTCGGAAAAGCGCGGCGGCGGCTGGGTGAAGTGCTGGTTCGCCTCGACGCCCGTCTTGGCCGGGCAATCGCCCTTGTGCATGCCCGGCAGCAGGTTGTCGTCCTCGTCCTCGCTGTCGTCACGCCCCTCCTGATAGACCGCGAAGAAGCCGGGGAACTTCACCACCTGGCCGGTCGCGCGCAGTTCGTGCCGGCCGCTCGCGTCGAGCAGGGTGACGGTGGTACGCTCCAACCGCGCCGGCGCCATCTGGCTCGCCATCGCGCGCTTGAAGATCAGGTCGTAAAGCTTCGCCTCGTCGCCCGAACCGGTGCGCGATTGCAGGAAATTGGTCGGGCGAATCGCCTCGTGCGCTTCCTGAGCATTCTTCGCCTTGGTGCTGTAATGGCGCGGTTTTTCCGGCAGGTAATGCCCGTCATAGCGCTCGCTGATCGCCTTGCGACAGGCGGAGATGGCGCTGCCATCCATCTGCACGCCGTCGGTCCGCATATAGGTGATCGCGCCCGCTTCGTAGAGCGATTGCGCCAGCCGCATCGTGTGGCTGGCGGAGAAGCCGAGCTTGCGCGCCGCCTCCTGCTGCAAGGTCGACGTCGTAAAGGGCGGCGAGGGATTGCGGGTGAGCGGCTTGGTCTCGATCTCCTGGATCGTGAAGCGGCCTTGCTCGACCGCTTCCTTCGCCTTCATAGCGCTGCCTTCGTTGCCGAGCGTCAGTTTGTCGAGCTTCTCGCCGTCGAAGCGCACCAGCCGCGCGTCGAAGGCGGTGCCGTCCTGCTCCATCTTGGCGACGACCGACCAGTATTCGTCCGGCTTGAACGCCTCGATCTCGCGCTCGCGATCGACGATCAGGCGGAGCGCGACCGACTGTACGCGGCCCGCGCTCTTCGCGCCGGGCAGCCGCCGCCACAGCACCGGCGACAGGGTGAAGCCATAAAGATAGTCGAGCGCCCGGCGCGCGAGGTAAGCGTCGATCAGATCGTGATCGAGATCGCGCGGACGCCCCATCGCCTCCGTCACCGCGTTCTTCGTGATCGCGTTGAAGGTCACCCGCTCGACCTTCGCGGGCAGCGCCTTGCGCTTGCCCAGCAGCTCGCGAACGTGCCACGAAATCGCCTCCCCCTCGCGGTCGGGGTCGGTTGCGAGGACCAGCCGGTCGGCCTTCTTCGCCGCGTCGCTGATCTCCTTGAAGCGGCTCTGCTTGTCGCGATAGAGCTCCCAGTCCATCGCGAAATCCTCGTCCGGGCGCACGCTGCCGTCCTTGGGCGGCAGGTCGCGGACGTGGCCGTAGCTGGCGAGGACCTTGAAGTCCTTGCCCAGATATTTCTCGATGGTTTTCGCCTTGGCCGGCGACTCGACGATAACGAGTTGCATATGTGTGTTTCGCAGTCCCTACGCGTGTACGTGTGTATACGCGCGAATGTGGTGACGGAGTTCGCGGCCCGTCAAGCGGCTTTGCGAAACGGTGTCTAGTCCTGCTGCTCCCCGAAATCGGGCGGCAGCACGCAGCGACCGGCATCGTACTGGCCGACGCTGCGGATGACCTCGCCCTGCTCCGGCTCGATCCGGCGGCCCGAGATCTGGCTGTCGATCACGCGGCGCAGCAGCTGGTCGAGCCGGGTGACGAGGTAGCAGTCGATCGCCGGCTTGGCATGGGGGTTACCGATGCCGCTGTCGTCGGTGAGGAAGGTGTAGCGCGACTGGGTGGCGGCGGCCATCGCGCGCATGACGTATTCGGCCATCGGCCCGACGCCTGATGCCCCGACCGGCACGATATGCACCCGCTTGCCCCGCAGATGCTCGGCGGCGAGCCAGGCGGTACCGATATCGCCATCGTGCGGCGGCGCATCTGCGACCAGCAGCAGCGACTTCACCGCATCGTCGCGCCAATCGAGATTGGCGGCGCGCACCAGCGCATCCTGCATGGCCTCTTCGTAATCGCCGCCACCGTTCGCCGATTGCTGCGCCAGCCGGGCCTGCGCCTTCGAGACGTCGCCGTCGAGCGGGTAGGTCCGGGTGACGAAATCGTCGCCCTGGTCGCGGTAGAAGCTGAAACCGACACGGATATCGAGCTCGGGATGCCGCTTCTCCAGCGCACCGATGATCGATTCCAGTTCGGCCTGGAGGTAGCGGATTTCGTCGCCCATCGAGCCGGTGACGTCGACCACCAGCGCGAGGTCGAGCTTCGTTACCGCCCGGGCATCGCGCGTGGCGGTGATCTTCACCACTTGCCCGCCCGGCTGGCGCGAAAGGTTCGCCATGCGCCAGTCGCCGCCTCCCGCGCGAACCCACACGCGGTCGCTCAGCCGGTCGAGATCGGGGAAGAACACCACGCTGCCATCGGCCACGGTTTCCATGCTCAGCGTATTGCCGTCGGCGCAACGCAGCTCGACCGTCTCGAATGGCATGGCGCGACCGCGTTCGTCGCGCAGTTCCACGGTGAACAGGCGCGCCGTGTCGAGCTGCGGCAGGTCGCGCGCCTTCTGCCCGAGATCGGAGCGGCGCTGATAGGCGGCATAGAGTTCGGGATTGACGAGATCGTCATGCTCGCCCGCGGTCAGCAGACCGCTTTGCGGGCGCGGCTGCGGCGGTCGCGGGGGATAGGGCGGCATGACGCGGCTGTCCGCGCTTTCATCGGGCACCGGTGCTGCAGTCTCTGCCGCACTCGGCCGGTCCGCCCTGCTGCCGGTGACGACCACGCTGTCGACCGCCATCGACACCGGAGGAGGTGCTGCAAGCGGAGGAGGCGGTGGTGGTGGCGGAGGCGGAGGTGGAGGCGGTCCGCGCTCCATTAGCGAGTCCGCCGCGCCGCTCTCGCCCTCTTCATTGGCTTCCTGCGCCGGACGTTTCTCGGGCTCTAGATCGGGCAGCGGCCCCGGCGTGCGGCAATACGCGCCCTCACCGGCCCGGGGCGAAGCATCCTGCGCCAGAGCCGCGGCTCCGACACCGGCGGGACCGGGCACGAGCAAGGCGACGCTGCAAAGAAAGGCTATCGGACCGCGCATCGAAAACTCCCCATTCTTCGATCAGGTTGCACGAAGTTGGGGCGGCCACGGTGAACCGGGGATGAGCGTCAACAGCTCAACAGCCCCGAAATCCTTGAGCGAACGCTTGCAGCCGTCCTCAGACGGCGGGTCGCGGATATGGCACTAACCGGCAAGGACCTAACCGAAACCGCATAGCCACAGTTTCTCGTCCAGCTTCCTGCACGAATGCATGTCACCATTGGTCAGGCGAAGGCGCGTCTTTGCGGAAAAGGTCATCGGGTTGCGACCCGGCGAAGCGATAATGGCACTGCCGCCGTCGGGAATTCCCTGGAAATAGGGCACGCTTTGTGGGGGCGGTCCCGCAAGATCATCTGCATGATCGGTCGCGAAGGCCAGCGCATCGTATCGGCTGTGGCGCCCGTCTATGAAGCTCAGCAACGCTACCGAAGCGATCAGCGCGATAGCAGGCAGGAACCGGTCGAGTATCCGCAGCTTCCCGGTCTCGGTGTCCGCCGGGACGAACAATGTGCACACGGCCGCGACGCTCACAATCAGCATTGCCAACGCGCTTAGAAGCGCGCCCGGGATGGCCTCGAAGGGATTCTGCGGCCTGTCTTGTATTGCGAGGAGAGCAGAGACTCCGAACAGGATCAGCACGATGGCAAGCGCCCACTTGCGATGAGAATTCATGGAATTCCACATGGTTTTCTCCCCCCTCCTACCAGCGCGGCGATGCTCCCACCGTGTACGTAATCCGGCGATCAGGCCGCGGAAAGGCTCACCCTGCCCCCGGCGTGGCGCACCAGCCGTCCGGCGATCTCCAGCTCCAGCAGCGCGAGCTGGACCGAGGCCGGACCCTCCCCCGACTGGCGGATGAGTTCGTCCACGGCGACGGGCGCGGTCGAGAGCAGGTTGGCGACGTCCGCCGGCTCGGCATCGGCCAGCTCTTCGGGCGCGGCGGCGAGGTAGCTTTCCCCCGTCTCGCGCACGGAGGAGCGCGGCGTGCCGTCGAAACCCGACAGCAGTTCGACCACGTCGCCCGGCTCCTGCACCAGCACCGCCCCTTCGCGGATCAGCAGGTTGCAACCATGGCTGCGCGCGTCGAGCGGGCTGCCGGGAATCGCCATCACCTCGCGCCCCGCCTCGCCCGCCAGCCGCGCGGTGATGAGCGAGCCGGACTTGGGTGCGGCCTCGACCACCACCGTCCCGAGCGCGAGCCCGGCGATGATGCGGTTGCGTGTCGGAAAATGGCTGCCGCGCGGCTCCGTACCCGGCGGCTGTTCGGCCAGCAACAGACCCTCTTCCGCGATGCGCCGGTGCAGATCCTCGTGCTGAGGCGGATAGGCGATGTCGATCCCGCTCGCGATCACGCCGATGGTAGCGGGCAACGCGCCCTCGTGCGCCGCGCCGTCGATTCCGCGGGCGAGACCCGAGACGACGGTGAAGCCCTCCTCCGCCAGCGCCCCGGCGAACTCGCGCGCCAGCTTGACCGCGGCGGCGCTGGCATTGCGCGCCCCGACCATCGCGACGCAGGGCCGCGACGCCAGCGTCAGGTCGCCGCGCCAGGTCAGGATCGGCGGCGCGCCGTCCGCCTCTCGCAGCAGCGCGGGATAGTCCGGCTGGTCGTGGAAGAGGTAGCGCGCGCCCGCTCGCCGGACCGCCTCGATCTCGCGCTCCACCAGATCGCGTGACGCCAGCGTATAGGATTTGCCCCCCCGCCCGGCCAGATCGGGCAGCGCCTCCAGCGCCGCCTCCGCGCTGCCGAAGCGCCCGAGCAGCTGGGCGAAGCTCACCGGGCCGATCCGCGGGCTGCGCAGCAGGCGGATGCGCGCGAAGGCCTCCGCCTGCGACAGCGCGGGCGCGCTCACTTGCTTTTGCCGACCCGGGGTTCCTCGCCCCGCAGCAGCCGCCCGATATTGGCGCGGTGGAGCCACAGGACGATAACGGCGATGGCGACCAGCACGGGGACATAGACCGGATAGCCGAACAGCGCCGCCGCGATCGCCGCGCACACCACCGCGCTCATCCCGGCGAGCGAGCTGATCCGCGTCAGCGCCAGCATCCCGATCCACACGAAGGCGTAGGTGAGGCCCAGCGGCAGGGCGAGGCCGAAGGCGACGCCCGCATTGGTCGCGACGCCCTTCCCCCCCTTGAAGCCGAGCCAGACGGGAAAGCAGTGCCCCAGCACCGCACCCAGCGCGGCGGCCGGTGCCGCCCCCCACCAGATGCTCTGCACCGCGGCCGGATAGGGGAAGAAATGACGCGCCAGCAGCACCGCGGCCAACCCCTTCAGCAGGTCCAGCACCAGCGTCGCCGCGGCCAGCCACTTGCTGCCGGTACGCAGCACGTTGGTCGCGCCGATATTGCCGCTGCCCTGCTGGCGCACATCGCCCAGCCCCGCCATGCGGGTCAGCAGCAGGCCGAACGGGATCGAGCCCAGCAGGTATCCGAGCAGCGCGGCGAGCAAGCTTTCCACAAAACCTCCGTTCGGCCCGAGCTTGCCTGCGACCGCGAAGGCGGTTGTCGAAGCCCTGCACTTTCTTCTAGCGCAGCACCTAAAGTGAAGGACGCTCCTTCGACAAGCTCGGGACGCTCGGTTTTGGAAGAAAGCTCGGCTTCGGCCCCCATCCTGCTGTTCGATTCCGGCGTCGGAGGGCTCACCGTGCTCGCCGCGCTGCGCCGCGTGCTGCCCGATGCGCCGGTGATCTACGCGGCCGATTTCGCGGGGCTGCCCTATGGCGAGAAGAGCGAGGCGGAGATTGCGGCGCGGGTCGCGGGGCTGCTGGGCCGGATGGGCGAACGGTATCAGCCGCGCCTCGCCTGCATCGCGTGCAACACCGCCAGCACCATCGCGCTCGGCATGGTGCGCGAGGTGCTGGAGATCCCGATCGTCGGCACCGTACCCGCGATCAAGCCCGCCGCGGCGATGACGAAGACCGGCATCATCGGCCTGCTCGGCACCGCGGCGACCATCCGGCAGGGCTATGTCGATCGGCTGGAGGCGGCGTTCGCGGCGGACAAGACCCTGCTGCGCCAGGCCGCGCCGGGCCTCGTCGAAGCGGCGGAGGCGAAACTCGCCGGGCGCGCCGGGGTCGACGAAGCGGTGGCCCAGGCGGTGGCGGCCCTGCGCGCCCAGCCCGGCGGCGACCGGATCGATACCGTGGTGCTCGCCTGTACGCACTTCCCTCTGTTGCGCGAGGAGCTGGCAGCAGCGTTCGGCGCCAGAGTCGCGCTGGTCGACGGGGCAGAGGGTATCGCGCGCCGCATCGTCTCGCTCACCGGCGGGCAGGCGTTCGCGCGCCGCGCGCCGGACTTCGCCGTCACGACCGGGCCGATCGACACGCTGGAACAGCGCGCCGACGCCCTGCGGCAAGTCGGGATCGAAGATTTGCGCGCCTTCTAACTGCGAAACGTTCGCAAAGATCGCGGTGGAAATCGGCGGAAAACGGGCGTATCGCGCGGCCAGCGCCATGAACTACACACAGATCTTCGATCAGGCGATCGATCGCCTGCACGCCGAAGGCCGCTACCGCGTCTTCATCGACATCCTGCGCAACAAGGGGGCCTTCCCCAATGCGCGATGTTTCGCCGGGCATAACGGACCGAAGCCGATCACGGTGTGGTGCTCCAACGATTACCTCGCGATGGGCCAGCACCCCAAGGTCATCGGCGCGATGGAAGCGGCGCTGCACGATGTCGGTGCCGGTTCGGGCGGCACCCGCAATATCGGCGGCAACACCCATTTCCACGTCGAGCTGGAGGCCGAGCTGGCCGACCTGCATGGCAAGGAAGGCGCGCTGCTGTTTACCAGCGGCTACGTCTCCAACGACGCGACGCTGTCCACCATCGCCAAGCTGCTGCCCGGCTGCGTGATCTTCTCCGACGAGCTGAACCACGCCAGCATGATCGCCGGCATCCGCAATTCGGGCTGCGAGAAGCGCGTCTTCCGCCACAACGACGTGGCCCATCTGGAACAGCTGCTCGCCGCCGAAGCTCCCGAGACGCCCAAGCTGATCGCGTTCGAGAGCGTCTATTCGATGGATGGCGACGTCGCCCCGATCCACGCGATCTGCGACCTGGCGGAGAAGTACAACGCGCTGACCTATATCGACGAGGTCCACGCGGTCGGCATGTACGGCCCGCGCGGCGGCGGCATCTCCGAACGCGACGAGGCGGCGCACCGCATCGACATCATCGAAGGCACGCTGGGCAAGGCGTTCGGCGTGATGGGCGGCTATATCGCGGCCGATACGCGCATCATCGACTGCATTCGCAGCTACGCGCCCGGCTTCATTTTCACCACCTCGCTCAGCCCCGCGCTGGTCGCCGGCGTGCTTGCCTCCGTCCGCCATCTCAAGGGTTCGAGCGAGGAGCGCGACGCGCAGCAGGCGGCCGCGGCGAAGCTAAAGGCGATGATGGCCGACGCGGGCGTGCCGGTCATGCCGAGCACGACGCATATCGTCCCCGTGATGGTCGGCGATCCGGTCCGCGCCAAGAAGATCAGCGACATCCTGCTCGCCGAATACGGCATCTACGTGCAGCCGATCAATTTCCCGACCGTGCCGCGCGGGACGGAGCGTCTGCGCTTCACCCCCGGCCCCTCCCATACCGAGGAAATGATGCGCGAGCTGACTGACGCGCTGGTCGAGATCTGGGACCGTCTCGAACTCGATCTGGCCCAGGCCGCCTGACGACCGGGCGCGACTGCGCGCCAGCGGCCAGGAAAGTGCGCACGCGATCCCGCAGGCGATCAACGGCAGGGGTGCGATTGATCCGGAACCCTTGGCGCGGTTTCTCGCTGTTCGGTATATGACCGACGCCAACCCGAACCCATCCGAACGATTCGCCGATTTCGGCGACGGCTTCCATCACCTGCGAGGCACCTTTCGTGTCGGCGGCGTCCTGAACGTTGGAACACACTGCGCGCTCGTTGAACTTCCATCCGGAAAGTTCGTATTTCTCGATAGCTACACGCTGCCCGATGCTGTGCGCCCCCAGGTCGATCAGCTGACCGATGGCGGCTCTAAAGTGGCGGCGATCATCAATCTGCATCCTTTCCACACGCTACATATCGAATGGATGCACCGGGCCTTCCCCAACGCAGCGCTCTACGGCACGCGGCGGCATATCGAGAAGTTCCATATCCTCCCTTGGGAGTCGGAACTGTGCGAGGACGGCCTGCCAGACGAGGTCACCGAGGGGCAATCGAATTTTCCACCCCCCGCGGCGTCGACCTGGTGTGCGAGAAGGAAGACACCCATTTTGGGTCCGTGCTCGCCTATCATCCCGCAAGCGGCACGATCTATGTCGACGACACTCTTTCGCGGCTCGACCTGCCGTGGCCCCTGTCGCTCATGCCCATGAACCAACGGCTGGATTTCCATCCCACACTCGCTTCCGCGCTGAAGAAACAGCCGGGTGCGGCAGCCGCCTTTCGCGAATGGGCGATCGACCTTGGCGTCGAATGGCACGAGGCGCGCCGCATCGCCACCGCGCACAACAGCACGATGGCATTGGGCCCGGAAGTCTTCCCCGAGAAGATCGGGGCGGCCTTGGCGCGGGTCAAACCGGTGCTCGACCGGCACCGGGATCGGTACGGTTGAGCGAGTGGGCACGGGAACCTGCGAAGGTCCCGCGCCCACTCCTCTACCCTTGGGCGCTCTCCTTCGCGCACCGTTCCACCCACTCGCGGATCAAAGGCTCGTCCGGCAACAGGTCGCTGAACCACCGAAACGGGGATGCGCATAGGAGGTCGGCAGCGCTAAACCGCTCGCCCAGCAGATACGGCCCCTCACGCAGCGGCTCGGCCAGCCGCTCCAGCATCGTCGCCTCGTCGCGAAAGGTCGCTTCGATCGCTGGATGCGACAGGCCCGCCCACCGCATGACGATCAGCGGTTCCATCACCCCCTGATAGTAAGAGAGCCAAGACAGATACGCGCCCCGGCCCGGCTCGCCTGCGAGGGGTCCCAGCTTCTGCTGCGGATAGGCGTCGGTCAGGTAGAGCATGATCGCGCCCCTTTCCCGAACCTGCTCGGCCCCGTCGACCAGGAAGGGGACTTTCTTTTCCGGGTGCGGGTTTTCCGGGTCCGGTCCGCCCGATCCATCCTGCCGGACGATGGCGACCTCGCGGATTTCCACATCGGCCTTCAACAGGCGAACCAGATCGACCACCGTGTCGGAACGCGACTGCGGCGAATGATAGAGCACAGGCATGGAGTTCTCCTTTCGATTTCGGTTCGAAAGGCATAGACCGCCTCTGCTGACAGAACGCGGCAGGAGCGGGTAATGGCACGGCAGGACAGGCTCATGCGATTGCTCGGCGCGCTGCGGCGCCTGCCCGCGCCCGTCACGGCGGAAAGGCTGGCGGCGGAAACCGAAATTTCGCTGCGCCAGCTCTATCGCGACATCGCCACACTGCGCGCGGGCGGCGCGCTGATCGATGGCGTGGCGGGCTACGGCTACACCCTGACAGAGGACCCGGCGCTCCCTCCCCAAAGCTTCTCGCGCCTGGAGACCGAGGCGCTGATGCTGGCCGTGGGCAGTCTGGAGCAACTCGGCGACGAAGGTCTCGCCTCAGCCGGTCGCGACGCGATGGCGCGGATCATCGCCACCCTGCCCGACCGGCAGTCGCGCCAGGCCATGCACGCTATCATGCGGTCCTGGCGGCCTGTGGAAGAACGCGCGGCGATCACGATCGATGTCGAACTGCTGCGGGAATGCTGCTGGGACGAAACGAGCGTGACGATCGCCTATCGCGACCGGCAGGGTAACCGCAGCGAGCGCGAGATCCTGCCGCTCGGCATGTCCTACAGCCCGACGACGCTGATGATCGTCGGCTGGTGCCTGCTGCGAGAGGATTACCGCACGTTCGAAGTCGCGCGGATCGAACGGCTTGCGCGGGGCGAGCGGAGCTTCCGCCCGCGCCGGGTCGAACTGCTCCGCCGGTATACCACGATGCGCATCGCCCAGTGGCGGGCGCAGGAAGCAGCGGAGCGGGAGAGCGCTTCCCGCTCCGCCAGCCTTGGTCCTACCGCAGGCTGACCACGTTGTCGGCCGCGGGCCGGGTCCGGCTGCCGTCATAGAGGCTCGCCATCGGTTCGTCGGTGACGGTCACGCATTCGACCGCGTCGAAGCCGTTGAAGGCGGTCTTCATCGCCGCGCCGTATGCGCCCAGCATCCCGATCTCGATATAGTCGCCCGGCGCGATATCCTCGGGCAGTGCGAACGGCCCTTCCATATAATCCGCATCGTCGCAGGTCGGCCCGTAGAACGAATAGTCCGCCATCGTCGCAGTGTCCGCACCGTCCTTCAGTGCGCGAACGGGGAAGTTCCAGCCGACATGCGCAGCGTCGTACAGCGCGCCATAGGCACCGTCGTTGATATACAGCTCGTTGCCGCGACGCTTCTCCACCTTGACCACCAGCGAGGAGAATTCCGCGCTCAGTGCCCGGCCTGGTTCGCACCACAGCTCGCTGGAATAGGAGACGGGCAGCGATTCGGCGGCGCGGAAGATCACGTCGAAATAATCCTCCAGCGGCGGAGGCTCCATGCCGGGATAGACGCTCGGGAAGCCACCGCCCACATCGACGATGTCGATCAACACCGACGCCGCGACGATCGCGGCGCGCGCGCGCTCCAGCGCCTGAACATAGGCGAACGGCGTCATCGCCTGGCTGCCGACATGGAAGCACACGCCCAGCCAGTCGCAATGCTGGCGCGTCGCGGCGAGCAGCGCGGGCGCCTCGGTCAGGTCGCAACCGAATTTCGATGCGAGCGAAAGCTCGGAGAACTCGCTGGAAACGCGCAGGCGCACCAGCAGCTTCAGATCCTTCGCCGGGCTACCGTCATCCTTGCGGCACGCGGCGACGATCTTCTCCAGCTCTTCGGGCGTGTCGAGGCTGAAGGTCCGGCAACCATGGACGTGATAGGCCTCGGCGATCGCGTTGCGCGACTTCACGGGGTGCATGAAGCACAGCTCCGCCTGCGGCAGCGTCTCGCGCACCAGTCGCACTTCGGCGATGGAGGCGACGTCGTAATGGGTCACGCCGGCATCCCACAGCACGCGCAGCAGCGCGGGCGATGGATTGGCCTTCACCGCATAGAGCGAGCGCCCGCGGAACTTCTCGACGAAGAAACGCGCCGCCCGCGCCGCGGCGTGCGGACGGAGCAGAATAACGGGTGCGTCCGGCGCGAGCGCGCGAACTACAGACCGGGCGTCAGGATGATGGAGCAATTCAAGGGACCCCCAAAACGGTTCGTTTCAGACAAGGCTGCCTTGCGGTTGTCTAGAGTCCCCTTGGGGCAGCGGAGGCGCGCATATAGGGGCTCTGCGATTAATCGCAAATGAAAATCCATGTGCGAGATTTGGCGACCTTTCGGCTTTGCGAAACCTATGCGCGAAGGCCCCGCGAAGTTCCCATCTCGCGCGGCCCGCGGTGCGCGGCGAACGCCGAACCGTCAGCTCAGCCGATTGCGGAAATCCTCGTATCCGAACGACTTGACCTGTTCTAGAACGTCGGTCTCGCTGTCCCACAGCCAGATTCCGGGCAGCGGCACGCCGTTGAAGGTGTTGGTCTTCACCATCGAATAATGCGCCTGGTCGAGGAAGGCGATGCGCTGCCCCGCCTCGCTGGCCACGGGCAGCGAATAATCGCCGATCACGTCGCCCGCGAGGCAGGACGGCCCGCCCAGCCGCACCGGCGATTCGCCGCCCGCTACCTCGCCCAGCATCGCGGGGCGATAAGGGGCCTCGATCACGTCGGGCATGTGGCAGGTAGCGGAAATGTCGGTGATCGCGAACGGCACCTCGTTGACGCCCGTGTCGAGGATCGTGCCGACGAGGATGCCCGCATCGAGCGCGACGGCCTCCCCCGGTTCGAGATAGATTTCCGCCCCGGTATCGTCCTTCGCGTCGCGCAGGAACGCGATTAGCTCGTCGCGCTGGTAATCGGCGCGGGTGATGTGGTGCCCACCGCCCATGTTGATCCATTTGAGCTGCCCGAACCATGGCTCGATCGCGTCGAACACCTTGTCCCAAGTGCGCGCCAGCGGCTCGAAATCCTGCTCGCACAGATTGTGGAAATGGATACCGTCGATCCCCTCCATCATTTCCGGCTCGAGTTGGTCGATGGGGAAACCGAGGCGCGAACCGGGGCTCGACGGATCGTAGCGCGGCACCTCGCCCGTCGGCACCTGCGGATTGATCCGGAGGCCGACATCGAAATCGCCGCCGGTCAGCTTCGCCTGTTCCAGGATCGCGCTGGCGCGCACGATCTGCTGCGGCGAATTGAAGATGACGTGATCCGACAGGCGGCAGACCTCCTCCAGATCCTCCGGCTTGTAGGCCGCGCAATAGGTGCTGATCTCGCCGTCGTAGAACTCCGAGGCGAGCCGTGCCTCCCACAGCCCGCTGGTGCACACGCCATCGAGATATTCGCCCAGGATCGGGGCCGCGCTCCACATGCTGAACGCCTTGAGCGCGGACAGCATCTTGATCTCCGCCGCGTCGCGGATGTCGGCCAGCACCCGGCAGTTCGCGCGCAGCTTCGCCGCATCCACCACGAAGGCGGGGCTGTCGACGCGCGACAGGTCGAAATCGGCAAAGGCGCCCGGATCGCCGGCTCTCGTTTCCATTACTTGAAAGGTCCCTTGAAGATGAAATAGGCCCCGGCCGCGACCAGCAGGAAGCCGATCCCGGTGTTCCAGTTCGGCCGTTCCCCGAACAGCGCCCAGGCGACGATAACGAAGCCGGTCAGGGAGAACACCTCGGTAATCGTCTTGAGCTGCGCGAGCGAGTAGGCCTGCGCCCCGATCCGGTTGGCGGGGACGGCAAGCGCATATTCGAAGAACGCCAGCCCCCAGCTCGCCAGCACCGCGATCCACAGCGCCCGGCCGGGTGCCTTGAGATGCGCGTACCAGGCGGTGTTCATCACGATGTTCGACAGCGCCAGCAGGCCGATCGGCGCCAGCAGCGCAAATTTCGGGCTCACCTCGAACTCCTCAGCGCATTCGCGAAGACAGCCAACGTCCTGTCGTCGAAGCACACCAGAGCAATGCGGTCGAACGCACCGGGATGATCAGCCACCATTTCCGTCACCGTCTTAACGGCGACCTGCGCTGCGCGGTCCAGCGGATAGCCGTAGATACCGGTCGATATGGCCGGAATGCCAACGGAGCGCGCGCCGACCTCGGCCGCGCGGGTGAGTGATTCCCGATAACAGCTCGCCAGCTGCTCCGGCTCGCCGCTATCGCCGCCGCGCCAGACCGGGCCGACCGTGTGGATGACGTGGTCGGCGGGCAGGCTATAGCCCTTGGTGACCTTCGCCCGACCGGTCTCGCAACCGCCCAGATGACGGCATTCACGGAGCAGCTCCGGTCCCGCCGCGTGATGGATAGCACCGTCGACACCGCCGCCGCCCAGGAGAGAGGAATTCGCCGCGTTGACGATCGCGTCGAAGTGCATCGTCACGATGTTGCCTTTAAGGGCCTCGATCATGGTGGCGGCGACCTTCATACGTCAGAACCCGACGGGCCCGTCCAACTCCTTCACGTCCCAGGGCAGGCCGTTCTCGCCCAGCATGTCCAGGAACGGATCGGGGTCGAATTCCTCCATGTTGAACACGCCCTCACCGGTCCAGGTGTCCTGCACCATCATTGCTGCGCCGACCATGGCGGGGACGCCGGTGGTGTAGCTGACCGCCTGGTTGCCGGTTTCCTCGTAAGCCTTCTCGTGGCTGCAGATATTGTTGATGTAGAACGTCTTCTCGCCGCTGCCGTCGAGCGCCTCGCCGGTCGCGATCACGCCGATATTGGTATTGCCCTTAGTCGTCTCGCCCAGCGTCTCAGGCTTGGGCAGCACGGCGGCCAGGAACTGGAGCGGGATAATCTCGCGCCCCTGGTATTTCACCGGATCGATCCGCGTCATGCCGACGTTCTGCAGCACGGTCAGGTGCTTGATATACTCGTCACCGAAGGTCATCCAGAAGCGGGCGCGCTCCATCTCGGGATTGAACCGGGCGAGGCTTTCCAGCTCCTCGTGATACATCATATACATGTTCTTGGGGCCGACCGCCTCGAAGTCGAATTCGACTTTCCTGCCCATCGCCGGGGTCTCGACGAACTCGCCGTTCTCCCAGTGGCGGGCGGGCGCGGTCACTTCGCGGATATTGATTTCCGGGTTGAAATTGGTCGCGAACGCCTGCCCGTGATCGCCGCCATTGCAGTCGAGAATGTCGAGCTGGCGGATGGTCTTCAGCTTGTGCTTCTTGAGCCACATGGTGAACACGCTGGTCACGCCGGGATCGAAGCCCGACCCGAGCAGCGCCATCAGGCCGGCATCCTTGAAGCGGTCGTGATAGGCCCATTGCCACTTGTACTCGAACTTCGCCTCGTCCTTCGGCTCGTAATTGGCGGTGTCGAGATAGGCGACGCCCGCTTCCAGGCACGCGTCCATGATCGGCAGGTCCTGGTATGGCAGCGCCAGATTGACCACCAGGCTCGGTTCGATCTTGCGGATGAGGTTGACCATCGCGGGCACTTCCTCGGCGTCGATCTCGTAGGTCGAGACGGTTTGCCCGGTGCGCTGCTGCACACTCGCGGCGATGGAGTCGCATTTGGACTTCGTGCGGCTGGCGAGGTGGATATCGGAGAAGATTTCCGCATTCATCGCCATCTTGTGCACGCAGACGGAACTCACCCCGCCCGCACCGATCACCAGAACCTTCGCCATGTCGTCTCCATCGTCCAATTGCATGCGGCCCGCCGCGAGGGGCCGCCTATTTAATGTGCGTCCACATAGGCGAACGCTTCGGCGTCGCAAGTCGATCCTCGGGTGCGGCGCGCACCTTGCGGGCTTTCCTACGCAGCCTCCGTCCGGCAGATTGGGGCGATGTGCCGTTCACACCTCACGCCCTTCGCGATCATAGACCATGCATGGCGGAAAGCAGGGCTTTTTTCGCCGCCAGGACACTGTTCCATGTGTTCCATCCTGTAGGACTTCGGCCATGGCTCGGGCTTGCGGATGCGGACAGCTTCGCGCGGAGGATCACCGATGTTTGACATCGCGCGGTGCGCCTTGCACCAAGGCAAACGTAACGAGGGAGTGGGTACGTAATGCAAGCGCAAATCCTGGCACCGGCGGCGGTGCTGATCCTGTGGTCCCTGGTGATGCTGGGCTGGATGGCCGGAACACGCCTGCCCGCTATGAAGAAGGTGTCGGGCGGCGGGCTTGAGAAAGCGCCTCCCGGTGGTCGCGGCCAGAACCTGGAAGGCGTCATCCCCGACCGGGTCAACTGGAAGGCGCACAACTATTCGCACCTGATGGAACAGCCGACCATCTTCTATCCGGCGGTCATCATCCTGGCGCTGATGGGCGCCAACGGTGTCGATGTGCTGGCCGCATGGATCTATGTCGGCGTGCGGATCGTCCATTCGATCTGGCAGGCGACGGTCAACGTGGTCTCGACGCGCTTTCTCCTGTTCTTCATCTCCTCCCTGGCCCTGCTCTATCTCGCCGTCCGGGCGGTATATGCGACCCTGTTCTTCGATCCGGGAGTGGTCGCATGATCGGCATGGCAATCCTCCAGCCCGCCGTCGCGCTGATGATCTGGACCATGGTGATGTGGGCATGGATGTATGCGACGCGCATTCCCGCAATGAGCCGCATGAAGATCGATCCGGACCAGTCGGTACGCGATCCCGATCAGTCGCTCGATCGCAAGCTTCCACCGGAGGTCCAGTGGAAAGCACACAATTACAACCATCTGCATGAGGCACCTACCGTATTCTATGCGGTGGTGCTGGTGCTCGCCCTGGTCGGCCAGGGTGATGGGCTCAACGCCCTGTTCGCGTGGATCTATGTCGGCCTGCGCGTGGCGCACTCGCTGGTGCAGGTCACCGCGAACAAGGTGATGGTCCGGTTCGTGCTGTTCTCTCTGTCGAGCCTGGTGCTGATCGCGCTGATCGTGCACGCGGCGATCGCGGTGTTCTGAGGGCGGGGCGTTACTCCGCCGCTTCGGCCGCCTCTTCCTCGGCGAATTCGAGGGTGGCGAGGAAGCGCTCGGCATCCAGCGCCGCCATGCAGCCCGTCCCTGCGGCGGTCACCGCCTGGCGATAGGTGTGGTCCATAACGTCGCCGGCCGCGAAGACGCCGGGGATCTCGGTCTTGGGCGTGCCCGGCTCGACGAGCAGATAGCCGTTGTCGTCCATCGGCAGCTTGCCCGCGAACAGCTCGGTCGCGGGGGCATGGCCGATCGCGACGAAGGCGCCGTCGACGATCAGCTCACTCTCCTCGCCGGTCTGCGTGTCCTTCAGAACCAGATGGCTCAGCCCCCCGTTCTCCCCCGCCTCGAACCGCTCCACCGTCTTGTTCCAGAGGGTCGAAATCTTGTCCGATTTGAACAGCCGCTCCTGCAGGATGCGCTCCGCCCGCAAGTCGTCGCGGCGGTGGATCAGGGTCACGTCGTCGGAGTGGTTGGTGAGATACAGCGCTTCCTCGACGGCGGTGTTGCCGCCACCGATCACCGCTACCTTCTTGCCGCGGAAGAAGAACCCGTCGCAGGTCGCGCAGGCCGACACGCCCTTCCCACCCAGTTCCTGCTCGCCCGGCACGCCCAGCCACTTGGCCTGCGCGCCGGTCGCGATGACCAGCACGTCGCCGATATACTCGTCGCCGCTGTCGCCGACCGCGCGGAACGGGCTGCCGCCCGCCAGATCGACCTCGACGATGGTGTCCCACATCATTCGCGTGCCGACATGTTCGGCCTGCGCCTGCATCTCCTGCATCAGCCACGGGCCCTGGATCACGTCCTTGAAGCCGGGATAGTTCTCCACATCGGTGGTGATGGTCAGCTGACCGCCCGGTTGCAGGCCCTGCACCACGATCGGTTCCATCATCGCGCGCGCGCCGTAGATCGCGGCGCTATAGCCGGCGGGGCCGGAGCCGATGATGAGCATCTTCGTGCGGTGGGTAGCCATGATGGTATCGTCCGTAAGCCTGAGAATTGCAGCCCCTCTTCGCGCGCAAGGCACCGGGGGTCCAGTTCAGGTGGGCGAGCTTTCCACCAGATGCAAGCGCAGCCGCTCGCGCAACGCATCGTCGACGCCAAGTTCGGCGGCAAGAAACGCATCGACCGATCCGTGGCTCTGCTCCAGCGCCCGCCAGGCGGCTTCGAGATAGTTCGCGCGTACGCCCATCAGCGCCCTTATCGCCTCGTCCGAGGCGTCGCCATAGCGCCGCCGGATTGCAACGGCACCCTGCGCGATCCGCGCCTCGTCATTGCCCGCGCTATTGGTGAGGAGATAATCCTCCATGATGTCGTCGTGATGCACACCCAGCGCATGATGCAGCAGCGCCACCGCCATTCCGGTGCGGTCCTTCCCCGCATGGCAATGGATCAGGCTTGCGCCCTTCCCATCCGCCAGTGCCGCGAAGTAGCGGCGCACTGTCCACAGCAGCGCGGCGCGTTCTGGCAAGCGGGTATAGAGCCGCTCCATCGCCCGGTGTGCGTCGGCCTCGGTCAGCACTCCGTCCGCCGCCTCCGCATGCGGCGCAAGCCCGGCGGTTTCTCCGTCGTAGTAGATCACCTCGCCCGCGAAGCCCCGAAAGGCGCGGCTCGGGTAGCTTTCGCGCTCTCGATTACCGCGCAGGTCGAGCACATGGGCGAGGCCGAGACCGCCGATAACATCGAGATCCGAACCGCTCGCATCTGCATGATGGCCCGAGCGAAACAGGGCTCCGCGCTTCAGCCGACCATCGGGAACGGCGTAGCCGCCGTAGTCGCGAAAGTTGTGAACATGCTCGAGGGCTAGCAGTCGCCCGGCGCTCACCGCTCGACCGCTTCGAGATCCCGGACGTAGTTCTCGGTCCAGCCCTGAACGTTATCTTCGCGCACGGTGCGGATCAGATTCTCGTAGCGTTCCTTGCGCTCGGGCAGCTGCATGTCGAGCGCCTTGGCGATCGCATGGCTCAGATCGTCGGGACTATGCGGGTTGACCAGCACCGCATCCTGCAACTGCGCCGCCGCCCCGGCGAAGCGCGACAGAATCAGCACCCCCGGATCGTCCGGGTTCTGTGCGGCAATATATTCCTTCGCCACCAAGTTCATCCCGTCGCGCAGCGGGGTGACCAGGCCGATCTTCGCCGCGCTGAAGAAACCGAACAACTCGGCATGCGAATACCCACGGTTGACGTAGCGGATGGGGACCACGTCCACTTCGGACCGGGCACCGTTGATCTGTCCGGTCTTCTGTTCCAGCGTTGCGCGGATCTGCTGATAGCTTTCCACATCCTCGCGGCTGGGGGGGGCGATTTGGATATAGACGAGGTCGCGCACCTTGTCCGGATTCTGGTCGAAGAAGCGACCGATCCCATCGATCCGCTCTGGAAGGCCCTTCGAATAGTCGAGCCGGTCGACCCCGATCATGGCAATACGGCGCCGGGTCGAGGAAAGCAGGCGCTGGGCCGCCTGCCGCGCCTCGCCGGTCGCGCCCTGCTCCTGAAAATGGTCCCAGTCGATACCGATGGGGTAGGCGCGCGCGATGGTTTCGCTGCCGTCGTAAACGATCCGGCCCGTTTCCTCGTTCACCTCCGCCTGCAATTCCTTGCGGCAATAATGCAGGAAGCTTTCGCGCCATTCCTCGGTCTGGAAACCGATGAGGTCGTAAGCGAGCATGGTCTTCACCAGCCGCTCGTGGAACGGGAGGGAAACGAACAGCCGAGTCGGCGGCCATGGCGTGTGGAGGAAGAAACCGATGCGGTTGTTCAATCCACGCTCGCGCAACCGGTCCGCCAGCGGCAACAGGTGATAGTCGTGCACCCAGACAAGATCGTCGTCCTCGATCAGCGGGACGACGCTATCGGCGAAGCGCTGATTGACGCGCTCGTAGCCCTTGGCGGTCTCCCGCTCGTACTTCGTCAGATCGATGCGATAGTGGAACAGTGGCCACAGGGTGGCATTGGCATAGCCGTTGTAATATTCGTCCAGATCGCGCGGCAGCAGATCGATGGTCGCGGTCGTGACCCCGTCGTCACTACGCTGCATGTGGATGGTGCCGTCGGCCTTGTCGCTGGTTTCGCCCGACCAACCGAACCATACGCCCTTGTGTTTCTTCAGCGCCGAATTGAGCGCCCCGGCCAGACCGCCCTGCGCACCAGCCGCGCCGCGCGCCTTAGGCACGGCGACCCGGTTGGAGATCACGATAAGGCGGCTCATCGGCTGGATGTCATCTGATTTCGCTCCACGGCCGGGACAACAAGCCGGCACAGTTGATGATACCCACCAGCGAATAGGTTTGCGGGAAGTTCCCCCACAGCTCGCCCGTCTCCCAGTCGAGGTCCTCGCTCAGCAAACCGGACGCGGTGCGCTGTCCCAGTATCGCGGTGAAGAGTTCGCGGGCTTCTTCCGTACGACCGGCGACATGGAGCGCCTCGATCAGCCAGAAGGTACAGACATTGAACGCAGTCTCGGGCGCGCCGAAATCGTCCTCGTGCGCGTATCGCAGCATGTTCGCGCCGCGCCGCAGATCGCGCTCGATCGCGGCGAAGGTGGAGCGGAACCGGCAATCGTCGGGCTTCAGGAAACGCAGGTCGATCATCTGCAACAGGCTGGCATCGAGATAGTCGGTTTCGAAGCTGGCCTTGTAATGGCCCTCCCCGCTTTCGTCATCCGCCTCCCACGCGCGCTTCTCGATCAGGGCGCGGATCGAAGCCGCGCGCTCGGCCCACAGGTCATGGCGATCGGTTTTGCCGAGACGATCGGCGACATTGGCCAGCCGATCGCAAGCCGCCCAGCTCATGATTGCGGAATAGGTGTGCACTTCCTGCCGGGTGCGGAATTCCCACAAGCCGGCGTCAGGCTGATCGTGCATCTTCCACGCCATCTCGCCCACCTGTTCGAGGCTGGCGAAGTCGCCCTCGTCGCACATGCGCAATAGGCGGGTGTCGAAGAAGCCTTGCGCGGTTGGCAACACGATCTGGCCGTAGGCGTCGTGCTGCACCTGCTTGTAGGCGGCATTGCCCACCCGCACCGGTCCCATGCCGCGATAGCCGGCGAGCTTATCGGCGACGCCTTCCTCCAATTCGCCGTCGCCCATGACGGAATAGAGCGGCTGGACGTGCCCGCCCTTTGCCTGGTCGACGATGTTGCGCAGATAGGTGAGGTATTTCTCCATCACGTCCAGCGCACCCAAGCGGTTGAGCGCTTGGACGGTGTAGTAGGAATCCCGGATCCAGCAGAAGCGGTAGTCCCAGTTGCGCTCGCTACCGGGGGCCTCGGGGATCGAGGTAGTTAGCGCGGCTACGATAGCACCTGTTTCCTCGTGCTGGCACAGTTTCAGGGCGATGGCGCTGCGGATGACATCGGTCTGCCAATCGAGCGGAACGTGGAGGCCGCGCACCCAGTGCATCCAGTAGCGCTGCGTCTGTGCCTCCATGCGGCGCATTTCGCTGCGCAGATTGCCGCTGAACGGTTCGTCGGGGCCGAGGAAGAAATGCTGGTCGCTCTCGACGCGGAAATAGCGCTGTTCGAGCAGATAACCGACCGGCGCATCGGTGCTGAGCCGCATCGCCTGCGTGCCAACCAGATAGCGGATATGGTTGGTCCCGCTGGTATGCGCGGCAAGGTCGGTTCCATAGTCGCGCATCGGGGTAAGCACCATCCGCATGCGCGGGCTGCCCGCCACCGGTCGAACGATGCGGCAATAGGCCACCGGTCGGTACATTCGACCGGAGCGTTCGAAGCGCGGGCAGAAATCATGGACTTCGACTGCGCTGCCGTCCTCAGCTTCCAGCCGAGTGACCAGGATCGGAGTGTTGCGGCGGTATTCCTGCGTCGCCGAAACCTGCCCCTCCAGTTCGACACGCCAAACGCCCTCGTCCTCTCGGTCGCCGTTGAGTAGGGAGCAAAACACCGGATCGCCGTCCACGCGCGGGACGCAGCCCCAGACGAGCGCGCCGTGCGCGTCGATCAGGCCGCTGACCTGGCAATTGCCGATCGGCCACAGTTCCAACGAGCGATTCATGCCGTCAGCCATCGACGAACTTTCTCCACGTCTTCGATATGGTAGCGTGCGGCGGTCTCTTTTTGCTCGCCGACCAGAATGCCGAACCCGCCATGTTTTGCGCAAGCAGCGAAACCATCTTCGTCCGTGACGTCGTCGCCCAGGAAGATCGGTGTCGCGCCCGCGAAAGGCGCGCCTTCGAGCAGCCGCTTGACGGCACTGCCTTTATCCGCCCCCGGTGCGACCAGTTCTATCACCTGCTTGCCCCGCTTCACCGCCAGACCATGTTCCTCCGCCAGTTCCTCGGCGAACGCGACGCACGCGTCGATCATCTCCGGCTTCGCCCGGTAGTGAAGGCCGGCACCATGAGGCTTGTCCTCGAAAAGCAGCCCCTGTGAGGTCGCGAAGGCCTTCATGCGCTCCTTGGCCTCGTCCGGAATCATAAGGGCAGGATCGCCGACAGCCGTACCATCGGCGGCGAAGATCGCCGCGCCGTGCGAGCCTGCCATGCAGACGGGCACCCTGCCCAGATGTCTTTCGATATCTTCGCGTGAGCGACCGGTGACGATCGCCACGCGGCCACCGAACCGCTCATCTAGATCCACGAGGAAATCGGCTAGATCCTCGGGCACCACGATCGCATCCGGTTCGTCGGCAATATCCACCAGTGTACCGTCGAAATCGAGAAACAGCGCTGGCGTCTCGAAAGAAGCCAGCGCGGGGGGCGGAGAGAGCTCTGTGCGGTGCGCCATCGCAGCGGCCATAACGATAACGCCGCGCGGTTCAATGCTGCACTTGCGAAATGTTACGTTCCGCGCTCAATCCTCGTTCTTCACCCTTGCGCGATAGCGATGGAGCAACGGCTCGGTATAGCCGCTTGGCTGCTCCAAGCCTTCGAACACTAGCGCGCGTGCCGCCTGGAATGCGAGCGATGCATCGGGATCGGGCGCCATCGGATGATAGGCCGGATCGCTCGCATTCTGGGCATCGACCTTCTCCGCCATCCGGCGCAGAACCGTTTCGACTTCGTCGGGTGTAGTGACACCATGCAAGAGCCAGTTGGCGATATGTTGACTGGAAATACGCAGCGTCGCCCGATCTTCCATCAGTCCGATATCGTTTATATCGGGGACCTTGGAACAGCCCACCCCCTGATCGACCCAGCGCACGACGTAGCCCAGAATGCCCTGCGCGTTGTTCTCCAGCTCCTCGCGGACCTCGTCGGTCGCCCAGTTTCGCCCCTCCGCCAGCGGGATCGTTAGCAGGTCCGAAAGCGGCGCGATGCACTCCCCTTTGCGCTCTTCCTGACGGGCGAAGACATCCACAGCATGGTAATGCGTCGCGTGAAGCGTCGCGGCGGTAGGAGATGGTACCCATGCGCAGTTCGCGCCGGTTTGCGGGTGGCCGATCTTGGTCGCCAGCATGTCCGCCATGCGGTCGGGCATCGCCCACATGCCCTTGCCGATCTGCGCCCTGCCCGACAGCCCGCAAGCAAGCCCGATCTGCACGTTCCGATCCTCGTACGCGGCGATCCACGGCTGGTTCTTCATCGCGTCCTTGCGCACCATCGCGCCCGCTTGCATCGCGGTGTGGATCTCGTCCCCCGTGCGGTCGAGGAAGCCCGTGTTGATGAACATCAGGCGGTCCTTCACCGCATGGATGCAGGCCGCCAGATTGGCGCTCGTGCGCCGTTCCTCGTCCATCACGCCGACCTTGATCGTATGCCGCGCCAGACCCAGCAAGTCCTCCACAGCGTCGAACAGATCGTTGGTCAGTGCGCATTCCTCCGGTCCGTGCATCTTGGGCTTCACGATATAGATCGAACCTGCGCGGCTGTTGGTCAGCCTGCCCATGCCGCGAACGTCGTGCGCTCCTATGGCGGAGGTCATGATCGCGTCGAGAATGCCTTCGGGGGCCTCGGTCCCATCTGGCAAGCGCACCGCGGGGGTCGTCATCAGATGGCCGACATTGCGCACCAGCAACAGGCTTCGCCCGTGCAGCGTGCGTTCGCTGCCGTTCGGCGTGGTATAGCGGCGATCCGGTTCGAGACGGCGAGTCATGGTCTCCCCGCCTTTCTCGAACGTCTCCTCGAGATTGCCGCGCATCAGGCCGAGCCAGTTGCGATAGGCCAGGACTTTGTCCTCGGCATCTACCGCCGCGACCGAATCTTCGCAGTCGCAAATGGTGGACACCGCCGCCTCCAGCACGATGTCGGCAACGCCTGCCGTGTCGTCGCGCCCCACCGGATGATCGCGATCGATCACGATCTCGATATGCAGGCCGTTATGGACCAGCAGCGGATTACCGCCCGCATGGCCCGCGAGCTGGTCGGGATTGGCCAGGTTGAATTCCCCGCCGTCCCAGTCCGCCCAACTCCCTTCGGCCAGCGGAACCGTCCGGTCGAGAAAATCGCGTCCCCATGCGATCACCTGCGCACCGCGGCCGGCATCGTAGCCCTTGCCCTGCGGTTCGCCGGGGATGGCGTCGGTGCCGTACAGCGCATCGTAAAGACTGCCCCACCGCGCATTGGCGGCATTCAGCAGGAACCGCGCGTTCAGGATCGGCACGACCAGTTGCGGTCCCGCGATGGTCGCCAGCTCCGCATCGACGTTGCGCGGGTCGATCGCAAACGGCTCGGGCTCGTCGACGAGATAGCCGATCTCACGCAGGAAGGAGGTGTATTCTTCGCCATCGATCGGACTGTCGCGATGTTCGACATGCCAGCGATCGATCTGCGCCTGCAGTTCCTCGCGCCTGGCGAGGAGGTCACGGTTGCGCGGCGCGAAATTGGCGAAGATACCCGCCATGCCCTGCCAGAAGGCCGGGGTGTCGATCGCCAGGGGCGGCAGCACCTCGTCCTCGACGAAATCGACCAGTTCGTCCGAAATGGTCAATCCTGCGCGCTCGGCCATGATGTTCTCCCCGCTTGGCTGTGATGTTCGGGCCTGGGTCTAACGGGCGCGCTCGCCCTGTCCAGAGCGGGGCAGCCGAGGATTTTTTGCCCCGGCGAAAGGCGCGGCTACGGGAGTCAGTGTGCCGTAGCGTCGAGCCGCCGCGCCAGCGCCACGCCGCCCGTGATCAGAAAAGGCACAAGAACGAAACTGAGCGTAACCTTGGCAATGATTTGCCCGATCAGCAGGTCGTGGATCGGAAATTCGCCATAGAAGGCCAGCGTGATGAAGATGACCGAATCGATCGCTTGGCTGAGTGCGGAGGCGATAGCTCCCCGGATCATCAGCCCTGTCGTCTTGCTGTCCCCGCCCCCCCGCAGACGCGAGAAAATCCACACGTTGAGAAACAAGGAGACGCCGTATGCAACGGGGCCCGCCGCCATGATTCGCGGCGTCTGCGACAGGACCGTCTCGAATGCGTTCAGATTCGCCGCCGGCATATCTGGCGACACCGGCAGAAACAGCACCAGCCCGATCAGGCACACCGACACCGCCAGTGGAACGAAGCCCCACAGCACCAACCGGTTCGCGGTGCGATCGCCGTAAAGCTGCGCGATGGTGCTCGAAATCACCACTAGCAGCAGGAACGAGAATATGCCGGCCTCCACGATCAGCGGGCCGATCGCGACTTGTTTGAAGCCGAGTACGCCTGCCAGCACCGTCATCCCGCCGTACAGCAGGGTCAGGACGAACAGGCCGCGCGGTATCGGCGAAGTGGCGGGTGGGGCTACGGTTTCCATCGGCGGATGCTTATGGCGCGGTCCCCGAAAAGGAAAGCGGGGGCAAACAACGCGCTGGGGATTTGACTAGCGCCGCGTGCCGCGCGAAGGAACGGTCTGACTTCTACGTTCACGAAGAGCCAGCTCCCGCATGCCCCCGATCCTGATGAGCCTCGTCGGCATTCTGGCGATCCTGTTGATCGCGTTCCTGCTGTCGACGGGCAAGAAGCGCATTCAGCTACGCGTGGTGGGTGCCGCCTTCGCCCTGCAGGCGCTGATGGCGTTCTTGGTGCTGGCAACCGACATCGGACGGCGCGTCATCCGCGGCATGTCGGACGGTGTCGCGGCGCTGCTGTCCTACGCGAACGAAGGCACCGCGTTTCTCTTCGGTGCCGACAATCCGCTCGCCAACACGTTTGCGCTCGGCGCACTGCCCGTGATCGTGTTCTTTGCGGCGCTCGTTTCCATTCTCTATCACCTTGGCATCATGCAACGGGTCGTGCGCTGGGTCGGAGGGGCGATCGGGTGGATCACCGGGATCAGCCGGGTGGAGTCGCTGGGCGCGGCGGCCAACATCTTCGTCGGCCAGTCAGAAAGCCCGCTGGTGGTCCGCCCCTATCTAGCCGGACTCGCGCCAAGCCGCCTTTTCACATTGATGAGCGTTGGCATGGCAGGTGTCGCGGGCACGATTCTTGCCGCCTATGCCGGACTGCTCGGCCCGGACTATCTGCCATTTTTGCTTGCAGCCGCTTTCATGTCCGCCCCTGGCGGCATTCTTATGGCCAAGATCATCATGCCGGACGATGGCGAACCGAGCCCCGAAGCCGAGGGCGAAGTTGCCCTGCCCGACATGCGGATCAGCGCCGATGGGCCCGGCGCGCTGGTCGAAGGCGGCAAGGCCCATGAGGTCGAGGTCGCGGAGACGTTCGAAGATGGACAGAAGCCCGCCAACATCATCGAGGCCGCAGCGCAGGGCGCACAAACCGGGGTGAAGCTGGCGGTCGCGGTCGGTGCCATGGTGCTGGCGTTCGTCGCCCTGGTCGCTCTCGCCAATGGCCTGCTCGGCTGGGCGGGCGGACTGTTCGGCTATCCGGCGCTGTCGTTCCAAATGGTGCTCGGCTGGGTTTTCTCGCCGGTGATGTTTCTTATCGGCGTGCCGTGGGACCAAGCGGGAACGGCGGGTGGCCTGTTCGGCACAAAGATCGTGCTCAACGAATTCGTCGCCTTTATCGAACTGACCGGGCCGGATGCCACCCTGCTGACCGATCGGAGCCGCGCGATCGTGACCTTCGCACTGTGCGGCTTCGCCAATTTCTCCTCCATCGCGATCCAGATGGCGGTGACCGGCGGCCTCGCCCCGAACCAGCGTCCGGTAATAGCCCGGCTGGGGCTACGCGCTCTGGCCGCGGGGAGCCTCGCCAACCTGATGAGTGCCGCACTGGCGGGGCTCTTCCTGCCGTATTAGATTGACCCGCATGACCCACATCGCCTCCGTTTCCCTCGCCCGC
This sequence comes from Erythrobacter sp. 3-20A1M, assembly GCF_018636735.1. Taxonomy (NCBI): domain Bacteria; kingdom Pseudomonadati; phylum Pseudomonadota; class Alphaproteobacteria; order Sphingomonadales; family Erythrobacteraceae; genus Erythrobacter; species Erythrobacter sp. 3-20A1M. The sequence continues at coordinate 2,733,778 of NZ_CP045200.1, read as the reverse complement.
CCCCTGGAAGATCTCGCCGACGAGCTCGGTCAAAGCTTCGCGGAATACGGCTTCGCGGTAGTGCGCGATCACGGCATTTCGCAGGATCTGATCGACCGCGCGGAGGAGAAGGCGAAGGCGTTCTTCGCCCTGCCCGAGGACACCAAGCGCGCCTATCATATCCCCGGTGGCGGCGGCGCGCGCGGCTATACGCCGTTCGGGACCGAGCAGGCCAAGGATGCTGAAGTCTTTGACCTGAAGGAATTCTGGCACGTCGGTCGCACCTTGCCGGAAGGGCACGAGCTTGCCGAATTCATGGCCCCCAATGTCTGGCCGCACGAGATCGACGGCTTCGAGCAGACGTTCGAGGAACTCTATTCCGCGTTCGAGGAAACCGGCGCGCGTATCCTGGAGGCGATCGCCATCCATCTCGGGCTGGAGCGGAATTATTTCGCTGCCACCGTGGAGGACGGAAACTCGGTGATGCGACTGCTGCGCTATCCTCCCCTGCCCGATGATGCGCCCGATGGCGCGATCCGCGCGGCGGCCCACGGCGATATCAATACGATCACACTGCTGCTGGGTGCGGAGGAAGCCGGGCTCGAACTGCTGAGCAGGAAGGGTGAATGGCTGCCCGTATCACCGCCCCCGGGCGCACTCGCGGTCAATATCGGGGACATGCTAGAGCGGCTCACGAACGGACGGCTGCGCTCGACAACGCACCGCGTCGTCAACCCGAGCGGGGACGCCGCGCGGCGGGCACGGTATTCGATGCCCTTCTTTCTCCATTTCCGACCCGACTTCGTGATCGAACCGCTGGCCGAATGCGTGGCGCCGGGAGAGGAAGAATCGCCCCCCCCGCCGATCACCGCGCACGACTTCCTCATGCAGCGCCTGCGCGAGATCAAGCTGGCGTGAGGCGCGCGCTGCGGCAAAATATCAACAGTTGAAGAATTTTCTAGTGGTTGTTGCATTGCAGCAACATACATTCTTCCTTTCTATTCAATGCCTTAAGCATACCAGTGAGTGGGGAGCAGATTTCTTGCAAGCGGTGTAATGCCGATGCAACAAAACACCCTTCCTAGCGACCGCGACGGTGCCTATCGCGCGCCGCATCCATTCACCCGGATTTCCAGAGAGCCTCACGCAAGGGATCGTTTTCATGAAGCTCAAATCTCTCCTCGCCGCCAGCGCCGTCAGCCTTTCGGCACTCGCCATCACCATGCCCGCACCGGTTGCCGCGCAGCAGATCACTTCCGGCGTTGAAGGGCGTGTCGCCGATGAGGCGGGAACCCCCCTCGCGGGCGCGACAGTCACGATCACTGACACGCGTACCGGCCAAACCCGCACGCTTACCGCAGGCCAGGATGGCGAGTTTCGAGCCAACACGCTCGTACCCGGCGGACCTTACACCGTCACAGCGACCGCGCCTGGCTACGAGGGCCAGACGGTTGAGAACCAGTATATCTCCGTTTCAGGTAATACAGAGTATTCCTTCAGCCTTTCCAGTGCAGCTGCGGGTACGGAAAACGTCATCGTGGTTACCGGCACCCGTGCTGGGGTTGTCCAGCTCGCGGTCGGACCGGGCAGCGGCTTCGGTCAGCAGGTTCTAGACACCCAGCCCACGTTTGATCGCGACATTCGTGATATCATTCGGCTGGACCCGCGCGTATCTCTCGATCCGGATACCAGTTCGGGCCAAAATCGCATTTCGTGCCTGGGCGGGAACGATCGGTCGAACGCCTTTACCGTTGACGCGATCAGCCAGGGCGATCTTTACGGCCTGAACGGCAATGGTTTCGCATCGCGCAGCTCAACGCCAATTCCGTTTGCGGCCATTCGCGAAACTTCGGTTGAGTTCGCGCCTTTCGATGTTGAGTACGGCCAATTCACCGGCTGCGCCATCAACGTCATCACGCGTTCGGGTGGCAACCAGTTCCATGGTGAAGCTTTTTACGAATATTCGAACAATGACCTGCGCGGGGATAGGGTCGCTGGCGTCGCCGCCGCCCCGGTTCAGCCGCAGAAGAACTGGGGCGTTTCGCTCGGTGGACCAATCATCCCCGATCGTCTGTTCTTCTTCGGTGCCTACTCGCACCAAGAAAGCGGGGAATCGTTCGACTTCGGTCCGCTGAACGGTGGATATCCGAACGAGACGCGCGGCGTTACTCAGGCTGACTTTGATCAGGTCAGCCAGATATTGCGGACCAAGTATGGTATCGAAACGGGCCCGTTGCCGACCAGCCTCGATTATAACAACGATCGCTATTTCGGGCGCCTGGACTGGCAGATCACCGATCGCCACCGTCTGGAGGGCACCTATCAGCACCTTGATGAGGTGACAGTGAAGCAGGGCGGCGTTTTTACCTCGGTCACTTCGCCAACCGTAACCGGCCTCAACAACTTTTATAACAGTGGCACGAAGTCGGATTACTACTCCGGTCGCCTTTACTCGGACTGGACCGACACGCTATCTACTGAAATCCGGTATGCTCACTCGAGCATTCAGGATCTCCAGACCCCGGTTGGCGGCGGCGACGCTCTGTCAGGTAATCCCACTCCGACCATCAATGTCGGTGTCATCAACAATGGCATCGCGGGTTCGATACAGGCTGGTCCGGACGGCTTCCGCTCGGCCAACAACCTGAAAACGACCGTCGATACCGCCACTGCGATCTTGCGCATTAACGCGGGTGAGCATCAGTTGAAGCTCGGTGCCTCGTATAACAAGGTTCATATCTTCAACCTGTTCGTTCCCAGCGCCAACGGTACTCTCAACTTTGCATCGATCAGCGATCTGAACAACGGTATCCTGACGAGCGGTACGGGCACGAGCAATTTCTTCGGATCCAACCTCATCAACAATAGCGTGGTGGGTGCCAGCGGAAACTTCTCCGCCACCGGCGACGTGCGCGACGCCGCGGCAGATTTCGACCGTCGTCTCTACAGCGTGTTCGTGCAGGACGACTGGGCGATGACCGATCGCCTCAGCGCCGTCCTGGGTGTGCGCGTCGACTGGTACGACGGTGATCGTCCGGGATATAACCCCAACTTTGCCGCCCGGTATAATGGTCGTTCGAACGCGGTCGGCTTCAGTGCGCTTGCGCCTTCTATCCTCCCACGTGCAGCCTTTACCTACGAACTGGACGATTTTGCGGTTTTCGGTGCGCCGACGCTGCGTTTGGGTGCCGGCCTCTTCTCCGGCGGCGATCCGCTGGTGTGGTTCGGTAACGCTTTCCAGAACAACGGCATCACTTATGGTGAGGGAACGCTGAATTCCGCCCAATGCGCAGGTGTCGCCCGCCCGGTAAACGTACTGCAGGGTGGGACGTTCACGGGCGTACCTAGCTGTATCGGCACCGCCGGTCAGCAGTTGGCTGCGCGCGGGCTCGCTGACACCCAGTCGATCGATCCGGACATCAAGACGCCTAGCGTCCTGCGCCTGAACGCAGGGTTTGAAAGCGGCCTGGGCTTTGCGTCGTCGGGTCTGTTCAGTGATTGGCGCGTCAAGGCGGACTTCATCTACAGCCACTTCGTGAATCCCTTCACTGTTGCCGACCTTTCGCAGGTCGTTAATCCGGCACTCGGACTCAACGGCTACGCGATCGACGGGCGCCCGATCTACCGGGCGATCGACCCCACCGTCGCAGGCTGTACTGCGCGGTTCCAAGGCAACGATCCGGGTCCGATCTTCACCAACGTGAACGCCCCTTGCTTCAACACCAGCCGTGACGACGAACTGGTGCTGACCAATTCGGACGGTTTCGACAGCTACACGGCTTCGCTTATCGTTTCGAAGAGCTGGAATTCGGGCATTTTCACCGACAACGGCAGCATCGATTTCACCCTCGGCTACGCTTATACGGACTCGAACGATCGTCGCGCGATGACCAGTTCCACCGCCGGGTCGAACTACGATCGTACGGTCGCTTTTGACTTGCAAGAGCCAGCTGCGGCTGACTCGATCTACAGCAACACGCATTCGATCAGCTCGCGTATTTCGTGGGGCGAAGACTTCTTCTCCGATCTCACAACGCGGCTGACCGCAACCTTCAACGCTCGGTCCGGGCGGCACTACGGCCTGGCATTCTCCGGGGGCGGTCAGTTCAACGACAGCACGTCTGGGTCAGACAACGCTCTGATCTATGTTCCCACCGGTCCGACCGATCCGAACATTTCGCCGAATTCGGATGCCAACACGGTTGCCGCGCTTTCGAACTTCCTCGGCAATATCGACTGCGCCAAGGAATATGCCGGCCGTACGATCGAGCGGAACACCTGCCAGAACGATTGGTATTTCGATGTCGATCTTCGGTTGTCGCAGCAGCTTCCGGGACCGGGTCGCTTTTTTGGCGTGGACGACAAGATCGAAGTCTTCGCCATGGTCGACAATTTCCTGAACCTGCTTGACGAAGACTGGAATACCCTGCGTTCGCGTCAGTACGCCGGTCAGCAGGGCCTCATTGCTGCGGGCGTTCCCGACTCCCAAGGTCGCTACGTTATACCTGCGGTCCGGGTGCCGGATCCGTCCCGGCCGGGCCAGTTTCTTGCCGCTCCCACGGTGCAGGAAATTCAGCAGTTCATTCAGGACAATTACGATAGCGACAACCAGCTATACATCCCTGCTTCGGTGTGGCGGATCAAGGTGGGCGTGAGCTACAAGTTCTAATCTGTCCGTCGGTTCGCCGGGCTCGAATACGGCGGCTTCCCTCGGGAGGCCGCCGTTTTTCTTTGTCGCGCCGGCATGTCACGGTAGAGACGAGGCTTTCTTCCGTGGATGTCACAGCAGGTGTCTCGCCGATGATCCGTCTTACCTTCCCAACCCGCCTGTTGTCTGCGCTCGCGATGGCAGTGGGCCTATCGGGGTGTGCGACCGGTCCCGGCTCCCGGCCCGGCCCCATGACCAACGTCCAACTGCTCGCCCTGAACGACTTCCATGGAAATCTGGAGGCGCCGCAGAGCGCGCTGCGCTACCGCGATGACGACGGCGGGGAGCAGACAAGCGTGCTGGGCGGTGGAGCGCAGATTGCGACCCGCCTCGAACAGCTGCGCCAAGACCACGAGCAGACGATTACGGTGGCCGCAGGCGATCTGATCGGTGCCAGTCCGCTCATTTCCGCATACTATCTGGACGAGCCCACCGTGAAGGCGCTCACCGCGATGAAACTCGATCTCGCATCGGTCGGAAACCACGAGTTCGACCGCTCGATCAAGGAACTGCAACGAATCCAGGCCGGCGGATGCGAACAGTATACCGCACGACAGCCTTGCGCGCTCGAGCCGTTCGCAGGTGCCGGCTTCACCTACCTCGCGGGCAACACGGTGGACGATAAGGGGCAGGCGCTTTTTCCCGGCTCCGCCATGCGCAGCTTCGGCGATATCCGCATCGGGTTCATCGGACTGACGCTGAAGGAAACCGGCAACCTCACGTCGGCCGACGGCACGCGCGGCTATCGCTTTACCGACGAGGCGGAGGCGGCAAACCGCTTCGCCGCCGGGCTGAAGGCGCAGGGAGCCGACGCGATCGTCCTGCTGATCCATCAGGGCGGCGATGTAACGGACCGTTTCCAGACCGAAGGTTGCGCCGGACTCACCGGCCCGATCGTCGACATCGCCGACCGGCTCGATCCGTCGATCGGACTCGTCATCTCGGGCCACACGCACGAGGCCTATGCCTGTCGTATCACGGCGCCAGACGGCACGGTCCGCACGCTGACCAGCGCCGGACGATACGCCGCCTTCGTTACCGATATCGATCTTCGTTTCGACACGGCGACGAAGCGGGTGGCGTCGATCGACGCGAAGAACATACCCGTTCCCGCGGACCTGCCGAAGGAAGCGAAAGTCGCCGCGATCGTCGATCGATATGCGGCAGCGATCGGTCCTGTAGGCAACCGGGCCGTTGGTACGGTTTTTGCAGGCACCGATACCGAACGCGATTCCGATTGCATGGACGGGGCGGCCGAGGATTTCATTGCCGATGCACAGCTGTTCTCGGCGAGGGCGGGCTCCACGGACGGAGCCGACGTGGCTTTCATCAATTCGGGCGGGGTACGCACCAATTTCGACGCTGCCGCGGATGGCACGCTGACATATGGCGAGATTTTCTCCATGCAGCCTTTCGGCAATTCGGTCGAAATCCTCGAGCTGACCGGTGCGCAACTGACCGCTATCCTCGAAAGCCAGTTCTGCGACGCGGACGCGAGCAAGGTCTGCGGCACGCTGCTGGTCCCTTCCGCGAATGCGAGCTATCTGGTGACGCCGGGCCAACCCATCGGTAGCCGGGTGACCGCATTCCGGATCGATGGTCAAACGGTCGCCCCGGACCGCGCATATCGCGTGGCGGTGAACAACTTCCTCGCCGCGGGTGGAGACGGGTTCACCGGTTTCGCGGACGGTAAGTCGGTCGGATCGGGCGGTATCGATGTCGATGCGGTCGAGCGCTATCTGTCGGACGGATCGATCGAAACCCCGCGTTGCGGGCGCGTGCGGCGGGCGGACTGACCTGTGGGCCTTCGCGAACGACCGCATCCTAGCCTGTATCGGAAGGTCCAATGGGATTGATCGCTGCGATCGAGGCCGGCGGCACGAAATTCGTGCTCGCCATCGCCCGCGAGGACGGCGCAATCCTTGCACGCACCCGGCTCGACACTGGACATCCATCCGTCACTCTGCCCGCCTGCGCCGAATGGTTCGAGCGCGCGGCGGCGGAACATGGCGCTATCGAGGCCTTCGGGATCGCGAGCTTCGGGCCGATCGGAATCGATCCGGCGCGCCCGGACTACGGAACCTTCCTGACCACCGTGAAGCCCGGTTGGCAGGGGGCAAGCTTCCTCCAGGTTCTCGCCCGGTTCAGCGTGCCCATGGCGATAGACACGGATGTGAACGGCGCTGCACTGGGCGAAGCGATTGCGGGTGCGGGTCGGGGCCACAACGTCGTCGCCTACACCACGGTCGGGACCGGAGTCGGAACTGGCGTGGTGAAAGATGGGCGACCAATCGCCGGCCTCAGCCATTACGAAACCGGGCATCTGCGGCCACCGCGCGATGCCCTGCGCGACCCGTTCCCCGGATCATGCACCTATCACGGTGCCTGCTGTGAAGGTCTGGCCAGCGGGCCTGCCATTCGTACCCGCTGGGGCAAGGATCTGAGCGAACTCGCCGACCCCGAAGCCACCCGACTGATAGCGGACTATCTGGGCCACCTCGCCGCAACGATCGCGCAATTCCACATGCCGGAGGTGATGATCTTCGGCGGCGGCGTTATGAAGGCGCCGGGGCTGATCGAGGACCTGCGCGAAGCCACGCGGCAGTCGCTGGCCGGATACCTCGCCTATTATGATCGCGATCTGGCAGACATCGTGGTCGCGCCGGAGCTGGGTGACGATGCGGGGATTACCGGCGCCATTGCACTGGGCAGATTAGCACTGGCAGCGCGCGACTGACCAGCGCCCCTTCGCGCCGGACGCGCGTTGGACCGGCCAATCGCGGCGCGACAGGCTCCGTCCTTAAAAGCGTACCTTCTCTGCCGCGCCGACGTATGATATCCGCCTGCCTTCGCTTTCGTCCAGAACCGGCCCATCGCTTGTGCCGTCATGCAAGACGACCGTGATATTGCGATTCGCTGCCATGCCGGGGAAGCGCCCATCGCGCTTGCCGATGGTCAAGGTCCGCGAGGCGTCGTCCCACGACAGGGGTATCCGCGCGAACTCGCCGCGCTCGTAGCCCATGTCGGTGCCCTGATCCTCGTAGAGCGTGAACGCGCCGGCCGCTCCGGCGAAGACGTGGACGGTCAGCGGACCCTGGGGCTTCTCGCCGGTCCACTGCTCGTCCGGCCCCATCGGAACGATCGCCCCGGCGCGCACGAACAGCGGCATGCGTTCGCGCGGTGCCTGTGCGGTGACAGTCCGTCCCCCGGCGACCTTCTGGCCCGACAGGACCGAATACCAATCGCTGCCCGCGGGCAGATAAACCTCGCGCGAGCGCGCCTCGAACTGCGTGACCGGCGCGACGAGGAAGGCGGGACCGAACATGTATTCGTCGTCCACGTTCCACGCCTTCCGGTCGGCTTCGAAGTCCATCACCAGCGGGCGCATCATCGTGCCGCTGTCGAAATGCGTTCCCGCCGCGATGGTGTAGATATACGGCATCAGGCGATAACGCAGCCGATGATAGTGGACGAGGCCCTGCATCATCGCGGGATCGTCCTTCGCAATGATGGGCGTCTCGCGATAGGGATATTCGCCATGGCTGCGGAACAGCGGAGTGAAGGCACCGAACTGGAACCAGCGCAGGTACAGCTCGCGCCATTCGGGCATCGCCGAGGGCACTTCCTTGGAATAGCGATCTTCGACCGCGAAGCCGCCGATATCGTGCGTCCAGTTGGGAACGCCCGAGATCGAGAGGTTGGAACCCGCGCTGACCTGCTCGCGCAGATTGCTCCACCGCGCGGCGACATCGCCCGACCATAGCGCGGCAGATGCGCGCTGGACTCCGCCGAAGCCGCTGCGCGTCAGGATGAAAGGCCGCGTATCGGGCTGCGACTTGCGCAGGCCCTCGGCAACGCCCTCGGCATGGACTAGCGGGTAGGAGTTGAAGATCGCGAGACCCGGCGTGTCGGTGGAGGCCGAATACATTTGGTAGGCGCGCTTCTCGACCGAAAGGTTGGAATGCCAGTCCGGCTCCGTCGCATCCATCCACCACGCGTCGAACCCCTTCGGCACCAGCGTTTCGGCCATCTGACTATAATAGATATTTCGCGCCTCGCCCGTATTGGGATCGTAGAACGTGTTGGCGTATCCGGAGCCGACCCAGTCTTTCTGGCCTGCCTCCAACGGGCGCTGGTAGAGATAACCCTTGGACCCCAGTTCCTTGGCGTTGTCGGTCCAGGGATAGAATTTCGGCCAGACCGAGATCATGATCCGCCCATGCATCGCATGGACCGCATCCACCATGCCCTGCGGATCGGGGAAACGCTCGGGGTCGAACGCGTGGCTGCCCCATTGATCTTCCGGCCAGTAGAACCAATCCTGCACGATATTATCGATCGGGATGCCGGCATTCCGGTACATCTTCATCGCGCCAAGCAGCTCGTCCTGCGTCTGGTAGCGCTGGCGCGACTGCCAGAAGCCGTAGGCCCAGCGCGGCATCATCGGCGCCTGGCCTGTCAGGCGGCGATAGCCCGCCACCAGAGCGTCCATTGTCTCGCCCGGTACGACATAGTAATCGATCGCCTTGGCAGCTTCGGAGGCGAAACTGACAGAATGGCGATCGGCATCAGGCAGCGGATCGGCGTGTTCCAGCTCGATATAACCCTGGTTCGGCTCCCATTCGACGCGCAGCTTCACCGCCTGCCCCTTCGTCAGGCCAAGTTCGAAATTGTGGTACCAGGGGTTCCAGTTCTGCCGCCAGCGATCGAGCACCAGCTTTCCATCGGCAAAGACCTTGGCGTAGCTGGACGAATACAGGCGGAACTTGTGCACGCCGCTCTTGTCGGGCGTGAAGGTGCCGGTCCACACGACGCGTTGCGTCTGCACGGCATTACCTTGCGTATTCTGCCCCGTGGTCGCGGCCGTCGTCTCTGCCTTGGCCGCCGCGGGCCATTTGTCCTGATCCTCGAGATATTGATAGTCGATCACCGGTTCCCTACGGCTTACGGCCAACCGGTCGCCCAGATAATACCGGGCGTCCCAGCCCAGATCGAGCTGCTCGTACGGCTCGGGATCGCCTACACGGGTGATCGACGCGTTGTCCCACAATATGCCGTAGCCGCGGGTCGACAGCAGATAAGGTATGGCGATCGCCATGTTATGCTGGGCGAGTTCGACGTCCTCGCCATTGTAGTTCATCTGTCCGTTCTGATGCTGTCCTAGGCCGAACAGCCCTTCGTCCGTTCCGCGATTGAACTGGGCCCGCGTGGCGTACCAGGTTTGCCCTTCCAGGGTGACGGGCGTGATCGTCCGCGCGGGAGCGTATTCGTCGAGCAACACCTTGCCGCCAGCGTCGAGCACCCGCAGCGCTCCGTCGGCCAGGCTTACGATCGCCTGCGATCGGTCCGTCGCCAGCCGGGCCGTGCCCTCGTCCCGCGAAAAAGCGGGATCGCCGTCGGACTGCGCCACTACCATAGGCGTCGATGGTCCGCCCGGCAGGTCGTCGCCTACAGTCACCCGGAACGTCCCGTCGGCATAGGCGAGCACGCGGACCTGCGCGCCGTCATCAGTAGTGACGATCATGCCATGCGGTACCTGCCGCACTTCGCCTGCGTGGGCCGCGACAGCCGCCGTCAGTCCGATGGCTGCCGCGAACAGCGCGGATAGGATCTTTCGCATTACCTCTCCCCCTTGGCGACGAATTCTGTGCTTGCATCCGTCACGTCGCCGAGGGCATGGTAGCGCTCACAATCGCGCACGACAACGGCGCGGATTCTTCGGGAGGGAAAATGATCGATCGCCGCTCCATGGCACCCCTGTGCCTCGTCGCCGGGCTTCTCGCGTCCTGCGCAACCACGCCGGGCGCCACCGCGTTACCCGCTGGCGCCGAGCTGGCGGGCCAGGCTGAAGCGCTCGGCGCAGGGATCGCGCATCCGGCCAAATGGCCGGCATATACCTACCCGGTGAAAACCCCCCCCGCGCAGGAAACGATGATCGAAAACATCCTCGCGCGGATGACGCTGGAGGAAAAGATCGGCCAACTCGTTCAGGCCGATCTGTGCTGCGTCACGCCCGACGAGGTGAAGAGATACAATCTCGGGTCGATCCTGGTCGGTGGGAACAGCGGGCCGTATGGCGACGATCTGGCCCCCCCGCCCGCCTGGCTGAAGGCGGCGGACGATTTCTACGCCGCGTCAGTAGACACAAGCGATGGCGGGGTCGGAGTCCCGGTGATTTGGGGTATCGACGCGGTTCACGGAAACTCGAACATCATCGGTGCCACTCTCTTCCCACACAATGTCGGGCTCGGCGCGGCGCACGACCCCGCCCTGATCGAGACGATCGGTCGCGCGACGGCGGAGGAGATCCGCGTGACGGGCCAGGAATGGACCTTCGCCCCGACCGTCACCGTGCCGCAGGACTGGCGCTGGGGCCGTGCGTACGAGGGATATTCGTCCGATCCCGAACTGGTCGCGTCCTATGTCGGCGCGATGGTCCGCGGGCTGCAGGGGGCGCCCGATAATCAGGACCTGCTGGCCGGACCTTACGTGATCGCTTCTACCAAACACTTTCTGGCCGATGGCGGCACCAAGAACGGCGTCGATCAGGGCGATGCCCAGATCAGCGAAGAGGAACTGCGAGACGTTCACGGTGTCCCCTACGGCCCGGCGATCGAGAACGGCGTGGCGACGGTAATGGCCAGCTTCTCCAGCTGGCAAGGCCGCAAGATGACCGGAAATGAGAGCCTGCTGACCGGCGTGCTGAAAGACCGCATGGATTTCGGGGGCTTCATCGTCACCGACTGGAATGCCCATGGTCAGGTCGAAGGCTGCAGCAACGACAGCTGTCCTCAGGCTCTGGAGGCCGGGGTCGATATGTACATGGCCCCAGACACTTGGAAGCCGATCTACACCGACCTTCTGGCGAAGGCGAAGGCGGGCACCATCCCGATGGAACGAATCGACAACGCGGTCATGCGCATCCTGCGGGTAAAGGCGCGGCTCGGCGTGTTCGATGCGGGCAAGCCGTCCAGCCGCCCACTGTCGGGCGAATGGGGCCGGCTCGGCTCTCCCGAACACCGCGCCATCGCGCGCGAGGCGGTGAGGAAATCGCTGGTATTGCTCAAGAACCAGGGTGTCCTGCCGATCAAGCCGGGCGGTCGGTTGCTGGTCGCGGGCGAGGGGATGGACGATATCGCCCGCCAGTCGGGCGGTTGGACCATCAGCTGGCAGGGCACCGGGCTCGACAATTCGCAATTTCCGGGCGCCACCTCGCTGTGGACGGGGTTGAAGAACGCCGTCGAGGCGGGCGGCGGCAGCGCGGTCATGTCGGCCGATGGCAGCTATTCGACGAAGCCCGACGCGGCGATCGTGATCTTTGGCGAGAAACCCTATGCCGAATTTCAGGGCGACCGCGCGACGCTGGCGCTCGATGCCGCGCTCACCGGGCCTTACGAGACGATGCGCAAGCTTAAGGCGCAGGGTATTCCGGTCGTCGCGGTGATGATCACTGGGCGTCCGCTCTACGTCAATCCGGCGCTCAATACGGCGGATGCCTTCGTCGTTACCTGGCTTCCGGGTAGCGAGGGCGAAGGGCTCGCCGACGTGCTGATCGCCGACGCATCGGGCAATCCGCGCCATGATTTCACCGGAACGCTGCCGGCCCGCTGGCCACGTACGCCGGACATCGCCGATGGGGCGCTGTTCGATCGCGGCTTCGGCCTGAGTTACGCCAGTAGCGCGAAGCCGTGGACCCCGCTTGCCGAAGTAGCCGTCGGCTCGGCCGGGGATTCGCGTGTCTGGTTCTCCGGCGGTCAGCCTGCATCGAGCTGGTCTTTGCTCGTCGGCGGCACCGGGACCGGAGAGGAAACGCGCATCACCACCGTACCCGCTGCGGCGCTGGGCGGCAGGGCAACAGTCACGGCGACCGACTATCTGAAACAGGAAGGTGGGCGCCGCTTTGCTATATCGGGCGGCACGGCCCAGGTCGCGCTCCGCAATTTCGACCCCGTCAACCTCGACAAGGAAACCAATGCAGAGGTCTCGATGCTAGTCACGCTGAAGGTGTGGGATGCACCGGACGCGGCGCGGATCGGTGCGGCTGGGGGCGATGGCAAGGAGGCGTTCGTCAATTTGCCGATGACCGCGGGCACCGGCTGGGTACGCTTCGGCATTCCCCTCAAATGCCTGCGCCAGCGCGGCGCGCCCATGGCGAGCCTGATGAAGCCGTTCGTGCTCGAAACGACCGGGGAAGCGGATTACGCGATTGGCGAGGTCCGGTTGGGCACCGACGCGGAGGTGTCTCTGCCCTGCCAATAGCAGCGCTGCGCTGCTAAGCTCTCGCTCATGGATCAGATCGAGGAAATCCCCGCCCCCACCACGCGCGAGGCGTTCGAGCGCGAAGTGGCCCCCTCGTATCGCCCGGTGGTCATGCGCGGCGTTGCCCGCGAGTGGCCGCTGGTCGCTGCCGGGCGCGACGATGTCGGAGAGGCCCTCTCCTACCTCGAACGTCTCGACAGCGGCGTGCCCACCGACGTGATGCTTGCCCCGCCGCAGGAACGCGGACGTTTCTTCTACGCCCCCGACATGCGCGGTTTCAACTTCCAGCGGCGGCAGGGAACGATAGCTCAGGTTGCCGCGCATCTGCGCGAACTGGCAATGCAAGACGAGCCGATGGGGGTCTATGCCGGCGCGGCCGAAGCGGCGGTCCATACGCCGGGGCTGGAGGAGGCGAACCCCTTTCTCTTCGCAGGGACCGCGACCGGCGCGACGACGCGGGTCTGGCTCGGCAACGCGACGCAGGTTTCGACCCATTTCGACCTGTCGGACAATTTTGCGGTCGTCGCCCTCGGTCGTCGCCGCTTCACCCTTTTTCCACCGGACGCGGTGGGTGATCTCTACGTCGGGCCGCTGGATGTCACGCTGGCTGGTCAACCCGTCAGCATGGTCGATCCGCTGGCGCCCGATATGGAGACCTATCCGCGGTTCGAGCATGCGCTGGAGCGTGCTTCCTTCGCGGAGCTGGAGCCGGGCGACGCGATCTACATCCCCACACTGTGGTGGCATCACGTCGCAGCCCGCGATCCGGTGAACATCCTCGTCAATTACTGGCATAACGATACTCCGCACGGTGGCGGTTTCGTGGCCCTGGTCCACGCCATATTGGCAATCCGAGACCGGCCGGAGCCGCAGCGTGAGGCCTGGCGTGCATGGTTCGAGCATATGGTTTTCGCAGCGGACGCCCCCGCAAGCGCCGACCATATCCCGCTGCATGCGCGCGGCGTCACCGGCTCGCCCTCGCCGGAGCGGGACAGTCGGATTCGACGGTTCATCGCGAGCATCCTGACAGGCGGCAGCTAACGGCCCGCAGAGCGTCTTGCAGAGCCGCGCGATGGCATGGTAACGCTACCAAAAAGGGGAGAGAGAATGATGAAGACCTGGAAGTTCGCGCTGGCCGCAAGCGTTGCCGCCATTACCCTGCCCGCCGCCGCCAAGGACCGCTCGCTACCGATCGGAGCGTGCGTGAATATCGGCAACACGTTCGAGGTGTCCAAGGATCACGACCTTGGCAACGGCGCGGTGACCGCACGCGATTTCGCGCGGATCAAGGCGGCGGGATTCGACACCGTGCGTATGCCCGTTCGCTGGGACCAGCGCAGCATGTCGAGTGCGCCCTACACCATCGACCCTGCCTGGATGAAGCAGGTCAAGACCGCCGTCGATCAGGCACAGGCAGCAGGGCTGAAGGTCATCCTCAACAGCCATCATTTCGAGCCGATCTACGCCACGCCTCTCCAGACCCAGCCTTGGCATACCGGGGTGTGGCGCCAGATCGCCGAGACATTCAAGGACTACCCGAACGATACGCTGTGGTTCGAGATCGAGAACGAGCCGCACGACAAGTTCGACGACAGCAATCTGCGCCAGGTGCTCGACCCGGCGCTGGCGGTCGTGCGCGAAACCAATCCCGATAGGCCGGTGATCTATGGCGGGCAAAGCTGGAGCGGGATCGACTCGCTCAAGACCCTGACGCTGCCCGACGATCCGAACGTCTATCCGACGTTCCATTACTATGAACCGTTCGACTTCACCCATCAGGGAGCGAGCTGGGCCGGGCCCAATATCCCGCCCGTGGGCCGCGTCTACGGCACCCAGCCGACCGGCAGCGGTTGCAGGACGACCTCGCCAAGGTGAAGGCTTTCGAGGAGCGCACCGGGACGGTTCCCTTCATGGGCGAAACCGGCGCGTACGAGGCGAACATTCCGCTCGATCAGCGGGTCGCCTATGCTAGGGCGGTTCACGATACCTTTGCCCCGGCGGGCATCGACATGTGCCAGTGGGCCTACGCGAACACGTTCCCCCTGTACGATCGCGGGGCGGATCGCTGGCTCCCCGGCATGCTCGGTGCGATCGGACTGAAGGAACCTGCTTCATCGGAGGCCGATCGCCGGGAAATGGCCGCGAGCTACCCCAAGCAGGCCAATGCGACGCTGCAGCAGCTCGACGACCAATTGCCCGGCCATCTGGTGAACGATCCGACCCGGATTGACTGGAATACCCAGGGCGATTTCAAGACCGAGGTGGTGAAGGATGCGGCCATTCCCGGCGGCGGCGCGGCGCGGCGCTACGCTGTCGAGCGCAAGCCGGCCAACCCGTGGGAAGCGCAAACGACCATCCCGCTGACCGCCGCGATAGAGCGCGGCCAGACGATGACCGTCGGCTTCTACGCCCGTACCATTTCGGCCGAAACGCCCGACGGCAAGGGGGTGATCGGTGTACGGTTCCAGCAGAACTCGCCCCCCTATCCGGGGTTCGGGGATGCGACCGTAAAGATCGGTTCCGATTGGGACTGGTACGAGGTCAGCGGCGTCGCCGATCGCAACATGGCGCAGGATGTCGCCAACGTCGTGCTGCAGCTGGGCGGTGCGAAGCAAGTGATCGAAATCGGTCAGGCGATCGTCATAGAAGGCGCGCCGTCGATCGTAACCACGGAGAAGGTAACCAAGACCGCGCCCGAGCCGGCCGTGCCAGACGCGCTCAAGGGCTCGGGCACGCTGATCAACGATCCCGCGACCCGCAATTGGAGCAACTCCGCCGCCACAGGCACGTTCGAGAATAGGGACGACCCCACCATCTGGTTGGGCAAGTCGACCAATTTTACCGCCCCGGCGGCCGGGGCGAACCCATGGGATCTGACGACCGCGATTCCCATCGACGCGCCGATCGCGGCGGGCGACCAGCTGATGATAGCGATCGCAGCCAAGACCGAGAGCGCGCAAACGCCCGATGGCAAGGCAAGGATCGAGATGCGCGTTCAAGGCAGCGAGCCGCCCTATGACGGGTTCGGCGAGAATGCGTTCTCCGTTGGCCCGAAATGGCAGCTGATCCGGATCAAAACTACGGCGACCAGGGCATTTGCGGCCGGTCAGGCGCGGCTTGCGCTGCATTTCGCCGGCGCGGCCCAGTCGGTCGATATCGGACCGGTCTATATCTTCAAGGCGAACTGATGCGCGCGCTCGCCGCGTTCGGCGTTCTGGTCGCGGCGAGCACCTCCCTGGCGACGGTGCCACCGGTCGCGGCCCAGGAGGCCCCCATGCTCGCCGCGACCCCACCGATGGGGTGGAACAGTTGGAACCACTACGGCTGCGAGATCGACGAGGAACTGATCAAGCGCACCGCCGATGCCATGGTCGCATCGGGACTGCGCGACGCGGGCTATACCTTCGTCAATCTCGACGATTGCTGGCACGGCGAGCGTGACGGTCAGGGTTTTATCCAGCCCGATCCGAAGCGCTTCCCCTCCGGCATGCGGGCGCTGGGCGATTATCTGCACGAGCGCGGCCTCAAATTCGGCATCTATTCCGACGCGGGCGCGACGACCTGTGCAGGACGGCCCGGGAGCCAGGGCCATGAGTTCCAGGATGCGGCGCAATATGCGCGCTGGGGCGTCGACTATATCAAGTACGACTGGTGCGCGACCGGCACCGGCCCTGCGCAGCGCAACCCACGGGAAGCCTATGGCACGATGGCCCGCGCCATCGCCGCCACCGGGCGTCCGATGATCCTGTCCATCTGCGAATGGGGCGATAACGAACCATGGCTGTGGGCGAAGGACTACGGCCAGCTCTGGCGCACGACTGGCGACATTACCAATTGCTGGAACTGCGAGCTGGGCCATGGCAGCTGGTCGAGCCTCGGCATCTTGCCGATCCTCGACAAGCAGCGGCCCTTGCGCGCCTATGCCGGCCCCGGCCACTGGAACGATCCCGACATGATGGAGGTCGGCAACCTGCCGACGCTGGCGGAGAACCGGTCGCACTTCGCCATGTGGGCGATGCTCGCCGCGCCGCTGATCATGGGCACGGATGTCGTCGGGATGACCGATCCGATCCGCGATATTTTGGCCAATCCCCGGATCGTCGCGATCGATCAGGATCCGCTAGGCATTCCGGGATTTCTCTGGCGCGGCACGCCCGAGACCGGCATCTGGGCGAAGCCGCTGGCGCAGGACCGCTGGGCGATCGGGGTCCTCAACCGTTCCGACACCGCGCGCGAGATCGCCATCGACTGGGCGAACGGGGAGTTGAACGACGCGATGACGGGCCGCGATCCCAAATTCGGCGAGCGCAGTTACACCTTGGTCGACGCCTGGACCGGCAAACAGGCGGGAGCGACCGACACCCCTCTCTCGGTACGCGTCGCCCCGCGCGACACGGCGGTCTATCTGCTCACTCCGCGCTGACGGCGTACGGGCCGACGACGAGCCCGGTGAACAGCCCCGCATGGATGGTCGCGAGCGGCTCGATATCGATCGGCGCGCCGAGCTCCACATAGCGACCTTCACCTGCCTTGCGCCATTCGAGCCGCGCCTCGCCGCCTCCAATCTCCATTCTCAGGTCTAGCGGATCGCTCGCGCGATAGGGTGCGGATGCGACCAGCTCGCCGCGCTCGTCCTGGTCCGCCGAACTGCGGATGCGCGCGACGATCGCATCCCCTTCTCGTCCGAAGGCGAGGAAGTGGGATTCGTCCATCAGTGCCAGCAGTCCGGCGAAATCGCCCTCCTTACCGGGCGCGAAATCGAGGTGGGTTTCGTACGCGGCGTTCTCGTGTAGCAGGCGTCGACCTACGAAAGTTGGCTTGCCCAGCCCTCCGGCTGGTTCGGTCGAAGGAATGAGAGCGAGCCGCCCTTTTCGGCCTGTCTCGACCAGCCAGCGCTGCATCGTGTCCGGCGTACGCAATCCGATCCATGCGTCGGACAGGGGCGCGGTGAATTCTTCGCGCCATTCGCGCCAGTCGGTGGCTTCGGATCGTGGCAGATCGGGCGCTGCCAGCTGCAATGGCACTGGTTTGCCGTGGGGCAGGAAGGTAGGCCAGCCGCCTTCCCATGTGACCGGCAGCAGGAACGTCTCGCGCCCGAGCAGGGTCGATTGGCCGGCGAAAGGCCGAGTGGCGAGGAACACGCCCCACCAGCTACCGTCGTCGAGCTCCACCAAGTCGGCGTGCCCTGTCGCCTCGACCCGGTCCCGGCGATCGGGCGACAGGTCGCGCTGGGTCAGGATGGGATTGTCCGGGCCGGGTTCGTAGGGGCCGGTAAGAGTACGCGAGCGATAGATCGTTTCCGAATGCTGGTCCGCCGTGCCCCCTTCGGCGGCCATCAGGTAATACCAGTCGCCCACGCGGTAGATATGCGGACCCTCCGCCCACACGGGATCGGTCGAGGGGTCGACGCCGCCATCGACCAGCAGGTGTCGTTCGGGCAGCATCTTCATCGCCTTCGCGTCGAAGCGTTGGAGCCAGAGCGCGCGATGTCCCTCGTAACGCGGCTCACCCGCCGGGGCATCGTTATAGGCGATCCAGGCGGACCCGTCGGGTTCGAACACCAGCGAGGGATCGATCCCGCCGAAGTCGAGGAAGACCGGATCGCTCCACGGTCCTGCGGGGTTTTCGGCGGTAATCACGAAGTTCCCGCCGCATTCGATGCAGGTGTTGACGATCCAGAACATCCCGTCGTGATGGCTGATCGCGGGGGCGAACAGGCCGCGATTGGTGCCCAGCCCGGCGAAGTCCACCATGCCCGTCCGGTCGATCGCATTCCCGATCTGTCGCCAATGAACGAGGTCGGTACTGTGATAGATCGGCAGTCCCGGAAACCAGCTGAAAGTCGAAGTTACGAGGTAGAAGTCCGAACCGACCTTCACGATGGACGGGTCAGGTGCAAAACCGGGGAGGATCGGATTGCGAAATTCTCCGGCTGGGACATCCGGCGCCGGTTCCAGCGCACGGTAGGAAACCGAATCGAAATAGGCGGTCGGTGCCGCCGCGACCGGCGCGCCGATCAGTCCCATTGCCAGCACCGCGCTGCGAAGTGCCCTCGCCTTACCCATTCTGCTCTCTCCCGATCCGGCGGTCTTTGCGCTTGCTCCCGCGCTGCCGCCTTCTTATGGTAGCGCTATCAAGGGAGAGGACAAGAGCATATGCCGGTCAACCGGATCATGGAACTATTGCCGCAGGATTATCGTTCGGGCCGCTTCATCGGCCGGGCGGACGGGCCGGAGGGGCCGGTCGTCATCGCGATCCGCGACGGGCGGATTTTCGACATCACCGCTCGGGCGGCCAGCGTGTCGGGTGCGATCGCCCGCCGCGACTTCGACGGCGGAGAAGACATCGGCCCGGTGGAGGACGGCCTTCCCGAAGGGTGGACGCTGCTCTCGCCGATCGACCTGCAATGCATCAAGGCGAGCGGCGTGACCTTCGCGGTGTCCGCGATCGAACGCGTGATCGAGGAACGCGCCCGGGGCGACGCGGCGCGCGCGTCCGAAATCCGTTCGCAACTGGAAGAACGCATCGGCGCGGGCATCCGCGCAGTGGTCCCGGGTAGTGCGGAGGCGCGCGAGCTGAAGGCGGCGCTGCTCGAGGAAGGCATGTGGTCGCCCTATCTCGAAGTGGCGATCGGCCCGGATGCGGAAATCTTCTCCAAATCCCCCGTACTTTCCTCCGTCGGAGGAGGCTCGGAAATCGGTATCCGGTCGGACTCGCACTGGAACAATCCCGAACCCGAGGTCGTGATCGTGTGCGACGCCGAGGGCGAGATCGTCGGCGCGACGCTGGGCAACGACGTGAACCTGCGCGATATCGAAGGACGCTCCTCGCTCCTCCTGTCCAAGGCGAAGGACGCGACCGCCAGCTGCGCGATCGGCCCGTTCATCCGGCTGTTCGACGATGGCTACACGCTCGACGACGTGCGCCAGGCGGAGGTCGAACTGACCGTCGACGGGCCCGAGGGCTATCACCTCGAAGGGCGCAACGTCATGGCCGAGATCAGCCGCGATCCGACCGACCTGGTCGAACAGTGCCTGACCGAGCACCACTATCCCGACGGGTTCGTGCTGTTCTGCGGCACGCTATTCGCGCCGGTTCAGGATCGCGACACCCCCGGGGCGGGCTTCACGCACAAGGTGGGCGATGTCGTCACCATCCGGTCGGAGCGGATCGGCACCCTGACCAACACCGTCACCATCGCGCGCGATGCGCCCGCATGGACGATGGGCATAGGCGAATTCATGCGCAGCCTCGCCGCGCGCGGGCTTGCCGACAAGATCTGATTTCTAGACAAGCATAAATATGATTATATTCCGGGAGTGGCAGGCCGAATGGCGGAGGTGAGTTTGAAGCCCAAGACAGACGCGGCGATCTATCCAAGTCTGGTGCGCAAGAAGGTGATCGTCAGTGGCGGTGGCTCGGGCATCGGCGAGGGGATCGTCGAAGGCTTCGTGCGGCAGGGCGCGGCGGTCACGTTTCTCGACGTGCAGGACGGGCCTAGCCAGGCGCTGATCGATCGCCTCGGTGATGCGGAAATCGCGCCGACCTACGTCCACTGCGACATCACCGACGTCGCCCAGTACGGCGCGACGATCGGCGAGATCGTGGAGCGGCTGGGCGGTTGCGACGTACTGGTGAACAACGCCGCCAACGACGATCGGCACAAGATCGCCGACGTGACGCCCGAATACTGGGACGAGCGCATGGCGGTGAACCTGAAGCACCAGTTCTTCGCCGCGCAGGCGGTCGCCCCCACCATGCAGGCTGCAGGTGGCGGCAGTATCATCAATCTCGGTTCGATCAGCTGGCATTTGGGGCTGGAGGATCTGACTCTCTACCAGACGGCGAAGGCGGCGATCGAGGGCCTGACCCGCAGCCTCGCGCGCGAGCTGGGCCGCGACAATATCCGCGTCAACGCGATCATTCCGGGCAATGTGCAGACGCCCCGCCAGCAAAAGTGGTACACGCCGGAAGGCGAGGCCGAAATCGTGGCGGCGCAATGTCTCGACGGGCGCCTCCAGCCGGTGGACATCGCGGCGATGGCACTGTTCCTGGCGAGCGCCGACGCCCGCTATTGCACCGGGCACAATTACTGGGTGGATGCGGGATGGCGGTAATGCCGGAAGTGAAACGGGTTTTCGATGCCGAGGCCAAGCTGGGCGAAGGCGTATTGTGGGACGCGCGCCGGCAAGTCGTCTGGTTCGTCGATATCAAGCGCCATCTGCTGTGGCATTTCGACCCCGCGACCGGCAGCAATTCCGCCGCAGAGGCCCCGGGCCAGATCGGCTGGGCGATCCCGACGACCGGGGACCTGTTGCTGTGCGGCTTGGAGGACGGGCTCTACACCTTCGATCCCGCCAGCCAGCGGTTCGAGCATCTGCGCGATGTGCCCGGCGAGAGTGCGACCAACCGGCTCAACGATGCCTGCACCGATCCGTGGGGCCGCGTCTGGTTCGGCACCATGGATGATGAAGAGGACAGCGCGAGCGGCCGTTTCTACGTGTTCGATCGCGGCGACATCCGCCCCGCCGGGCCGTCCGGAATCACCATCACCAACGGTCCCGCGGTCAGCGCGCAGGGGGACCGCATCTATTTCACCGACACCGCAAACAAGCGGATTATGGTCGCGGACCTGACGCAGGAGGGCGTCGGCGAAGCGCGGCCCTTCGCGAACACCGGCGAAGATTTCCCCGACGCCTTCCCCGACGGCCCGGTGGTGGACGCCGAGGATCACCTGTGGACCGCGCTCTACTGGGGCGAGCATGTCGCGCGCTATTCGCCCGACGGAAAGCTGGTCGCGAAGATCGCGATCCCCGCGCGCGACGTGACCAAAATGGCGTTCGGCGGTGGCGACCTAGCAACTGCCTATGTCACCACCGCGACCAAGAACATGGAAGATGCCGACATGAAGGCGTTCCCCGAAGCGGGCGGGCTGTTCGCTTTCGATGCCCCTATGAAGGGCTTCGCGCAAACTCCCGCGAAGCTGTCGTGAGGGTCGCGGCCGGTTTCGCGTCGCTCGCGACGCTCGCCGCCGCTGCTCCAGCCCTCGCCGCTCCAACGCTCGGCGCCGCCTATGGCGATCACATGGTGCTGCAACGCGGGCAGCCGATCGTCATCGCGGGTACGGCCCAGCCCGGCAAAACTGTTGCCGCTACGCTCGGCACGGCGAAGGCGACCGCGAAGGTCAATGCGCAGGGGCATTTTCACCTCGAATTTCCCGCCCGGCAGGCGGACGATACCGGTTTGACACTCACGGTGACCGATCCGAGCGGTTCGACCACCTGGACCGATATCCTGGTCGGCGACGTCTGGCTGTGTTCGGGACAGTCGAACATGGAATTTCCGGTCGAGCGGACCATCATGGGCGCGCAGCGGATCGCCGGTGCCGCCGACCCGAAACTGCGCATACTCGCCATACCCAAAGCCACCGCAACGGTGCCGCAGGATACCTTCGGCACACCGGTGGCATGGCGGGTGTCCGCGCCCGACGTCGTCCCCTCCTTCTCCGCCCCGTGTTTCTACATGGCGCAGAAGCTGAGAGCCGATCTCGACATCCCCATCGGCGTGGTCGGGTCCTATTGGGGCGGATCGCAAATTCGTGCTTGGCTCACCCCGCAATCGGGGGAGCGCTTCTACGGCGCGGAGCAGATGGCGCTGCTGCGGCAATACGGCACCGACCCGCAGGGGGCGACGGTCGCCTTCGCTCCGGGCTGGGAAGACTGGTGGCGCGCGCATAATGGCGGCTCGGAGCCGTGGAACGACCCAGCATCGATCGAGTGGCAGGACGTGCCGAAGATCGCGCCATGGACCGACTGGCAGGATACTGCCCTCGCCGCCGATCCGGCGCGCAACGTGATGCTGCGGCGGCGGATCGATCTCTCCCCGGAGCAGGCAAAGGCGGGCGGCACGCTATCGATCGGCATCATCGACGATGGCGACATGACCTTCGTCAACGGCAAGCCGGTCGGCAACACCTTCAGCTGGGATACGGAACGCCACTATGCCGTGCCCGCCAGCTACCTGCGCGAAGGGTCCAACGAAGTGCTGGTGGTCGCCGCGAACGGTTGGGGACCGGGCGGTTTCCAGAGCGCGCCCGAGCGCCTGAACTTCGCGGTCGATGGCGGCGCGACCATTCCGCTCGCCGATGGCTGGCAGTATGCCGTGGCGCAGGAGCGCGGCTCTCCGCCCCGCGCGCCGTGGGACACGATCGCGGGGATCGGAGGGATGCACAACCGCATGATCGCGCCGCTCGGCCCCATGCGCTTCGCCGGGGCCGCCTGGTACCAGGGGGAGAGCGATGCGGGCATTCCGGGCTATGCCGACCGCCTGACCGCGCTGCTGGCGGGCTGGCGCGCGCAGTTCGGCGAACAGATGCGGATGCTGGTGGTTCAGCTGCCCGATTTCGGTGAGCGGCGGGCAGGCCCCGGCGCTTCGGGATGGGCCGAGATCCGCGAGGCCGAGCGCGCCGTGGTGGCCGCCGACGGGAACGCCGCGCTCGCGAGCGCGATCGACCTCGGCGCCTGGAACGAGCTGCATCCGCCCAACAAGCTCGAGGTCGGCGAACGGCTGGCGATGGGAGCCGAAGGCGAAGCGATGCCGATGCCCGTTTCCGCCACGCGCGTTGCGGGCGAGATCGTGGTGAACTTCACCGGTCTGAGGGACGGGCTCGTCGTTTTCAGCGGTGCCGACCCGCTGGGCGTGGAGCTGTGCGGGGAGGGGCAGGAGAGCTGTCGCTACGCCCCTGCTCGGATCGAGGGCAACCGGCTGATTATCGCGGAGGACGGTCGCCCGGCGACGCGCGTCCGCTATGCCTGGGCCGATGCGCCGATCGTCAATCTGTTCGACGGGCGCGGGCTACCGGTGCCCGGCTTCGAGTTGGAGATTGCGCAATGAAGGTTTCGCGGCGCGCTCTTCTTGCCAACAGCGCGATGGCAGTGACGTTGGCGGGGTGCGGCCGCATCGTTTCGCCCGCTCCCGCGACGGGCTTCGTCGGCCGCAACGGCACCGCCTTCCTGCGCGACGCCGAGCCCTATCGCGTTATGGGCGCGAACATGTGGTATGCCGCCTGGCTGGGCGCGGATAGCGATTACGGGGATCGCGCGCGTTTGCGGCGAGAACTCGACCGGTTGCAGGCGTTGGGGATCAACAACCTGCGGATCATGGCGAGCGCGGAGGAGGGGCCGCTGAACCATTCGATCAAGCCGGGCTTCACCCGCGCCGACGGCTCCCCCAATCCGGCGCTCTTCGCAGGGCTGGACTACGCCATGGCGGAAATCGGCAAGCGCGGCATGACCGCGGTGCTGGTGCTCTCCAATTTCTGGGAATGGTCGGGCGGTTTGCAGACACTGCTATGGCGCGCGACCGGCACCTATATTGACATGGGTGACCCCGCACATCCTTGGCCCGCCTTCGCCGACGCCACCGCGCAATTCTACGCCAACGAGACCGCGCGCGAATTCTACGACACGCATCTGCAGCGGGTCGTCGGGCGCATCAATTCGATCACCGGGCGGCGCTATGTGGACGATCCCGCGATCTTTTCCTGGCAGCTCGCGAACGAACCGCGCGCAGGGGGAAGCGATGCGGCGATCGCACGGAACAAGGCAGCCTATTACGACTGGATCGACACCACCGCTGCCCGGCTGCGCGCGCTCGCCCCGAACCACATGGTTTCGCTGGGTCAGGAGGGGACGCAGGGCTGCAACGGGCAGGAGGCGGTGGTGCTGCGCGCCCATCGCAATGTCGACTATCTCACCGCGCATATCTGGCCGTTGAACTGGGAATGGGCCGACGGGGACGATCTGGCCGGGACCTGGCCGACGGTTCAGGAGAAAACGACCGCCTATCTGGAAACGCACGAGGGACTCGCGCGCGACCTGGGCAAGCCGATGATCGTGGAGGAATTCGGCTTCCCCCGTGACGGGGAAAGCTACGACCCGGCGGCGAAAACCGAATGGCGTCAGCGGTTTTACCGCCTGATCTACGACGCGGTCGAAGATAGCTGGCGCAGCGGCGGGGCGATCGCGGGGAGCGGGTTCTGGGCCTGGAACGGCGAGGCGCGCGCGGCGCATGGCGACTACCGTTTCGCCGATGGCGACCACGCCTATATGGGCGATCCGCCGCACGAGCCGCAGGGCTGGTATGGCAATTTCGACAGCGACGCAGGAATGCTGGCGGTGATCCGCGAACACACCGCGCGTCGCGATCTCGGCCTTCCGGCGACCGCCACTAGCTGACCCTTCCGGCGAGGTTGGCTCTGCCTCGCAGGTCGGTCTGCCCCCGGCGACGCGCGCTAGTGGTTATGGCGCGGCAGCTTCCGCGACGTCCCGCGATATTTCAGAGCGAAGTCCATTACCCCGCCCTCGCTCAGCTGGCCGGTCTTCTCGCGGAAGAGCTCCTCCCACGGCGTGTTGCTGGCTGGAATCGGCGGCGCATCTTCCTCCGCCAGTCGCCGCTCGATCTCGCTCTCCTCGACCAGCGCATTGCAAGTCGCCTCGTTCAGATCGACGCGGATGATATCGCCAGTGCGCAGCCAGGCGAGGCCCCCGCCCACCGCGCTTTCCGGCGAGATGTTGAGGATCGAGGGACTGTCGCTGGTGCCCGACTGCCGCCCGTCGCCCAGCGTCGGCAGCCACTGGGTGCCCGAACGGATCAGCGCGTCGGGCGGCTGCATGTTGACCACCTCGGCGCTGCCCGGCCAGCCGATCACGCCTGCGCCGCGCACCACCAGGATGCAGTCCTCGTCGATATTCAGCGCGGCGTCGTTGATCCGGTGGTGATAGTCGTCGGAGCCATCGAACACGATCGCCCGCGCCTCGAACACCCCCTCCTGCCCGGGCCGCGACAGATAACGCGCGCGGAACTCGTCCGAGATCACCGAGGTCTTGAGGATGCCGAAATCGAACAGGTTTCCGGACAGGACGAGGTAACCCGCCTTCTCCATCAAAGGATCGGCGAAGGCGCGGATCATCTCGCGGTCGCGGCTCTCCCGCCCCTCTAGGTTTTCCGCCAGCGTCTTCCCGGTGCAAGTCAGACAATCGCCGTGCAGCTTGCCCGCCTGGAGCAGCTCCCAAAGCACGGCAGGAACGCCGCCAGCGCGGTGGAACCGCTCGCCGAGATATTCACCGGCGGGCTGCATGTTGAGCAGCAGCGGCAGGTCGTACCCATGCTCCTGCCAGATTTCCGGCGGCAGAGGCACGCCCGCATGGGCCGCCATCGCCTGGATATGCGGCTGCGCGTTGGACGATCCGCCCAAGACGCTGACCGCCGCGATCGCATTGAGGAACGCCTCGCGCGTCAGGATGTCCGAGGGCTTCAGATCCTCGCGCACCATTTCCACGATCCGCACGCCGGTGCGATAGGCGTACTGCCCCCGCTCGCGATAGGGCGCGGGGATGGCGGCACAACCGGTCAGGCTCATCCCCATCGCCTCGGCAACCGCGTTCATCGTGCTCGCCGTGCCCATGGAGTTGCAATGGCCAGCGGAGGGTGCGCTATCGGTCGCGCGGTCGAGGAATTCCTCCTGCGTGATCTCGCCCGCCGCCAGCTTGCGGCGGCTACGCCAGATGACGGTGCCGCTGCCGACCAGTTCGCCGTTGTGCCAACCGTCCAGCATCGGCCCGCCGGACAGGACGATCGCGGGAATGTCGACTGTGCTCGCGGCCATGATCTGGCTCGGCGTGGTCTTGTCGCACCCGGTGGTCAGCACCACGCCGTCGAGCGGATAGCCGTTCAGCAGCTCGACCAGACCGAGATAGAGCAGGTTGCGATCGATCGCCGCGGTGGGTCGGCGGCAGTTCTCGAAGATGGGGTGGACGGGAAATTCGATCGGGATGCCGCCTGCGTCGCGGATGCCGTCGCGCGTGCGCTTCGCCAGGTCCAGATGGATGCGGTTGCAGGGGCTTAGGTCGCTGCCCGATTGGGCGATGCCGATGATCGGCTTGCCGCTGCGCAATTCCTCCGGCGTGACGCCGTAATTCATGAAGCGTTCCAGATAGAGCGCGGTCATGTCCATGCGCTCTTCGTTGGCGAACCAGTCGCGGCTGCGCAGCCGTGGTTTCTCGCGCTCGCTCATTTATCGTCTCTGCCGTCGTTGTAACTGGTCGCGAGGCTGGGACCGGCATCGGAATTGCGCCGGATCAGCTGATAGGGGAGCATCACCTGCTCCGGCTGATCCCGCTTGCCGGAACGGCGGGATATCTTCGCGATCATCTCGACCGCGCAGGCGGTCATCTGCCGGATCGGTTGACGGATCGTCGTCAGCTCGGGCCAGATCGAGCTGGCGAGATCGGTATCGTCGAAACCGCAAACCGTGATGTCGCTGGGCACATCGAGATGCCGGCGGTGGGCCATGGCGACGGTCGCCGCGGCCATGTCGTCGTTGGACGCGAAGATGGCCGAGGGCCGGGTCGGCAGCGACAGCAGACGTTCCGCCGCCATCATGCCCGAACGATAGGTGAACTGGCCCTGCGCGATCAGCTGACCGGGAACCTTCAGCCCCGCCTCCTCCATCGCGGCGCGAAACCCGTTCAGGCGGCGGCCGCTCGCGACCTGTTCGGGATTGCCGATGATGAAGCCGATCCGTTCATGCCCCAGGCCGATGATGTGCTTCGTCATGTCGTAGGCGGCCTGGAACTCGTCGATCATGACCGACCCGTGCGATCCACTCGCCCGGCCCGGCCCCACCGCGATCGCGATCCCGCCCGCATCGGTGATGAGGTCCAGCACGCTCTGATCGTCGCATAGCGGGGGTGGCAGGATGAACCCGGTCACCCCGCCTTCGACAAGATTGCGCACCAGGACGGAACTGTCGGGTACGTTGTCGCAGCTCTGGACTTCGAGATGGATGTCGCGCCCCCCTGCCTCTTCCAGCGCCCCCATCAGGAATTCGCTGAGATAGGAGGCGGACGGGTTGTCGAACATCAGCCCGATGCGCAACTGCGCCCCGCCCGCCAGCGATCGCGCCGCACGGTTGGGGGAATAGTTCAGTTTGCGGATCGCCTCCTGCACCTGGTCGCGCGTTTTCTCGCGGACATTGCCTTCGCCATTGATCACGCGGCTGACGGTCATCGGGGAACACCGCGCCTCGCGTGCCACATCGGCGATGGTCGGCGCGCCTCCCCGACGCCGGGAGGGACGCTGACGTCGCGCGGCGGCGGCGTCGGATGCGGAAACGGAACTCGCCATGGACATAGTCCTTAAGCCCCCTTCGCCGTGCACGGCAAGCGCGCGCTCATTGGCCCGGTGCCTCGGGAAAGGCGAGCGCGCGGTAATATTCCAGGTCATGCTCGGGCGGCGTGGTTCCGGCAGGCAGCGGCAGGTGGTTGATCGATTGCCAGTAGGCAAGCGAGGCATCGCGCCACCACTTGGCCTCGCGCTGCTGGATGTTCAGCGTTTCGGCGACAGCGCGGTATCGCTCCGGATCGACATAGGG
Source organism: Erythrobacter sp. 3-20A1M (assembly GCF_018636735.1). Lineage (NCBI taxonomy): Bacteria > Pseudomonadati > Pseudomonadota > Alphaproteobacteria > Sphingomonadales > Erythrobacteraceae > Erythrobacter > Erythrobacter sp. 3-20A1M. Next base: position 2,705,399 of record NZ_CP045200.1, on the reverse strand, counting down.
CCGCAGGCTCCGCCAGGTTCGGGCCATCGTCTCGACCTCGGCAACACCGCGATCGTAGCGGTGGACGAGTTCGTCCCACAGCGGTCGGCCCGAGCGGGTTTCGAAGTCCCACGGCAGATGGTGGAACCACAGCAGGTAATCCTCGTCCATCGCTGCCGGGTCTTCCCACCCTTCGGCGATGGCAGGCGCGTATTGCGCGAGCGCGTCGCTGCCCGAGGCGGTGCGGTCGAAGCCGATCCCCTCGGCGTCGGCGCGGCTGTAATAGCACGGGTTCCATTCCGGCCGGGCAAGATCGCATACCCATGGACCCGGCCCGTAGTGATGCCCGGTCGCCATCTGGTGCGCGAGGCCGAGCGGGGTCATGTAATCCACCACCGCCTGTCGGCTGCGCTGCATCATCGGCACCACCCGGTTGGGAAAGGCGGGATCGCGGCTGAAGGTCTGCGCCGCCCATTCGCGTGCGATCTCGTCGCTCACCAATGCCGGGTCCCATGCCAGCCGGCCTAGCGCATACCAGTTCGCCTGATCGAAGTCGGTGCCCGACCAGTTGCGCGCGGAGCCGGTATTGGCGACCCCCGCCATCCCACCATGGGCAATCACTTGCGCAACCGTCCCGCCGCGCCCGGTCTGCGCACCCAGCACCTCGGTCCACATAGGCGCGAGATAGGCGATGCCGCTGCCCTGCCCCAGATACTCGCGCGTGACCTGCGCCTCCAGCATCAGCCGCGTGTTTGGCATCGCACCGAACAGGGGGTGGAAGGGCTCGCGCGGCTGGAAATCGATCGGGCCGTTCTTGACCTGGAGGACCACGTTGTCCGCGAATTGCCCGTCGAGCGGGGCGAATTCCTCGTAGGCCTGCTTCGCGCGATCGGTCTCGTCCTCGGCCGAATAGACGAAGGCGCGCCAGATCACCGTGCCCCGCTCGCCCAGCGCCGCCGCCAGCATGTTCGCGCCATCGGCATGGGTGCGGCCATAGTCCTGCGGCCCGGGTTGACCTTCGGAGTTCGCCTTGACCAGAAAGCCGCCGAAATCGGGGATGGCCGCGTAGATAGCTTCCGCGCGCGCCCTCCACCAGGCGCGAACCGCCGGATCCAGCGGATCGGCGGTGGCAAGCCCGCCGATGTCTCTGGGCGCGCTGAAGCGGGCGGAAATATACAGGCGGATGCCGTAGGGCCGCCATGCATCCGCCAGCCGCTTCAGCTTGGGCAGATAGCGCGGTGTGAGAAACAGCGCGCTCGCGTTGACGTTGTTCACGACCACGCCGTTGATGCCGATCGAGGCGTTGGCGCGCGCGTAGTCGATTATCCGCCGGTCGAGCACCTCGGGCAGGTGCCACCAGTCGAAGATCGAACGCCCGGCATAACCGCGCTCCACGCTGCCGTCTGGATTGTCCCAATGGTCGAGCATGCGCAGCGGCATTGCGGGCGAGGACGCCAGATCGACGGCGTGCGGATCGTTGCCGAGCGACAGATACCGCAGCAACGAGAAGGCAGCGTAAAGGCAGCCGGTGTCGCTGCCAGACCGGATCGTGATGCCTGTGTCGCTGCCGGCGATATCGTAACCGTCCCGCGCGCCTTCCACCGCGGCATTGCATTCGAGCGCTATCGCGCCCGTTCCGCCGGCGTGGAGCGGTCGTTCCATAAGCGACGACAGGCCCCGCTCCAGCTCGGCTACCGCGATGTCGACAGTATCGCTGTGCGCACCGGCGGGCCGCACGATCACCGGATCGAACCGGTCGAGCGCGGTGCGTGCTTCCCCTTCCAGCGGAGAGTAGCGCAGCCATAGATCGTAACCGTCCTCCGCCGCTGCGGGCGACACGAGGCACCACGTCGCGACGATCATCGCGCATGCGACCGTAAGTCGGTTGACAACCCCTCTCACCCTCATCATGGTAGCGCTACCACAAGGGGCCGTGCAGTCAAGCTCGCCCAGCTGGGAGAGGGATATTTCGATGCTGACCATGAAGCGCGCCGCGCTCGCCGCCGGTGCTGGACTGCTGGCTCTCGCCAGCCCTCTGGCCACTCCTGCAATCGCGCAGGCTGCCGCCACTACAACCGCCGCGAAGCCGATGCCGGATGCCCCCTACTGGAACGCCTCGCTTCCGGTCGAGCAGCGGGTGGAGGACCTGCTCCAGCGCATGACGCTGGAGGAGAAGGTCGCGCAGATGCTCAGCATCTGGCTCGAGAAGGCGGAAATCCAGAACGACGACTATAGTTTCAATGCCGAAAAGGCTTCGGCGCGCTATCCCGACGGCCTCGGTTTCTTCACCCGCCCGAGCGACAAGCTGGGCGCAGGCAGCCCGCGCGTCACCCCGCCCCGCAGCATCGCGGAAAGCATCGTCTATGTGAACGCGCTGCAAACCTGGGCGCGCGAGAACACGCGGCTGGGCATCCCGGTCCTGACGCATGAGGAGTCGCTCCACGGCCTCGCCGCGCGCGATGCGACCAGCTTCCCGATCCCGATCGGGCTCGCCTCCACATGGAATCCGGACCTCATTCGCGATGCCAATTCCCTCATCGCGGGCGAGGTTCGGGCGCGCGGCGTCCACCAGGTTCTCTCACCCGTGGTCGACGTCGCGCGCGATCCCCGCTGGGGCCGGATCGAGGAAACCTTCGGCGAGGACCCGTTCCTGGTCGGCGAGATGGGCGTGGCCGCGGTCGAGGGCCTGCAAGGCGTGGGCAAGGACCCGAAGCTGAAGCCGGGGCATGTCATGGCCACGCTCAAGCACATGACCGGGCACGGCCAGCCGCAGAGCGGGACCAATACCGGCCCTGCCGACATGGGCGAACGCGAGCTGCGCGACATCTTCTTCCCCCCGTTCCGGCAGGTGATCGACCGCACCGCGATCGACGCGGTCATGGCGAGCTACAACGAGATCGACGGAATTCCGAGCCATTCGAACAAATGGCTGCTGGACGACATCCTGCGCAAGGAATGGGGTTACAACGGCGCGATCGTCAGCGACTATTTCGCGATCGAGGAAATGGTCACCCGCCACCATATCGCCGCCGATGTGCCTGAGGCGGCCCGCTACGCGCTGGACGCCGGGGTCGACATCGATTTCCCCGACGGCGTCTCGTTCTCGACGCTGTTGCAGCAGGCGAAGGACGGCAAGGTCTCGCGCGAACGGATCGACAATGCCGTGCGCAAGATCCTGACCATGAAGTTCAATGCCGGTCTGTTCGAGCAGCCCTTCGTCACCGACACCAAGCCCGCGCTCGCCTCCAACGGGCCGAAAGGCGTCGCACTGGCGCGCAAGGCGGCGGAACAGTCGCTGGTGCTGCTGAAGAACGAAGGTGCGCTGCCCCTCGCCCTGCCTGCCAAGGCTACGGCTGCGAAGCCTACCATTGCGGTGATCGGCCCCAATGCCGACGTCGCGCGACTGGGCGGCTATTACGGCATCCCGCGCGATCCGGTGACTCCACTGGAGGGCATCCGCACGCTCGTCGGCGACCGGGCCAACATCGTCACCAGCCCCGGCGTCGTCGTCACCAAGAACGACGACTGGTGGGCAGACGAGGTCGAGCTCGGCGACCCGGCGGAAAATGCGCGCATGATCGCGCAGGCGGTCGAGACGGCGAAGGATGCGGACACGATCCTGCTTTTTATCGGCGACACCGAGCAGACCAGCCGCGAAGGCTGGGGCGACGAACATCTCGGCGATCGGTCCGACCTCGATCTAGTCGGGCAGCAGAACGATCTGTTCGATGCGCTGAAGGCGCTGGGCAAACCCGTGGTCGTGGTACTGATCAATGGGCGTCCGCCGAGCTATCCCAACGTCGCCGCCAATGCCGACGCAATCCTGGAGGCGTGGTATGCGGGCGAGCAGCAGGGCAACGCGATCGCCGATGCGCTGTTCGGGCGCGTCAATCCGGGCGGCAAGCTGCCGGTCACGGTCGCGCGCGACGTGGGCCAGGTTCCGGTATTCTACGACGCGAAGCCGAGCGCGCGGCGCGGTTATCTCTTCAGCGAGGTGACCCCGCTCTACCCCTTCGGCTACGGCCTCAGCTACACCGACTTCACCTTCGGCGCGCCGACTCTGTCGAACGCGACGATCCGCCCCGGAGAAGGTGTGACCGTGCGCGTACCCGTGACGAACAGCGGCAAGATGGCGGGCGACGAGGTGGTGCAGGTCTATCTGCGCGACGAGGTCAGCAGCGTCACGCGCCCGATAAAGGAACTGGCGGGCTTCCGCCGGATCAGCCTGAAACCGGGCGAGACGAAGCAGGTCGATATCGCCATCCGCCCGGACTCGCTTGCGCTGTGGAACCGCGAGATGAAGCATGTGGTCGAGCCGGGCGAGTTCACCATCATGGTCGGTCCGGACTCGATGGACTTGCAGGAGGTCAAGCTGACGGTGGCCGAATAATGGACCGGCGTGGCGCCATAAAGCTTCTGGCGGGCGGCAGCGCTTCGGCGCTGGCGTTTGCGCAGGCGCCCGCCGCCTTCGCCGCCGCCGGGCCGCTTTACAGGGACGCGCGCGCCCCGATCCCCTCGCGCGTGTCGGACCTGCTGGCGCGCATGACGCTGCCCGAGAAGATCGCGCAGTTGCGCGCAGCGTGGGCGCAGAAGGCGGACATGATCGAGGGGCTGGAATTCGACCCGGCAAAGGCAAGCGCGGCGTTCCCCGACGGGATCGGCCACGTCACCCGCCCTTCGGACAAGCGCGGCGTGCCGGGCATCACCGGTGCGGCGGGTGGTACTGCGGCCCGCTGGCGCACGCCAAAGCAGACCGTGGATTTCATCAACGCGCTGCAGCGCTGGGCGCTGGCGGACACACGACTGGGCATCCCCGTGCTGCTGCACGAGGAATCGCTCCACGGCTATATGGCGACCGAGGCGACCATGTTCCCCCAGGCCATCGCGCTGGCGGGCAGCTTCGACACGAACCTCATGCGCCGCGTCCAGGCGGTGATCGCGCGCGAGGTGCGCGCCCGCGGCGTGCCGCTGGTGCTCAGCCCGGTGGTCGATATCGTGCGCGATCCACGCTGGGGCCGGATCGAGGAGACTTGGGGCGAGGACCCCTATCTGTGCGCCGAGATGGGCGTCGCCGCAGTCGAGGGACTGCAGGGGCCGGGCAAGTTCGACCGGCTCGCGCCGGGCAAGGTCTTCGCCACGCTCAAGCACATGACGGGCCACGGCCAGCCCGAAAGCGGCAACAATGTCAGCCCGGCCCAGACCGCGCGGCGCGATCTGCGAGAGAATTTCTTCAAGCCGTTCCGCGAGGTCGTGCGCCGCACCTCGATCGGCGCGGTCATGCCCAGCTACAACGAGATCGACGGCATCCCGAGCCACGCCAACACATGGCTGCTGGGCGAGGTTCTGCGCGGCGAATGGGGCTTCGACGGCCTGATCGTGAGCGATTACGGCGGCGTGCACGAGCTCGCGACGCTGCATCAAGTCGCCCGCGACGAGGCGGACGCGGCGTTGCAGGCGCTGGAGGCGGGCGTGGACAGCGAACTGCCCGATGGGCAGGCCTACGCCATGCTGGCCGGCGGAGTCGCGGCTGGTAGCGTCCCGGTGGAGCTGATCGACCGAGCCTGCGCCCGCATGCTGACGTTCAAGATGCGCGCCGGCCTGTTCGAGAACCCCTATGGGGACGCTGCGCTCGCCGAGCGGATCACCGGCAATGCCGAAGCGCGCGCGCTGGCGCTTGAGGCGGCGCGCAAGGGGCTGTGCCTGCTCAAGAACGAGAACGACACCCTGCCGCTCGATCCCGCGCGGATGGGCCGGGTCGCGGTGATCGGTCCGAACCACGCGATCGCCCGGCTGGGCGGGTACTCGTCAGTCCCGAAACAGACCGTGAGCCTGATCGAGGGTCTGCGCGCGCTCGCTCCCGATGTCGATTTCACGACCGCGCAGGGCGTCTTCATCACCACCAGCGAGGATCGCTCGGTCGATGAAGTGGAGCTCGCCGAACCGGCGCGCAATCGCGAGCTGATCGCCGAAGCGGTCGCGGTTGCGCAAGCCGCCGACACGATCGTGCTCGCGATCGGCGATACCGAGCAGACAAGCCGCGAAGGCTTCGCGAAGAACCACCTCGGCGACCGAACCGATCTCGATCTGGTCGGGGAGCAGAACGAACTGGTCGATGCCCTCGCCGCGCTCGGTAAGCCGCTGGTGATCGCCGCGATAAACGGGCGACCGCCGAGCTGGCCCAACGCGGTAGCGAAGGCCGACGCGATGCTCGAATGCTGGTATCCGGGGCAGGAAGGCGGCACGGCGATGGCGGAGGCGCTGCTGGGCAGGATCAACCCCGGCGCAAAGCTGCCGGTCACCGTCGTGCGCGATGCCGGGCAGGTGCCGTTCTATTACGATCACAAGCCGAGCGCGCGGCGCGGCTATCTGTTCGACGACAAGGCCCCGCTGTTCCCCTTCGGGCACGGACTCAGTTACACCGAATTCTCGGTAAGCGCGCCCCGGACCAGCCGAGAAACCTACGCCTCCACGCAGGCGATCGAAGTCGAGGTCGAGGTCGAAAACACGGGCGAACGGGGTGGCGACGAGGTCGTCCAGCTCTACGTAACGCGCGAAGACCTGCCGATCACGCAGCCCTTGCTGGAGCTCAAGGGCATCCAGCGGGTCACGCTGGCGGCGGGCGAGCGGCGCACGCTGAGATTCGCGATCGAACCACGCCAGCTGGCGATCTGGGACCGCGAGATGAACGAAGTGAACCTGCCCGGCCCCGTGATGCTGTCGGCGGGCAACAGCAGCGCAAACCTGAAGACCGCGCAAGTGGAGATCGTATGACCGAACGCATGTTTCCGATGAGCCGCCGTGCCGCCCTGACCGGCATGGCCGCCCTGCCCCTTGCCGCCTGTGCCGCGCGTTCCGCCATGTTCAGCGGCGGTGTCGAAGCGGCGCGCTTCCCGATCCCGACTGGTGGCAGCCTGGACAGTATCGCCATGCGCGGCGGACGGCATTTCGGCAGCGCCATCGCCTCCACGCCGGGCCGGACCGACGCCGGGTCGATCCAGAACCCGCGCTATGCGGCTCTGGTGGCGACCGAATGCGGGCTGGTCGTGCCCGAGAACGAGCTGAAATGGCAGGCGACCCGCCCCGGCCCGGACCAGTACGACTTCACCCGGATGGACCAGATCGTCGCCTGGGCACAGGCGAACGACCTGGCCGTGCGCGGCCACACGCTGTTGTGGCATCGCCCGCAATGGTTTCCCCAATGGCTGAACGATTACGATTACGGTGCCAATCCGCGCGCCGAGGCCGAGCGCCTCGTGACCGAGCACATCCGCACCGTTACCGACCGCTATCGCGGGATCATCCACAGCTACGACGTCGTCAACGAGGCGATCGATCACGACACGAACCGGCCGATGGAAACGAGCCTGAGCCGCGCGATGGGCAGCCCCGAGGCGGTACTCGACCTCGCTTTCCACACCGCGCGCGAGCAGCTGCCCGACGCGCAACTGGTCTATAACGACTACATGAGCTGGGAGCCGGCGCACATCGTGGGCAACCGGCACGTGCCCGACGTGCTGCGCCTGCTGGAGGGGTTCCGCAAGCGCGGGACGCCGGTCGACGCGCTGGGCATCCAGTCGCATATCGAGATCTTCGACGTCGATCCCGCCACCGGCGTTTCTCCCTACATGGAACGCGAATGGCGCGCCTTCCTGGATGAGGTGACGGGCATGGGCTATCGTCTGCTGATTACCGAGTTCGACGTGAAGGACCGCGCTTTACCGGGGGATACTACGGTCCGCGACGCGCGGGTCGCCGATTACGCGCGGCGCTATTTCGACGTGATGCTCGAATACGGCGACTATCTCGACGACATTCTCGCGTGGGGCATGGTGGACAAGTTCAACTGGCTCCAGGATTTCGATCCGGCGAAGCGTCAGGACGGGCTGGAAGTGCGCGGCGCGCCCTACGATTCCGAATACCGGCCAAAACCGATGCGCGCCGCTATCGCGGGAGCGCTCGCCGCGGCAAGCTGACAACGCAATCTTCTGTGCGACTTGAGAGCAGCGAATCCGGATAGGGTCGCTGCTCTTTTTTTGCCCCCGGCAGCCGCGGCGCGCGAGGAGCATGCGGTCCCTAAAAAGGAAAGGGCCGCCACCCGTAGGTAGCGGCCCCTCCCCGTCCGAAGACCGAGCGCGTCAGAAATTCGCGCGCAGGATGAACGAGAACCGTCGGTCGTTCATGAAGTAGGATCGCGGCGCCAGATCCGCCGGATCGCCGGAGTAGGACTGCGACGTCCGCGTCACTTCGTTCAAAAGGTTCACGCCCTGCACACCGATCCTGAGGTCGGGTGTGATGTTGATGAAGGCCGAAGCGTCGAGCTGCCCCGTCGGTTCGTTGTAGATCGAGTAATACGGGAAGATGGCGTCCGAAGCCGTAAGCAGGAAGCGGGAACGCCAGTTGTACGCCGCCCTGACCGAGATCGGTCCCTTCTCGTAGAACCCGCCGATATTGTAGTTGTGCTTCGACAATTGCTCGAGCGGCAGATTGCCCGGCGGCACGGTCGAATTGGTCGGCACATTCCCGCCGTTGAGGAAGGAATTGGGCAGCCCCGAACTCTCGAGATACGTGTAGTTCGCATTCACACCGAACCCGTCGAGCGGTGCTGGCAGGAAATCGAACGTCTGCTGGTATGCAACCTCGACACCCTTGATCTTGCCGTATCCGTCGAAGTTCGCCGGCCCACGAACGGTCACCTCACGCTCTTCCAGCGATGCGTTGCGGATCGTTTCCTGGCGCACCGATTGATAGAAGAAGTTGTGAATGCTCTTGTAGAACGCATTGACCGTTAGCGAGCCGACGCGGGCGAAATACCATTCGAGGCTGGCGTCGAACTGCCACGCGGTCGCTGGGAGCAACGTCGGAGCCCCGGCGGTGCCGGTGAAGTTGCCCGACGTGTCGAGGCTGGCCGTGAAGTAGTTCCGAATATAGCCGTTCTCGGGCCGGGTCAGGACTTTCGATGCGGCGAGACGAAGAACGAGGTCGTCCGTAAGACCGAACCGCAGGTTCAGGCTCGGAAGCAGATAGCTGTAGTGGTTCGTGACCGCGGTGTATTCGTAACTGCCGTCGAGGAAATTCTGCAGCGCATTATACGCATCGATCCCGATGTTGCAGACGCCGCCCGGAATTGCGGTGCCGCCCCCTGCTTCAGGAGGGCGAGCCTGCGGACTACACCGCCCAGCGGTAATGACGTCGCCGGTCTGTGGGTCGATGACGCTGTTGAAGGGCGCTGCGATCCCGACGGAGTCGGGCGTGCCGGGACCACGCGAGCTGGCCGACCGCAGATCGGTCGAGACGAACCGCAGGCCGACATTGCCGGCAAAGCGGACGTTGCCCAGCAGATCGTCGCTGCCGAAGTTCACCATGCCGTAAACGGCGTAGTCCGCCTGCTTCACCGACTGAATCTCGGACGGGAGATACATCGAGCCGGGCACCGCGCCCGGTCGCCCGGCCAGTGGGTTCCACGTAGGGTCGGCACCCAGCGCGCGGGCGCGATCCTGCACCGATCGCAGATAGTCGATGGTTCCCTGATAATCGCCGGTCAGATCGCCCCCGTAGTAATAGGCTCCGGGAGGTCCCTGCGTATCGCCACGGAAGAAGTCCGGGAAATCGTAGCGCGTCTGCTGACCATCCGGGGCCGTATCGTCAAAATTGACTGGGCGGCTACCCGACCACACTTCGCTGAGCATCCCCCAGTTGTAGGTCGAATACCGCACGTCCTGGTTGCGGTCCTGGAAACGGACGCCGACCTTCGCGCGGCGAATGAAGGCATCGTCTCCGAAATCGTAGTCGAGGTCGGCGCGGAATGCGAACTGGTCGCCCTTGCTATCCTCGGCATGATCCATCGCCGCACGCCAGAACTGGAAGCGCGGATCGGTGAAATATTCGGCTTCGGTCGCGTTCCCAAGGGCGTCGCCCGGCGTCGACCAAGTGTAACCAAGGAACTGCGGCTTGTGTACGATACCGACCGGAATGTCGCCCGAGATGTCCAGTTCGTTATCCGCGAAAAGCGAACCCATCACGCTGACGTCCAGGTTCTGCTTGTGCGATGTCGCGTATTGCGCGTCCATCGACAGGTGCAGATTTTCCGTCAGCTCGTGCTGGAGGTTGAGACTGTAGTCGGCGTTTGTCGTCTCGTCTGCGACCTGCCGTCGAGCGAGCGAATATTGCGAGCCGCCGATCGGCACGAACGGCGTCAGCGCGGGGTCGCCGCGCCAGCCATTACTGGTGTCGACGATGTATCCAGACTGGAACACATTGTTCTCGTCATAGACATAGTCCGTGTACCCGCCGACCGGACACTGCGCGCGAGGGGGCGTTTCCGCATCGGGATCGCGCACCACGCCGCTCGCGTCGACGATCTGGGGACCGTTCGCGTTCTGCTGGCAGCCGATCGGATAGGTCGAATATTCGGACAGATCCGGACCGTCTTCGTAGGTGTATTCGCCCCAGTCGTTGGTGGTGTGCGAGCGGATGAATTCCGCGGTGACCTTCGTTCGCTGGTCAACGCTTTCCCATTGCAGAGCTGCGGTGACGCCGTCGCGCTTGCGGTCGAATTGCTGGGTTCGATACTGCGGTCCGGCCGGTGCCACGCGGAACGCGGCATAATCGGCGAAGCCATCGGCGCCCTCGGTGCCGAAATTGCCGCAGTTGGCATTCGCACCGGGTAACGTCATGGTGTCCGTCGGCGCTGGCAGCGGGTTGCGGCAGATGAACAGGTCGCTGGTATTGGAAAGCTGCGCCAGCTGGCCGTCGCGGGTCTGGTAGTTGGCGATCTGGACACCGTCGGAACGGCTGCGGATGCGCGAATACGCCCCGCTAACCAGGACGCCGAAGCGGCCCGCATCTGTATCCCAGGTGTTGCTGATGAGCCCGGAGATGGTGGGCGACCACTTATCCGAGAAGTCGCCGTAATTCGCCTCAACGCTTCCCGCGATATGGAAGCCGGCGCGGTCGAACGGCTTGCGCGTGTTTAGATTGACGGTACCGGCGAGACCGCCCTCGATCATCTCGGCGGTCTGGTTCTTGCTGATGATGACCGAGCCGAGCAGTTCGGACGGCACGTCTGCGAAGTTCAGGGCCTGCCCGCCAACACCCGTGGCGAAGGCCGTGCGGCCGTTGAATTCCGAACGCACGAAAGTGAGGCCGCGGACGGTCACGCCCGAACCCTCGACCGAGAAGTGATCGGGGTCGCTCGAACCGGCGAAGCGGTTGATCGCGATGCCGGGAACGCGCTGGAGAGCCTCTGTCACGGAACGGTCGGGCAGCGCGCCGATATCTTCGGCCGTGATCGCATCCACGACGGTGTCGGCGTTGCGCTTGATATTCTGCGAGTTCGCCAACTGCTGGCGAATGCCGGTGACGACGATGATGTTGCCGTCGCCGCTCTGCGTCGGGTCGGACGGGTCGGCCGCCTGCTCGGTCTCCGGCTGTGCGGAAGCGTCCTGCGCATAGGCCGCCTGCGACACGAGCAGAGCACCCAGCGTCGCCGCCGAGGCCCCGATTTTCAAAGATGTGCGGAATAGATTCAGATCGCAGCCGGATACAGCTCGATTACGGATCGCGTTGGGCACCAGGTCCTCCTCCCCATGTTAGCGCTACCATTATTTGGCAGGTCGCTATCGTTTTATCGGCACCTGCCTAATCCCCCCAAGTTTGGTTTGCAAGAGCGTTACGCCATAGTTACACCCACGGTGTTGCAATAAGGATGCAGTCGCGGGGGCGAGAGGCGTGTCGGGCTTGGATGATACCGGTAACACGGCGGTAGTGATCGTGGGCGGCGGAACTGCGGGATGGATGGCCGCAGCTGCACTCTCTCGGTTCTTTTCCGATGGTCGACGGACCATCACTCTGGTCGAATCGGATGCGATCGGTACCGTCGGTGTCGGGGAAGCGACCATCCCTCCCCTGCGCAATTTCAACGGCATGCTCGGCATCGCCGAGAACGATTTTCTGCGCGAGACGTGCGGCACGTTCAAGCTGGGGATCGAGTTCGTCAACTGGGGCAGGCAAGGCGATCGCTACTTCCACCCATTCGGCGAATACGGGCAGGATCTGCACGGCATCGCCTTCCACCAGCTCTACCTGCGCGAGCGTGCGCGGGGCGATTGCGGACCGATCGCGGACTATTCGATGAGCACCGCGGCCGCCGCCGCGGATCGCTTCGCCCGGCCCCGCCCCGACGCCCAGTCTCCGCTCGGCGAAATCCGCTATGCCTTCCAGTTCGATGCCGGTCTCTATGCCGCCTATCTGCGCCGCCTCGCCGAACGGCAGGGAACGGTGCGGCGCGAGGGGCGGGTCGTGCACGTCCATCGCGACGGCGAGAGCGGCGATGTCGTGTCCGTCGAACTCGAGGACGGCAGCCGGATAGCGGGCGACCTGTTCCTCGACTGTTCGGGCTTTCGCGGACTGCTGATCGAGGAGGAGCTTGGCACCGGATACGAGGATTGGTCGCGCTGGCTGCCGATGGACCGCGCGCTGGCGATGCCCAGCGCCGATACCGGCTCTCTCAATCCCTACACGCGCGCCACGGCGCATGGGGCGGGATGGCAGTGGCGCATTCCGCTGCAACATCGCACCGGCAATGGGCACGTCTTCTGCAGCAGCTACATGGAACGCGACGAGGCGGAACGTATCCTGCGCGAGCATGTCGAGGGGGAGCCGCTGGCCGATCCCCGGCTGCTGCGGTTCACCACCGGCATGCGCAAGCGCGCCTGGGTCCACAACGTAGTGGCGCTGGGGCTGTCCTCCGGTTTCATCGAGCCTCTCGAATCGACGGCGATCCACCTCGTGCAAAACGGCATCCAGCGCCTCTTCGCGCTGTTTCCGGACAAGCGGATCGATCCGTTGGAGCGCGACGAATACAATCGCGGAATGCGCGAACTGTACGAGGACGTGCGCGATTTCGTGATCCTGCATTACAAGGCGACGCAGCGTGACGACACGGCGTTCTGGCGCTACGTGCGCGATATGGAGGTGCCCGAGACGCTGGTCCGCAAGATGAAGCTGTGGCAGCTCCACGGCCGCGTGTTTCGCGAGAACGCGGAACTGTTCGCCCTGCCCAGCTGGGTCGCGGTAATGCTTGGCCAGAATGTCTGGCCGGACCGTCACGACCCGATCGCCGACACGCTGGACCCGGACAAGGTGGCGGGGGCGATGGCGCAGATGCGCCGGTCCTATCGCGCCGCCGCCGAGCGGCTGCCGACGCAGGAGGCGTTCCTGCGCCAGGCGGGCGCATGGCACGCGGAGGATGCGATACCGCGTGTCCAGACAGGCGCGCCCGCATGAGCGCTGCGCCGATCCGGAAGATCGTGATCGTTGGTGGTGGGACGGCGGGGTGGATGGCCGCCGCCGCACTGTCGCGCATCATCGGCGAATTGCCGGACCTTTCCATCACGCTCGTCGAAAGCGAGGCGATCGGCACCGTGGGGGTCGGGGAAGCGACCATCCCGCAGATTATCGGCTTCAACCGCCTGCTGGGGATCGACGAGAACGAATTCGTGCGCGAAACGCACGCGACCTACAAGCTGGGGATCGAGTTCGTCGACTGGCTGCGGCTGGGCCATTCCTACGTCCATCCCTTCGGCACCTACGGGCTGGACATGCTGGGAATCGAGTTTCAGCATTTCTGGCTGCGCGGGGTCGGCCTGGGGGAGGCGGCACCGCTCGACGCCTATTCGATCTCCGCCATGGCGGGAAAAGCGGGCAGAATGGAACGGCCCCGGCCCGACCAGCCCAATTCGCCCCTGTCGAAGCTGTCCTATGCCTTCCAGTTCGATGCGGCGCGTTACGCACGTTTCCTGCGCCGGCGGGCGGAGGCGCAGGGCGTGGTCCGTGTTGAAGGCCGCGTGGTCGATGTCGAGCGCAACGGCGAGAACGGCCATGTCGCCGCTGTCCTGCTCGAGAACGGGAAGCGCCTGGCGGGGGAGCTGTTCCTCGATTGCTCGGGCTTCCGTTCGCTATTGCTGGGCCAGACGCTCGGCGTCGGCTTCACCGACTGGTCGAAATGGCTGCCCTGCGATCGCGCGATCGCTGTCCCCTGCACACTCGGCGGCGATCACGAGCCGCTGACCCGCTCCACCGCCCGGCCCGCGGGCTGGCAATGGCGCATTCCGCTGCAGCACCGGATCGGCAACGGCCATGTCTATTCCTCGTCGCACATGGAGGAACAGGAGGCGCTCGACCTGCTGCTGGCCAATCTCGACGGCGAGCCGCTGGCGGAGCCCAACCGGCTGCGGTTCCTGGCGGGCCATCGCGAGAAACTGTGGGAAAAGAACGTCGTCGCCCTCGGCCTGGCGGGCGGCTTCCTCGAACCTCTCGAATCGACCGCGATCCATCTGGTGCAGTCGGGGATCGCCCGGCTCATGGCGCTGTTTCCCACCAACGCCTTCGCCGATGCCGAACGCGACCGATTCAACCGGGAAAGCGTGCGCGACTATGTCGACATTCGCGATTTTCTGGTGTTGCACTACAAGGCGACGGAGCGCGACGATTCCGAATTCTGGCGCTATTGTCGGACGCTGGAGCCGCCCGCCGGCCTCGCGGACAAGCTTGCCATGTTCGAAAGCTCGGGCCGCGTCATCCGCGAGCATAACGAGCTGTTCACCGAAACCAGCTGGCTGTCGGTCATGGCGGGACAGGGCGTAAAACCGCAAGGGTTCCATCCCGTCGCCCTGCTGCTGGACGACGAGGAGACGCGCCGCCGCCTCGGCCATATCCGGCAGGTCGTGGCCGACACCGTCTCGCGCATGCCGACGCAGGACCAGTTCCTGGAGCGCAATGGCAGCCGCATGGACCGGTCCGAGCGCGCGGTGGCATGAGCGTGCTTGCCCCCGCTCCGCCCATCGAAGAAATTGACGGACCGATCGACGCCGCCCGCCTCGAGGAAATCCGCGCCGCCGCCCGTCCGCTGGTTCTGCGCGGGCTGGTACGGGATTGGCCGCTGGTCCGCGCCGGTCGCGAGGGGGACGCCGCGGTGGTCGAGTACCTGTCGCGAAGGCCCGCCACCAGACCGGTCCGGGCCATCGCCGCCCCTGCCGAGGAAAAGGGCCGCTTTTTCTACAATCGCGACCTCAGTGGCTTCAACTTCCACGCCGCGCAAGGCGCCCTCGCGGTATTCCTCGCCGACCTGCTGAAAGCGAGCCGGATGCCCGATCCACCGGCCCTGGCGGTCCAGTCGATCGAACTGCTCGACGTCTTGCCCGATGTGGCGCGCGAGAACCGGCTCGAACTGCTGCCACAGGTGCGCGCGCGCATCTGGATCGGCAACCGCATCCGCGTCGCCCCGCATTACGATATCAAGGAAAACGTGGCCTGCTGCGTGGCCGGGCGGCGGCGCTTCACCGTCTTCCCGCCCGAGCAGATCGCCAACCTCTATCCCGGCCCGCTGGAACTGACGCCGGCCGGAACGCCGGTGAGCATGGTCGATCCGGATCAGCCCGACCTCGACGCCTATCCCCGCTTCGCCCGCGCGTGGGAAACCGCGCGCGCCGCCACGCTGGAGCCCGGCGATGCGATCTACCTTCCCTATTGCTGGTGGCACGGCGTCGAATCGCTCGATCCGGTCAGCGCGCTCGTCAATTACTGGTGGACCGAACGGCTGCCGGAGGGGATCGGTCCGGCCTACGATGCCCTGTTACACGCGATGCTGGCGTTCCGGCACCTGCCACCCGAGCAGCGCGAGGTGTGGCGCGGCATGCTGGATTACTACGTGTTCGAAAGCGAGGGCGACCCCGCCGCCCATCTTCCCGCGGCGGCGAAGGGGGTACTGGGTCCGCCCTCCCCCGGTCTGTTCGCCCGGATGCGGCAGGTCATCCGCCAGGCGCTCGGTTAGCTTCGAGCACCCGGAGCAGCCATTCGCGATAGGGCGGCGCGGCGGCGAGCGCGGCTTCCGCCTTCTCGGCGAACTCTCTCCGCGCCGCGCGGGCGACGCCATCCTGCCCTGCCCGGCTTTGCGGCGGAGTCCCCTGCGGATGGCCCAGCGCGGCAAGCAGCGCCTGCCGTTCCTCGCCAAGGAACGGTGCCTCCTCCTGAAACGGCAGGCGACCGCGCCGGGCGAACTGATCGAGCGCGATCGCAAGGCCATCGGGCAATTGCGCCGGACCGAAGACCGCCCGTGCGCGCGACGTGGCGTAATGTGTGGCCAGCGTATCGCGGACCGCCACTGCCATCAGCGCGGCGCGGCGGTTGAACTCGCGACGCTCGCCGGGGCGGATATCGCGACCCGGCAGCAGTTCCAGCAGCAGGTCGAGCTGCCGGTGCGCGAGATCGAGATTGAGGAAGCCCAGCGGCTCGAACGTCGCGGCGGCATCGCCCAGCGCGACCACATTGCCGAGCCACGCCTGCCCTGCGCACCCCGGCGCGACCGGCAGCACGATCTGCGGTTCGCCCCCCAGAGCGCGCTGCGCCGCATCCTCAGCCACGGTGTGCGTGACGCCAAGCGAGGCGCGCACGCCATCGCGCCCGGCCATCTCACTCAGCCAACCTTCGGCGCGCAGCGAGAAGCGGTCCTCCAGCGCCGCGACCGGTTCGCGCGGCGGCATGACCATGAGTGTGCGCAGGGGCAGGAAATCCGACCAGTCCTCACGCCGATAGCCGGGCACGACCGACAGCAACCGCGTTGCAGGCCCGGTGCAATCGAGGATCAGGTCGGTCGGCAGCCGCGCCCCGCTCGCCAAGGCAAGCGCGCCGAAGCCGCCCTGGCCGTTGGGCTCCCCGCCCGCGATATCGTCGGGCAGGTAGCGCACGCCGATCTGCTGCGCCGCCGCGATCAGCAGATCGCGATAGGCGGGCGGATTCCAGCGCAGGGCGTATTCCACCTTGCCGAGCGGCGATGGATCGCCGGGCGCAGGGGACGCGAAACGACCGGCATCGGCCAGCACCTCCGCCAGTGACCCGGCAGGCCGATCGACGCCCGTGCCGCTCGCCGCCCCCCCGCCCCACTCCCGGGCGAACGCCGTCTTCAGCGCGGGGTCGATCGCGGCACCATAGGCGAAGGAACCTCGGTGCCCCTCCCCGCTCCAGCCGAGATAGCGCGTGACGAGCCGGTGACTGCCCCCGGCGCGGGTCACCAGCAGTTCCTCCGGGATACCGAACCGGTCGTGCATCCGGAGCGTGAACGGCAGCGCGGTGGCGGCGTGATCGGCGAAGGCAGTCGGGTCGAGCGGAATGCCGATCACCGTCACTTCCGCCATCGGCAGCGCACGCTTCATTGCGATGGCGGCGAGCACGCCGACCTGCCCCGCCCCGGCGATGGCGATATGGCGCAGCGGTTCGCGCGCCTCGCTCATGCGGCGTCGGCCAGTCGCCCGGCCTCGCGCCGCAGGTACGCGCGGTGGTCCGGCATGGCGTCAACTTGGGCGGTGATAGCATGTCGCAGGCTGTCGAGCGCGCCCTTCACCCGTTCGGGATCGGCGATAGCGGCGCGCGGATCGTGGCGTTCGGGCAGCAATCCCTGGCCGACATAGACCGCGATCCAGCTGGCATCGTAGAACAACCCGTCCTCGTAGCGCTCGACCCGGCCGGTCTCGCGCCACAGCGCCATCTTCTCCGCCAGGCTGTCGGGGACGGTCATGGTTCGCAGGTGATTCCAGAATTCGGAATCGTCGCGCGTGGTCGCGTGGTAATGCAGGATCAGGAAATCGCGCACCCGGTCGTATTCCATGTCGACCAGCCGGTTGAACGCGGCCCGGTCGCGCGGATCGATCGCGCGGCCATCCGGGAACAGCTCGATCAGATAGGTGATCGCCATCTGCGCGAGATAGATCGAGGTCGATTCCAGCGGTTCGAGGAACCCGCTCGACAGCCCGACCCCGATGACATTGTGCGACCATGACTTGCGCCGCCTGCCGGGGCGGAAGCGGAGCACGCGCGGGTCCGCCAGTGGCTCGCCCTCCGCCGCGTTGCGGATCGCCTCGCAGGCGCGATCCTCGTCCAGATGCGCGCTCGAGAATACGTAACCATTGCCCATGCGGTGCTGCAACGGGATCTGCCAGCGCCAGCCCGCGGGCATCGCTGTGGCCGTGGTGTAAGGTCGCAAGGGCTCGCCATCGACATGGGCGCAGGGCATGGCGGCGGCGCGGTCGCAGGGCAGCCAGTGGGTCCAGTCTTCCCACTCTTCCGCCATCTCGCCGCCCAGCAGCAGCGAGCGAAAGCCGGAGCAATCGACGAAGAGGTCGCCCTCGATCCGCCGTCCGTCCTGCAGGACCAGCGCGGTTACGTTCCCGTTCTCTCCATCGCGTTCGACGCCGGTCACCAGACCTTCGTGCCGGGTGACGCCAAGCTTCAGCCCATGCTGCCGCATGAACGGGCCGAACAGCGTCGCGTCGAACTGATAGGCATAGCCATAGGTGGAACCGAGCCCTTCGCCCATCTCGGGAGGTGCGAAGCGGTTGGCGCGCGCGGCGCCCACGGCGAAGGAATAGTCGCCCAGCGACCCGGCCATGCCCCGCCGCTGCATTTCCAGCCAATAATGGTGGAAGCCGACATCGGCGACCTTCTCTCCGAACGTGCCGAAGGGGTGGATATAGCTTTCGCCGATGCGCCCGAAATCGCGGAAATCGATCCCGAGCTTGTAGGTCGCATGGGTCGCCTTCATGAACGCAGCTTCGTCGATGCCGAGCCGTTCCACGAAGCCGCGAATATGCGGCAAGGTCGCCTCTCCGACGCCGATGATACCGATATCGTCGCTTTCGACCAGCTCGACTGTCGCGAGGTCGGGCAACAGCGCCGCGATACCGGCCGCCGTCATCCAGCCGGCAGTGCCGCCGCCGAGTACGACGACGCGAACGGGCTCGCGGGGCTTTTGCGTCATCGGGTCAGGCTAGGCCGCCGGGCGGGTACGTACCAGCCCGGCGGCGCGTCCTTCAATCGATGCGCGTCTTGGGCGCGATGGCATCGCCGGCGGCCGAGGGTGCGTCCCAGCCTTCCATCTCTTCCAGCTCCTTGCCCTTGGTCTCGTTGATGAACCGCTTGACCAGGAAGAAGCTGACCGCCGCGCCCACGGTGTAGAATGCGTAGGTGGTCGAAAGGCCGAGCCCGCTGGCCATCGCGGGGAAGGTCTGTACCACCAGGTAGTTTGCGACCCATTGGGCAAGCCCCGCCACCGCGAGCGCCGAACCGCGGATCTGGTTGGGGAACATCTCCCCCAGCATCACCCACATCACCGGGCCCCAACTGAAGTTGAAGAGATCACGTAAATGTTCGCCGCGACCACCGCCCCCAGGCCGAGGTCCGGGGACAGCGACAGATTGCCGCTAGCGTCGAGCGCACCCTGGCTGAAGATATACGTCATCGCGCCGAGCGAAATCGCCATCCCGACCGATCCGATCATCAGCAGCGGCTTGCGCCCGATCCGGTCGATCAGAAGCAGGGCGGCGAACACGGCGGCGATCGAGACGACGCCGGACAGGATGTTGCGCTCCAGCGCCACCTCTTCGGAGACCCCCGCCAGCTTCCACAGGGTGGACCCGTAGTAGAAGATCACGTTGATGCCGACGAATTGCTGGAACGTGGCGATCAGGATGCCGGCCCAGACGATCGGGCGGAAGATGGTGCCCTTCTGCGTCACGTCGGACAGGCGCGGGCGATGATCATCGCTGAATGTGCGGCGAATGTCGGCGACCTTGCGCGTCGCCTCCGTCGGACCGAACAGGCGGGTCAGCACGGCATGCGCCTCCTCATCCCGACCCTTCGCCACCAAAAAGCGAGGGCTTTCCGGAATGAACAGAAGCGACACGAGAAACACAACCGCGGGGACCGCCTGCGCCAGATACATCCAGCGCCAGGCGGGCAGACCGCCGACGATACCCAGCGAGTTGCCCGCCGCCTGCGCGAGGAAATAATTGACGACGAAGGCGGCAGTGAGGCCCGTGATGATCATCACCTGCTGCACGGTCGTGAGTCGGCCACGGATTTTCGCCGGGGCGACTTCGGAAATATACAGGGGTGACAGCACGCTGGCAGCGCCGACCGCCATGCCGCCGGCGAACCGCGCCAGCACGAAGATCGGATGTATCTGGATGAAGCCCTGAACCAGCGCCCCGACCACGAACAGGGTCGCAGCGATCAGCATGACGCGCCGCCGCCCGAACACGTCCGCCAGACGGCCCGCGAAGAACGCGCCCGCCGCACAGCCGATCAGAAGCGATCCGACCGTGAGGCCGAACCAGAAATCGTTCAGTTGGAAGGCGTTTTTGAGGCCGTCTTCGGTCCCATTGACCGCGCCGCTGTCATACCCGAACAGCAATCCGCCGATCGTAGCGACCGCCACGATGGCGGAGATAAGCGCCATATTGACGCTGTTCCGGCTCGATTCCATTAATTTCCCTCCCGTACCGCGGTCTTCGCCGCCGTGTTATGGTAGCGCTACCTTATTCGCCATATCCCGGTGTCGCGCAAGGGGATTAAAGCGATTTCGGGTCCAGTGCACGCGGAATGGCGGAACGCGGTCCACGCGTCCCATTCGCCGCAGCGGGTTCAGCCCTGCCTGCCATCTCGGCGCCCGGGCGTGGCGCGATTGGAACCCTATGTAATATTGCGGAAAGTTTCCGCTGGCCGGGAACCTTAGCATGGCTTACGAGTAATGAGTGGTTAACGGGGAATAAACCAATGATCATCATGGCGAGCAGGGAGGACGCGACGGGCAACCGGCCGATGCTTGGCTGCGATGGATCGCCCGTTAATCATCTTCCGACCGGTATGTCCTGCTACGCGACAGACGGCGCGTCCCATTCGCGCGTGGCAGCCCTGTCTGCTACCGAGAGTTGGAAAGGCGCGTGCGATCGGTCGCAGGCGTCCAGCGATGGCAATTATGCGTAGATTGACTTCTCTCAACCGGAAACGCCGCGCGGGCCTTGCCGCCGCGCTCGCCTTGCTTGTCGCTGCGCCCGCCGCGATCTGGGTCGCGCAGGAGGGGAATTCAGCGCGACTGATGCAGCAGACCGAGGATGCGATAAACGATTTCCTCGATCGCTCGCCTGGCGAACGGTCGGGCACCACTCCGCTGAAGGTAAAGGGTAATCGGGCATTGGGGCCGGCCGTTGCGGCCGCGGGTCCAGGCCCGGCGTCCGCCGGCACTCCCGAACAGCGCGCTCTGGGTAAGATTTTCCCCGAGATACCCGACCTCCCGGCGGAGAACGGGCCGACATCGGTCATCATTCCCGACTCCGCTGGTCCGCCCACCATCGTCACCCCCCCGGGGACGCCGAACGGTGGCTTTCCCGGCGGACCCGGCACCGGCGGCTATTTCCCCGCGCCGCCCCCGAGCGGCGGCGGAACCGGTGGCGGTGGCGGCGGCACCCCCGGCGGTGGTGGCGAAACGCCCACTCCCCCGCCCCCGCCTCCGCCCAGCGCCGTTCCCGAACCGTCGACCTGGATGCTGCTCATCCTCGGCTTTTTCCTGACCGGAGGAACGCTGCGCCGTCGCATCAGGGCGGCCGCGCCGCAGGGCCGTTCCACCGCGTTCTCGTGATCCGTTTTCTCGTCGCGGCCGGGATTGCGCTGTTCGTGGCGGTGGCGGCTTATGCGGCCATCAGCGGCGAACGCGCTGCCGATCCCCCGACGGCTTCCGCAGCTACGACGCCGATCGAGCCTGCCAGCGTGCAAGACATCACGCATGATTTCCCTACTCCGCAGCAGGTCGAACGGGCGAACCAGCGCAAGCTGATGCCGGCCGATACCGTATCGCTGCTGAAAGTCCGCGGGTCCTTGCACCATGGGGATTTCCGCTGGGAAGAAGGCGACGCGCCCGATGGCCCGCTGACCGTGTGGGTCGATCTTCGCCGCCAGATGGCCTCGGTCTTCCGCGCAGGCCACGAAATCGGCACCGCGGTGGTCGTTTACGGCGGACCGGGAATGCCCACGCCGGAGGGAACCTTTCACATCTTGTCGAAGCATCGCGATTATCGGTCGCGATCCTACGATGCCGCCATGCCATACGCCATGTTCATCACCGACGATGGCGTGGCTCTGCATGCAAGCCCGATGGCCGCCGACCATGCGACCCATGGCTGTATAGGCTTGCCCCCCGGCTTCGCAGCCAAGCTGTTCGCGATCGCCCAAAAGGGCGACCGGGTCGTGATCGTCCGCTCCACCTGACGGACCATCCAGAGAACCGCGACAGGGCGGAATGGTTAAATCCCCTTAAGCGTTCCTCTGAACCCTCACTTCAGGGCCGACTGGCAGAATTCCTCGCAAGTAGCGGGGAAAGACCATGCGACAGTTCGGCAAGCTTCTGGCAAAGTCCGCACTTCTGGGTGCGGTCCTCACACTTTCAACGGGCGTACAGACTCGGCTCGGCGATTTCGATCAGCGCGTGCTCGCCGTGCATAACGAAGAGCGCGCGCAGATGGGCGTCTCGCCCTTGGCCTGGGACCCCGACCTGGCCGACAATGCGCAAGAATGGGCCGAACATCTGGCCCGGACCGGCCGTTTCGAACACTCGCCCAATCGCCCCGGAGAGCCGCTGGAAGGCGAGAATATCTGGGGCGGGACCGTGGGTGCCTATGCGCCGGAGTCGATGGTCGGCCTGTGGATCGCGGAGAAGCAGGCATTCGTCAAAGGCGTCTTCCCGGCCAACAGCAGGACGGGCCGGGTCCAGGATGTGAGCCATTACACGCAGCTCGTCTGGCAGCAGACCCGCAAGGTCGGATGCGGCATGGCGCGCGGCGAGCGCGAGGAGATCATGGTGTGCCGCTACAGCTCGCCCGGCAACGTGCTGGGCCGGCGTCCGCTGTAATATCCTCTCCGGTGTAGAAAGCGCGCATTCGGGTAGGCATTCGTCCCCCGAAATCCTATCGCTACGGTCAAGGCGCGGGGCATGGTCCGCTTCGGCGCGTCCACGCGGGAGGGAAGATGAGCGGGCACTGGACATGGCGCATGGCGATCGTCGCGGGCCTCACCCTTTTCGCCGCTACGTCCGCAGCCGCCCAGACGACTATCCCGGGCGATCCTTACGCCGATGATCCGGCGGGGATCGTGGCCGACCCCTGCCCCCGTCATCCTGTGCCACAGGGTGCAGAATGGCAGATGTGGAACCTGCACATGCTGACCCGCGATTTCGGCCAGCTGTGCCGCTATCGCGCTGCCAATGCGCAGCTGAGAGAGAGCGGCGCGCCGGTCCGCGTCGTCTTCATGGGCGATTCGATCACCGATAACTGGATCAACCTGGCACCCGCCCTGTTCGAGGATGGCCGCGTGGATCGCGGCATCAGCGGGCAGACCACGCCGCAAATGCTGGTCCGCTTCCGCCAGGACGTGATCGATCTCCATCCCCAGGCGGTACATATCATGGCGGGGACGAACGACATCGCGGGCAACACCGGCGCGGCGACGATCGAGACCGTGCAGGGCAATATCCGCTCCATGGCGGAACTGGCGCGGGCGCACGGTATCGCCGTCATCCTGGCCTCGATCCCGCCAGCCGGTGCGTTCCCGTGGGCTCGAACCAAGCAGCCGGTGCCGGTCATTCGCGAGATGAACGCCTGGCTGAAATCCTACGCCGCCGACAACGGCTTCACCTATGTCGATTATTTCGCGGCGATGGCGACCCCGGCGGGCGCGATGCGGCCGGGCCTGTCGAGCGACGGGGTGCACCCCAACGCGGCGGGCTATGCCGTGATGAAACCGCTCGCTCTCGCCGCGATCGAGCGCGCGCTAGCCGATCGACCGGCGCTCATTTCCACGCGCCCATCGTCACCTTCAGCCACACCGGCCGATCGGTGAAATTGAGGCCGTAATCGGTCTGGTCGCCGTTCCAGACCCGGTCCATCACCCAATCGCCGGCGGCGTCGAACCGCCCCTCCTCCACCCGCACCACCATGCCGTTCTCCGGCCCGCTTTCGGCCCGGTCGAAGGTGATCCGCACATGGTCGCCGGTAACCAGGAACTCGTCCTGCGAAAGCTGCACGACCAGCGCGCCGCCGACCGGTTCATCGGCCCAGGCGGGCGGTTCCGCCTTCAACCAGGTCCATTCCTTCAACCCGAATTGCCATTCGCCGTAGCTGGCCGTCACCTGCCATTTGCCGAACGTCTTCGACTGCGCCGAGCCGTCGTCGGGCTTGGCGACACCCCAGGTGGGCCGGGTGAAGGCCAGCCGCGCCCACGCGCCGCCCAGCGCCTCGATCGCGGCGTATTTGCGCGCGAAGGCGTACAGCGTCTGCTCGTCCAGCGCCTTCGCCCCCAGCGGGAAGTTGGAATAGCCGGTCGCATCCATACCGAACGGGGTGAAGCCGATCGCCCCCTTCCCCATCGCGGTGTAGAAGTACCGCGCATATTCGCGCGCATTGCCGATCTCCGGGATGAACAGAGCGTTGTCGGGCCGCGCATAGGCATCGAGATAGGCGACCACGTTCCGGCTGCTCCGGTCGTAAATATCGGGCGCGGCAAAATCGATCGCGGGCGCGGCGATCTTCCAGATATCGAGCACGTCCTGCTGCGGCCCGCCACTCGCGACGCCCATCGGATCGGGCGGGTTGAAGGGATCGGAAAGCGCGGCGTTGACGTACATCGGCAGCGGCTTCACCGCCTTCCCCGCCGCCGCGATGTCGCCGATATAGCGCGCGGTGTACCAGGTGTTGAAGGCGCGGTCCGCCCGGTCGCCGAACACTTCTGCCCACGTTCCGCGCACTTTCCCCAAACCGGTAACCAGTTCGGCTGGCACCGCCCCCTCGAACAGCGCCTGCGCCCGCGCTCCGAAGTCGCGCGGGTTGCGATAGCTGCCCACTTCGTTCTCGGGTTGGACCATGATGACCGTGTTTTGCGGATCGTGATCACGTAGATAGGTCATCAGCCGCACGAATGCCCGCTTGTCCGCTTCGCGCGTCGTCTCGAACATCGGCGAGAGGGCATAGTTATCGCCCCCGTCGCGGGTCTTCATCCGTGGGAAGCGCGCATTGTCGAGCTTGACCCAGGCCGGGGTATAGCCGGGCGAGGTGTTCTTCCAGGTCGCGAACCACAACAGCACGATGCGTTTGTCGTGCGTGCGCGCCTCTTCCAGCAGGGTTTGCAGGAACGAGAAGTCGAACCGCCCCTCCTCCGGCTCGATCTGCTCCCATGCGATGGGGACGGCGACCGTGTTGGCGTGAATGCGATCGAGCACCGGCCAGACCTGCGGCAAGGCGGCCGCGTAATTGCTCGAATTGTTCACCTGGCCGCCGAGGATAGTGAAAGGCCGGCCATCCACGATCAGCGCGTGCCGACCGTCGCGGTTCTCCAGATGCGGCAAGGCTTCGTCGGTTTGCGCGGAGAGCGGCACCGCCATGACCGCCGCCGCGATCCACGCGGATATTGCCCTGATCCCACGCACTGTCTCTCTCCCCCATTCGAGCGCGGTGTTGCCGCCCCCCTTGTCATGATCGCATAAACCATGCCGGGATCGAGGGAAACTCCGCCCGCCGTGCGCTCTCAGACCAGTGCGAACCACAGGCCGAATGGGGCTCGGGGCAGGTTTGCTCGCGGAATTTCAGATTACTTTCAAAGCGAGTTGAACCACCCACCGCCTTATCGCAAAGGGGGCGGCGATCATGCGACAGAAGAATTCCTTCGGACCGGCCACGCCCAAGCAGAAGCGCGCGCGGGCCACCTACGATGCGCTGCTTCAGGCTGCGGGCGAGCTGTTGGCCGAGGTCGGCGTGGACCGTATCACGACCAACATGATCTGCGCGCGCGCCGACGTGACGCCGCCCGCGCTGTACCGATATTTCCGCGACAAGGACGCGGTGCTCGAGGCGCTGGGACGGCGGCTGATGGAGCGACAGAACGACGCGCTGAAGGCGTGGGTTGCGCGCCACGAGCCCGACGGCATCGCATCGTTTCGCGGCAATACCGAGGAGCTGCTGCGCGCAACGCACGAGGTGACGCGCAGCGAACCGGGTGCGATGTGGATCCTGCGCGCCTTGCGGGCCTCGCCGCGGCTGGCGCATATCCGGCTCGAATCGCATCATTACGTCACCGATCTGCTGACCGATGCCTATATCCGCGCGGGCTCTACCCTGCCGCGCGAGGAACTCTGGCGGCGACTGCGCCTGACGGTCGAGATCGGCTTCGCGGTCGATGAGTTGGTCGCGGAAGACGACAGCGTGATACCCGGCGAGGTGTTCGAGCAGACCGCCAAGCTGATAGGCCGCTGACTCCGGCCCTTGCTAGCCGGCTGCCGGCTCCCGGCCCGATCGGGCGGCGCGGGCCACGTCGCAGCTATCGGTAAGCTGCGAGATCCACTGGGTGACGAGATCGACCCCCTCCTTGTGCTCCAGGCTGCGACCGACCTCGGGCATCATCTCGCCCGGATCGGTGCTTTCGAGGCGATAGGTCAGGATGGACTGATGCGGTTGTCCGGGGAGGATGTCGAAATCGCGCCCCCCGGTCCCACGCCCGGCGGCCACCGAGGGCTTGCACACGCCCCATTTGCGCAGATCGGTCACCTCGCTCGCCAGCCACAGCCCGGAAACCCGCGCCGGGCCGGTCTCGCTGTGACAATGGCTGCAGTTGATATCGAGATAGGACCGCGCGCGATCGCCGATCGGCAGCGAGCTATCGTCCCACTTCGCATTGTGCGGCACGTTCTCCATGCCCGGCACGCCCTTCAGATAACCCAGCTTCACCAGTCGCCGGAGCTGGTTGATCTCCCCGCCGGGCCCCTCGAAATCGCGATTGAGATGCCGCGCCTTCAGCCCGATCGGATGGATCGCGCGATCCTCATAATTGCTGGCGTGGCACCCGGCGCACTGGTTCGCGTTGGGCACCGAATAGGTGAAGCGCTTGCTGTCGCTATCGCTCTTGATGGTGAGCGGAACGTCGGCCCCCGCGCGTTGCAGCGTCGCCTCCGTCTGGTCCGCGTTCCAGACATAGGGCAGCGCGGCCCAGCCATCGGCCCGGCGGACCAGCAGCCGGGTCTCGATCATCCGGACATGGCCGATGTCGAGCCCGTCGGTGCCGGACTGGTACATCGCGGGCGTCATCTTGAGCACGGTGTCGCTTTCGCCGGGCCGATCGCTGGCGGGCACCGTATAGTAGAACGTCTTGGTAATGATGGTACCGACGGGAAAGTCGAATGCCTTTTGCGGCTCGTATTGCGCGGCGACGTTCGCGGGCATCCAGATGGTGCGCCATTTCTGCGCATAATCGCTGAACAGCGGCGAGTTCAGCTCGTAGGTGACCATGCCTTCGTGCGGCGTGATCTTCCCGTCCGCCACCGTGAACAATCCCCACTCCGACAGCTTCTCGGGATTGTCGGTCGCGTGGAACGTCACCTCCTTCGGCGCCGCGGACGAGCAGGCGCTCAGGAGCAGAACGACAAGGGCAAGGAGGACGGGTCTGATCATGGGCGTGGTCTTTAGCCTGAGGTGGTCATTTTCGATGGCAGGGTGATTTTCGGCAGTCGGCTCGCCGGGGCGCAGTTCGTGGTCTTCACGATATGGGGATTGGCGAGCTTGTTCGGGCCGTCGGCATCGAGCAGTTGCGCATCTGCGTTGTCGACGCAGATACCGGTGCTCGCTTTATCCGGATTGGCGAACCCGTCCCAGATCACCGCTGGCAGCGAGCCGCCGACGGCCTGCTTCAGACCCGCATAGGCCTTGCCCGGATTGGTACCGCCGCCGGAGAAGGTGTTGCCGGTGACGTAGATGTTCTCCGGATAGGGATCGTAGGCCTTGGCCAGCCCCCGATCGGCGAAGCCGGTCGAATAATAGCTGGAGATGATGACGTTCGCGGTGTTGTTGTCGGCGATGCGGTTGTCGAAGATTTCGACCTCGTCGTTCGAGTTCACGATCACGCCCGATCCGGGCGGAACGGAGCTGACCGCGCTTCCGGGGGCCGCGAAATTAGCGTGGTTGTTCGCCACCACTTCGTTGTCGTGAACGCGCGTCTTGGCACCAGGCACCGGAAGATCGGGCATGTTGAAGACCAGGATGCCGCCGGAATTGTTGGTGGTCTTGTTACCGTAAACATCGGCGTTGCTGGTGTTCTCGATCTCGATCCCGGCGACATTGCCCTCGGCGATGTTGTTGCGCACGATGACGTTGTTAGACTGGCCGACATAGATCCCCGCGTCGGAGGCACCGCGCACGACCGAATTCTCGATCAGCACGTTTTCGACCTGCACGGGATAGAGCCCGTAGGCACCGTTCTTCGCCGACGGTTCCCCGGTCCACTCGGCGCGAACCCGGCGGATCACAGCGTTCTTCGTCCCGTTGATCTTCAGCGCGTCGCCCTTGGTGTCCTCGATCGCCAGGTCTTCCAGCGTGAAGTCGTCACCGGTGACGGTCAGCCCTTCCGCGCCCGACGTCTGGTCGGCAAAGGAAAGGATCGTCTTGTCCATCCCCTCGCCCCGCAAGGTCACGTCGTTGCCGCTCAGGCTCAGACTGCGTTTCAGCCGATACTTGCCGGCGGGAATCTCGATCACATCGCCCGCCTTCGCGTCCAAAAGCTGTTCCTGCAGCCGCTGCTCGAACTCGGGATCGTCGACGAAGCCGTCCGCGTCCGTCGGCGGGCTGGAATTGCAGGCCGCCAGGCTGAGCGCCGCCAGCGCGGCCACGACAAGATGTTTCAGTTGCATGCTGATCTCTCTCCGGTTGAGCGATGCCATCAATACGATGCGCTGAGGGAAATGGCGTAGAACCTGGGCTTGTCCAGGCGAACATAGGGCGTTTCGAACGTCCCCGCACTTAGCGTGCCGAGCGTGCGGACCTTCTGGTCGTCCAGCAGGTTCTCGACGAACAGGGCGATCCGGTAACGATCGCCGGGCGAACGCCAGCCGACGCGCGCGTTGATGAGGTTGCGCGGTTCGTCGAGTTCGTCGAACACGCCGGGCCGCACCAGAGTGCTGATCGACGCATATTTGTCGCGCGTCGCATCGTTCAGTCGGCCCCTTCCCGTATAGCTGTAGCTGGCATCGGCGAAGATGGCGGAGGTGTTCGCGAGTTCGTGGTCGTAATGCGCGCCCAGCACCGCGGTGAGTTCCGGCGCGCCGGTCGGCTGGCCGGAAATGTCTATTCCGCGTTCGATGCGCGTGACCCAGCGCGAATCGAGATAGCTCGCGATCGCCGAGAGGGTGAGATCGGTGCTGACCCGGAACTGCGTCTCCAGATCGATGCCCCAGGCATCGGAATCACCCGAACGGGTAACGTACGTGGGCAGGCACAGGCCTTCGGTGCAGGTGTTGTCGTCCTCCAGACTGATTGACTGGCGGTTCTTGTACTTGAAGTAGAAAGCCGAGCCATTGAACCGCAGGCGGCGACCGAGCAGTTCGGATTTGAACCCGGCCTCGTAGTTCCAGACGTTCTCCGGCTCGAAGAAGGAATTGATCTCGGTGCTGTTGAAGCCCCCCGCCTTGTACCCGCGCGCGGCGGACGCATAGACGAGCAGGTCCTCGCGCGGCTCGTATTCGATCACGAAACGCGGGCTGACATCGTCGAAGCTTTCGTCGCGCGTGACCCGCTTCCCCTCCAGCGCGCCCTCGTCGAAGATGATGTCGCCGATCAATGCATCGTAGAAGGTCGCAACGCTGATGTCGGCTCCGTCGGGGAAAACGGGATCGCTTCCGATCGCGGCCAGAACGCCGTTGTAGAGCGCGCCGGGTGCCGTGATCGCCTCCAGGCCAGGCGAGATGAATCGTCCGTTGAGCCAGGTGAAGCGCTTGTCGTCATGGGTATAGCGGATGCCCGCGGTCAGCCGCAGATCGTCGGTAAGGCTGTAGGTCGCATCCCCATAGACCGCGTAGCTGTTGTTGCGCGCGAAATTGTTCATGTCCTCTTCGAAGGTCAGCCCGAGCACCGGCAGGCCCTGTCCCTGCAGGATCGTGAACAGCGGCAGGCCGGCGAGGCGATTGAGGACGTTGTCGACGGAATCGGTCAGGAACGTGACCGCGCTGGTCTGCTCCGCGTCCTCCCAGAAATAGCTCGCGCCGAGCAGCAAGGTCAGTCGCTCGCCCTCGTAGGAACCCCGGAATTCCTGGTAGAAGCTCTCATTGTGCTCGATATTCTCGGTATCGAAATAGCGTGTGGGATCGGAGGTGCCGTCCTCGTCCTCGCGATTGTGCGTCTCGAAGGTCTTGTAGGCGCTGATGCTGGTCAGCGTCAGATCGCCCAGCCGGTGATTGGCGGTCAGGGTGACGCCATCCAGATTGCGGGTTTCGCGATCGTTTATGACATCGTTGGAGAACGGCCCGAAGGGATCCTGGCTGAGCGCGTAGGGGCTGATCCCGACCGCGGTCGGCCCGTCCTTGTCGGTGTCGTCGTGATCATAGGTGAGATAGACGTCGGTATCGACCGTGGGCGTCCAGCCGAACGCGATCCGGCCCGAGATATTCCCCTCCCGCTCGCGGTCCTCGCCCGTCAGCGCGTCGGTCAGATAGCCGTCGCGGTGGTTGTAGGAGCCGTTGAGACGCACCGCCAGCGTATCGGTCAGGGGCAGATTGCCGGTCGCATCGATGCGCACCTGATCGTAGTTGCCGTACTGCACCGTGCCGAACGCCTCGAAGCGCTGGCTCGGCTTGTTGGTGGTGATGGAGATCGCGCCGGCCGAGGTGTTGCGACCGAACAGCGTGCCCTGCGGCCCCTTCAGCACCTCGACCCGCTCGACATCGTTGAAAAAGATCAGCGAGGCACCGGTGCGCGCGGAATAGACGTTGTCGATGAAGATACCGACCGATGGCTCGGTACCGATGCCGAAATCGTCCGTCACGACGCCGCGAATGGAAAAGCGCGGCTGCGTGACGGAGGTATCGTTGATCTCGAGCCCCGGCGTGAACGCATCCAGATCGCCCACCGTCTGCGCATTCAGCGCCGCGATCGCCTCGGCATCGAAGGCGCGCACGCTGATCGGCACGTCCTGTAATGACTGCTCGCG
The DNA here is from genome assembly GCF_018636735.1 of Erythrobacter sp. 3-20A1M. Classification (NCBI taxonomy): domain Bacteria; kingdom Pseudomonadati; phylum Pseudomonadota; class Alphaproteobacteria; order Sphingomonadales; family Erythrobacteraceae; genus Erythrobacter; species Erythrobacter sp. 3-20A1M. The sequence continues at coordinate 2,674,583 of NZ_CP045200.1, read as the reverse complement.
GCGCTGGGCGGTGACGACGATCTCATTGAGCTCGACCCGCCGTGCTTCCTCAGGCTGTCGCTCGTCGACCGGCGCGGCCGTCTGCGCGCTTGCGGGGGCCACCCAGATCGCTTGGGTGCCCAAGAGAAGCGACAGCCTGGCCAGGTTTCTCATATTCTCCGCCCCCAAAGTTAGATAGTGTAAACTATCTTTTTAGGGCGCGGCGCGCAAGCACGCTGGAGCAAGCGCTCTATAACCCAGGGTAACACCGGGTTGGAGGGGCACGATGGAGGGACGCTCCAACCCACGCCGGAGCGTGATAGAGCGCAGAAAGCCGTGAACGCAGCGACACCGGCCAGGCAGCCTAGCGAAAGCCGAGCCGTCGAATTCGTAGAGGTATCGAGAATGGTAGCGGAGGAGGAACATATAGCGAACATATAACGTTCTGACATTGCTCGTTTTTTCCGCCCAACTCTTGGAAAATACCCCCACCGATACCCCCAGACTCCCGAATTTGCGCCAAACCGTTACAAAGGTGCGATCGGCCGACTAATGTTCGAAAATTGGCAGTTCAACCGCCTCATTGAACGGCGGAAGTTGGGCCGGGAACAGACCGTCCGATATTGGCGGGAGAACAGCACGAAGCGGGCATTCGGTTCACGACCCCAGTTTCGGAAATGGTGAGTCCCCATCCGCATTTGCGAAAGCGGACGTTAATGCTGAGGATGCGAGTTAGGCCTCTTACGCCGACACTGGAGCAGTAATTCATGCGCCAAATTGGGTCTTATATCGTGGCAGCATCGATAATCTTCTTGACCGGATGTGTTGAAGAAAACCCACCTGTAGCGTCGCGTCTTGCGCATTATACGCCATTCGATCTCAAGACGCGGCCGCAATTCTCCCGCTACCAAGAAGTTGTTGGCTCCTACCTGCGCCGAGAAGCGCTAGGGGGGGACTCTCAAGCCTGTGTGATCGGCATGACGCGCGGAAGCAGAGACACAGATATGGTATGGGTCATCTGGCGCGGAGGCAATCGGCTCATTCAATGGTTCTCTGGAGAAGATAACCTCGAATTGTCCTCGCGTAACCTTAGTTTGACCGATGATGTCGTTCCTACCGATGCAGACATCGGTACGAGCACCTACCTTGAGAGCCGGGCATGGGTGAATGAGCTGGAGCGCTTGTGCAAACAACATGGTCGTTGCGTGTCCGCTACCGCAGCGTAGTGGCCGATCCGCCTGCCGAATTGATCGAGGCTTGCGGCAATCACCGCGTCATTCTCGTCAAATCGCTCGATCAAGCGGCAGGATATGGCGGCGACTGGTTCGCGGTGAAGCAATATGCGCGGCAACACGGCCTCATCGATGCAGAGGCAATGAACAGGCGAACGCCTGCCTCGTTGATCAAGAGCGGATCATGGCGGATCAGCGCCTGCGGGGCAGCGCGGCCGAACCCCGGCTTTGCGCGCAGGTCATGCCGATCATGCCTCGACAGCCGGTAGCTCCAAGATCGGAGAGCCAGTCGTGAACAGGACAGGGAAACCGGCTGTTATGCTGGCCATTGGCGTTGCGCTTTCTGGCTGTGCAACGGCCGCGATCGAAGCGCAGCCAATCACTATCGACCGCGATGCCTTTGGCGGTCAGGCGCTGTTTGGCGGCTCGATCGAAAGTATCGACGGCTGCATCGTTACCGGCCGCAGCAACAGCACTGTTCTGTTCGACCAGGGAGTCACCCTATTGCCTACCGGCGATGGCGTGTTCGATCCGGCGACCGGCAACAGCATTCGCTTCGGTGAGCGCATTAGCGGAGGCGCGGCGGTCCTGCGTGACGCCGGGCGAGGGTGGCCGATTCATGATATCGAGCGTTTCTATGGAGTTACGATCCCCGCAGCCTGCCCAAAACGCGATGTTATGCGGCTGCACCATATGGAGCCGATATCGGAATGAAGCACCTAGTTTTACCGCTGGCGGCAATCGCTCTGGCCTGCCCCGCCGCGTGTGCATCGCCGGAGAAGGAAGCGCCACCATCATCCAACGGGTTGCCGTTTCGCGCTGAAGTCAGCGAAAGCGGCTTTGCGACAATCCTGTCCGCGCCTCCTGCCTCTTTCGATCCCGTAGAGCCGTCTCCGCCCGCGCCCCGCACGGCGGAGCAGGATGCTGCCGATGCGGAATTCATGCGCGTTGCCGATTACCAGAACAGCGTGAGCGACGAAGTGCAGGCACTGGCTGAACGACTGCGCCGGGAAGAACGTGGGAACTTTCAGACCCTGCATTATGACAATGAAGGCGAACTTGGCGTCGTCTTCGAATTTCTGCGCGATGGCCCTGCCACGCTGCGCAAGTACAGCAAGAATTCCACCTTCCGCGGGGAAACCGTGCGCTGGTCGCAGCAAGAGCTGATGGCGGCCGCCGAATTCATTTGGGATACGTTTCGCGATGATCGCGTGATCCAGTCGACCGGTGTTGCCACACAGGTCGTCACCGCCCAGATCAGCGTCTCGGAAGCCGAATTCCGGGCGCTGGTGAAACGCAAAGGCGTGACCATTCCCGAACCGGTTGAGCTGATCTTTCACGCGACGCCGATGGTGCCTCTGGTCAATCCGCCACGCCCGGCTGCGCAGGATCAGGCTGTTCAGGACGAAGTCGCGCCCTACCTGCGTGTCTTCCCCCGGCACGATCGCCCTGCAGGCGCGCTCAACGCCATCAATAGCCGGGCAACGATTGTGCTGAAGGACGGCTGCTTCCGCGCCGCGGACAGGGACGATGCGCTGGTATTGTTCCCGTTCGGCGCGAAGCTGTTCGTCGATAGCGCAGGGTATCTTGCCTATGGCAGCGGCGAGCAACCCGGCTATGCGCGCGTGGGCGAGGAGGTCGAGTTTCAGGGTTCCATCAACGAGGTGACGATACCCGAGCTGGTCGATCCCATCCACGACGCCTGCGGGCCGGGCAAGGTCATCAAGGTCGAAGGCATGGAAAGCGCCGCCGCACGCGCGGCACAGGATAAGGTGACTGATCGCGCAAATGCGATCCGCAGTCTGGAGAACAGTTACGGCCTCGATGCCCGGCAGGCAGAGCGTGCGCTCGATTGGCTCGACGCGCGAGGCGAGGCCAATCGGCAGACCAGCCCGGACGGCATCCTCTTACCGCCGATAACAGGCGCGATGATGGTTGAAATGCCGCCGCGTCCGGTGATGGACCCATCCGAATGTCCGCCCGGCAGCAGTCTCAGCTTTGGACTGTGCCGAACGCCTGAAGGCCATTTGCGCCCCTTGCCCGAATGGCTGGTCGAATTTCTGGAGCAGGATCGATGAAACGCATTTTCCTCTCGCTGGCAACGCTGGGGCTTGCAGCCGGCTGTGCGACGTTGCCAACGCAGATTGGGACAATGGCATCTTCCGAGGCCATCCCGCACGATATCACGGCAGGGCAGGCACGGCTTGCCGCGCGGCTTTATCCGAAACTGGCCGAGGCTGCAGAGCCGAACGACAATCTCTTCATCTCGCCGCTCTCGCTGAGCGAGGGCCTGGGCATGGCGCTTCCCGGCGCGCGCGGGCAGACCGAGGCGGAGATGCGCGATCTGCTGGGCTGGAACGCGGCAGGCCGGGCCGAACTGCTGGTGAAGGATTACGACCGTTTCCTGACGCGCACGGGCGATAACAAGGTGGCGCTGTCGGTCGCCAATGCGCTGTGGCTCTCGAACAACCTCTCCTTCGCGCCGGATTATCTGCACGCGGCGAAAAAAGGTTTCGGGGCTACTGCGCGGCAGGTCGATTTCGGCGGCGATCCGGCAGGCTCTGCCGACACGATCAATGGCTGGGTAAGCGAACAGACCCGCGAGCGGATCACGAAGATTGTCGATGCGAGCGGGTTCAACGATCTGACCGCTGCCGTGCTCACCAATGCGGTGTGGTTCAAGGCCGACTGGTCGGTGCCGTTCGAGGATGGCTCCACGGGCGAATTCACGCGCGGCGATGGCACCAAAATGCCGATCTACATGATGGAGCGGATCGCGCCGATGGCCTATCGCGAAACGCGCGACGGGCAGGCGGTGCAATTGCCCTATGGCAAGGACGGGCGCTTCACGATGGAGGTGTTCCTGCCGAAGGACGGGGCTACCCTGCGCCGGTGGGAACGGGATCTGAATGCCGGATCGTTTGATCTTTCGATGCAGGGCAGCGACGGCAAGTTCGATCTCGGCTCGATTGAAGAACGCAATATTCTGCTGCGCTTGCCGCGTTTCGAGGCGCGCTTCGATGGCAGCGTAAAGACCGCGCTGATTGCGGCGGGAATGACCTGCGTCTTTGACGGAAGCTGCGCCGATTTTAGCGCGATGGCCAATGCTCCGCTCGCGATCGACGATGTGGCCCACGCCACTTTCCTGCGGGTGGACGAGAAAGGTACCGAAGCGGCGGCGGTAACAACGGTAAAGATCGTCGTTACCGGCTCCCGCCGCCTGCCAGACGATCTGCCGCGCATGATCGTCGACCGGCCCTTCCTCCTGACCATCCGCGACCGTGCGAGCGGCGCACTGATCTTCTTCGGCCGCATATCCGACCCGACACCCGTGGAGAAATCCGAATGATCCGAAATCTCTTTGGCGCGAGCGCGATGGCGCTGGCCCTGTCATCGCCCGCCTTCGCGCAAGAGCAAAAACCGCTCACCGAAACCTGCCCTAACCTGACGGCGGAAGAGATCGAGGCCATCGAGAATTACAAAGGCGAGTTCTCCGAGAACGCCTGGTATGCGCGCGCTTATTGCGTCAGCGTGGAAGAGGCAGAGCGGCGGATGGAAATCCAGAACCGCGGCGCCATCGGCCCGCGCACCGAGCCGGGGCCACCGCCTCCGCCACCCGCGCCGGACGATTCCCTCGGTCTGCTGGCGCAAACGCTTCACGAAAAGGAAGGCGACACCTTTGCAGGGCTCTGGATCCAGCATCGCCCGACCTATGGCGTGATGGTCGCCTTCACCCGCGATGCGGCGTCGACACTGGCGAAATACACCAGCGATCCGCTTTATGTCCCGGTCGATCGCCCCGGACCGAGCCTCACCGAACTGCGCGCGGCACAGGACCAGCTGATGCGCGATCTTCAAGCGCTGAGCGTGAACTGGTTCGGCATGGGCGGGAACGAAGCCACCGGCAAGATCGAGGTCAGGCTGGGCCAGAGTGCCGACCCGATCCGGCAGGCGGCGGCACGCGGCGAGATTGAACTGCCCGACTTCGTGGTGTTCGAGGAACCCGATCCGTTTCCGATCGCTGCGCCGCCCGTTCCACCCGGCGATGCGCGGGTTAAGGGTTTCCCTCAGTTCGCCTACCGCACTGACGGGATGGCGCGCACATTGGTCGGCGTTCCAGACGTGCCTGCACGCCTCGAATTGCGCGATGGTTGCCTGTGGCTCTCGCCCGAAGGTGAGGAGCCGAGGATTGCGGTCTGGGAACAGAGCATGGCGCTCGACCTGACCGATTCCGGCAAGGTAGCAGTGATGAACCGTTTTTCCGGCGCAAAGGTCTATGCTGACAGCGATGTGGTGCTGATGGGCCTGCAACCTGGCGAAGTTGCGCCGCCGAATGATGTTGTGGGCGCGGATAGCTGTCCCGGCCCCTATCGCGTCGTGCGCGGCATCGTCCCGCGCGAAGTGTGGGACAAGCAACGACGCGATGCCGCCATCGCTGGCCGCACGCAGGAACTCGGCAGCCGCGCGGCTGCCGAAGCAGACTATGCCGCCGATATGGCACGGGTGGCCGAACTGAAGGCGTGGCGGGCGCACGCGCTCGCCGAACATGGCGATGTGATCGCCAGCATCTACGTCAACGAGGATCAGGGCGCCGCGCATATGTTCCACACCGATGTGCTGACCAGAGACGAACTGGTGCCGGAGACACTGCGCCCCTTCGTCACCGGGCAGGTCGTGCCGCAAGGCGGAACAGCGCTGGAAGCCGCGCGAGCGGACATTGCCGCGCAGATCGCGGCGGCCGGGCTGGACGCGCGGGTAAGTATCGAGGAAATCGGCGGCTTTGTTGACCTCTATCCCGCAGACCTTGCCGCGCTCTCGCAAGCAGCGGTGGCGGGCAAGATCACCTTTCCGCCATTGGTGCGGATCATGGCGGACAATCAGAGCGCGATCTACCGGCAGGATATTCCGCTGCGCCGCGATCCCGAAGCGATCTGGTATCCGCTGGAAGCGCATCCTGACTTCGCCACTATCCGCGCGCTGGTGGAAGAAACGCCTATCATGCGGCCCGAGCCTTCGCCGACCGATCACAACTCCAGCATCTGGGTGGCACGCAAACCGTCCAGGGCCGGCTCGCTCCAGCAGACGCACTGGCTGATCGCCAGCGGCTATACCCTACAGGAAATCCAGACATTGCGCGCCGCCGGCTTCGATCCCATCGAAGCACTGGAAGACATGAACGGGCGCCAGACGATCGAGAAGCGCGCTCTCACCGCCACCGATATCGTCGTGGCCGAACCGGTTGCCATCGACCTCGCCGATGCGGGCGGCGACGGCTTTGCCTCCACGGTGCGCTGGCGTGTGGTAGAGGTCTTGAAGGGCGATGCCAGGCCGGGCGAGGAATTGCGACAGCGGCTTGCTTCGGGCGAACGGACCGATGAGGCGGGCGTGACCCGCTATGGGCAAAGCAATGATGAACCGTCGTTGCTGCCCGGCTTGCCGACTTCGCTGGAACCGGGATCGCGCTGGATTCTGCATCTGAGCGACGCGCTCTACACCCATGCCGCCTATGTTCAGGGCGGCGAAGGCGCGGCGCGCAGCGACGGGGACTGGTATGTTGCGGTCAGCTGGATGGCCCCGTCGCAGATCGACGTCGACGGGATGGCGCTTCCCGTCACGAATTATCCGGAACCGATCCCGCTCGACGAATTGCGGGAAAGGATCGCCCCGATCCAGCGCGCATTGGGCCTCGAACAATCAGGAGAAAAGCAATGATGCGCTCAGTTCTGGCGTCCGTCGCACTTGCCGGTCTGGCGTTGCCGCAAACTGCGCTGGCCTGCGTTTACGCGCAGCGCCCTGAAGAGGTCGGCTATGCCAGTGGCCAGTATTTCGCGAAAGAGATGCTGGCCGCTGCGACCTATGCCGATCTGGTGCTGGTCGAAGATGACGGAACCCGGGCAATGGATGCGCGGCCCACCGGCATCATTACCTTGCGCGCGATCGCCCGCTTCAAAGGCAACAGCGCCGACCGCTTTACCGTGTTTGGTAGTCCGCTGACCTTTTCGCCGGACAAGGAGCGGATTTTCAACGCCCCCTTGCAGCACTTTACCAGCGAAACCGGGCAGGTCGCGCCGTTCAGCTATACGGAGGAACGGCCCACTTTACTTTTTCCGCAGGCGACCGCTCCCGGCAGTCCCCCGCCACCATCGCCGCCCATGACCAGTTGCAGCCCGCCTGCGCTCATGGCCGACACCGGGCGCTTCTACCTCGTCTTGCGCGATGCGGAAGGGCGGGTGCTCAACAGGCTCACGATGAGCGATGGCAAAACCACCGCGCCCAACCATCCCGCCTTCGGCTTTGTGCCGGTGACCTTGTCAGACGATGATTTCTGGCTCTGGTCGGTGCGCATGGCCGCTGCTGCGCCAGAAGCGGCACAGGCTCAGGATGTGCTCTACCTCACACCGGGCAGCGATCCTGTGCGGGTCGAGCGCGATCTGCGTGCCGCCGGGGCGACGATCCGCGCGGCTTATTATGCGCGCGGTAATTTCATCGAAGAGGTGCGACCGTCACCGCATGAGCAGACCTTGCCGTGGCTCGAAAAAGCAGATGACTATCTAGCCCAGAGCCTGCGTGACCGGATCGGCGATCCGCATCACGGCGCAGCGGAATTCCTGCGCGCAAAGCTCTCCCCGATGCAGCGCTATGGTACCGGGCTCGGCTATGAAGTCGCGCAGGCATTCACTCGCTCGGTGCGCGATGTGCAGCAGGCGACGGGCACTCCGCGCCTCATTGCGGTCGAAGTAGCGGGCGATCCACACGCCCTGGCCAGCCAGTCCTTCGTGTCGCGCGTCGCCCCGCTCGATCGCACTGCCGATCGGCTGCCGCAGGTGGATGGGACCGACGAAGCCGCCGTCTTCGCCACCATGCAGCGGATCGAGCGTGACATCTGGCTGCTCAACGGCGGCGCTGGCAACCGTCAGGGCACCTTGCCGTGAAGATCGACCTTGCTGCCCTCGGTGCAGTTCTGGCTAGCGGATTGCTGCTGACCGGTTGCGCCACTTCCGCCCCTTCGCGCGAACCGGCAGATATGCCTTTGCCTCCTGCGCCACCTCCTCCCGGACCGGAGGCGCGCGCACCGATGACCGATGCCGTAAAGGCGCTCTATGGCGAGTGGCGGCCGGTGTCCGGCCCGGGCGTCTCGCCGAAAGACCGGCTCACCATCTGGAGCCCGATGTTCTCCTTTGGCAGCGGTTGCGAACTGACACAGGGCCAGTTGCGCGATCTGGGCGACGGGCGTTACGCATTGGACGATTACACGAGCCTTGCGGAGCATTGCCAACCGCAGGCGCGGCTCGCCCCCTTCGATGCAGGCGAATTGCGCATCGTACCGGTCGATGGCGACACCATCCGGATCGAGCGAGGCGGCGAGACATGGGTGTTCGCCAAAGTCGATGTGGCGGCGACCGTCCCGCGCGACGAATTCGTGCGCGGTGAATGGTTGCTCGCGGACAGGCGCGGCAGACCCTATCGCGGCGAGGAGATGACCCGCGTCACCTTTGGGCCAGAATACAAAGTCGATGCGGAAAACTGCGATTTTGCGGCCAATGGCTGGTTCACCGACCGCGACGGGGAAGTGCGCACGGGTGGCTCATACTACCGGATGAGTGAGCGCTGCCGTGTCCAGACGCTGGGCGACGAGCTGGCGAAGCTCGGTGCCGAAGCCAGCTACCGCGCCGATCCGGTCGAGACCCGCATGACGGTTAGGATCGGCAGAGAGCGGGCGACGCTCCTGCCTGCCGCGCGTTACCCGGAACTTGGCGTCGATGCCGAGGCCATCGCGCCGTATCCCTGGGCTGTAGAGCTTGCCGCAAAGGCGGCAGCGATGCCTGCCGAACAGCGCGTCGGGCTGGCGCTGAGGGCCATCGGGCTCGGCGGCGAGGGAATGCCCGGCGTGGAGAGCACCGCCAATCCACGCGCGCTTGCTTTCGCCGGAATGACCGCGTGGCACTACGCACAGGCACAGGAGGCGGGGCTGGTGCCTGCTCCGGGCACAGAGGCACGCGGTCTTGCCGAGAACCTCGCCATTGCGCCCATCGTCGTGCGCGCGGTGCACGAAGGTATCCGCCCCGTCGATCGCGGCGATGGCTTGTCGCTCGATTACCTATACCGCGTGCGCGAGGGCTGGCGAGGCGGTAATCAGACCGGCGACCTGTTGATCGTGCGGATGCCACCGCTGGAGGGCAAGAGCCGCTCCAGCGTCATCACGCCCGAGCCGGATGAGGAAATACTGCTGCTGGCAAGCCGCACGGGCTATCTGGCGGGGCGCCTGACGGAAGGCGATCCGCCGTCCTTCGACACGCGCGTTTTGCAGATGACTTTGCCACTGATGCGGATCGTTGATGGCAGGCTTGCCGAAGCGGTCGAAGGCGCGAATGTGCTAGGCTCGGCGAGTTTCGCTGGCATGACAGTGGAAGATGCGCGAGCGATGACATTTCGTGTCGATCAGCAAATGGCGGAGTTCGGCCAATGGCAGCCATTCGAGCTTGCCCGACAGCCTGACGTTCGCCGCTATTTCGTAACTCGCATCGGGGACAGGGAACTTACCGATCCCACCCGGCTCTGGATCGAATATGATAGCAGCACGAATTTCGGCAATCCGAACGGTTATGGCGGAGTCGTGGCATATTTCGATGGCTGCACACCGATGAGCAGGCAGCCGGATGCGGGAAACAATGTCTGGGGCAGCGCGGCAATTGCATGCCCCAACCCCCTGCCGGACGACTCGCCGATCACCGAACCTGCGGTTGCCGAGGTCGCGCAATGGATCGACGCGAATACATTCCCCTATGTCATCTGCACCAGCAGCTGCCCGACCGACGTCGAATACACTGTGCCGCTCCCTGAAGGCGATGTGACCCTGAGGGATATTCTGCGATGAGACTTCCCGTCATTCTGCTGTTCATGGCGCTCGCCGCCTGCAACCCGCAGGCTGACCAGCAGACCGGTAATGTCGCTGCAGAAACTGCCGGGGAAACAGTTCCTACGCTGGAGGATATCACCGGCAGGTGGCGCATTACCAGCATCGATGGCGAAACCCTGCCGGTTTCGGGCAGCGAACCCTACCTTGCTCTCTCCACGGACGCGGCAGGTGGATCGGTGGGCTGCAACAGCTTTGGCGGTCCGGCTCTCTATGCTCAGGGGCGCATCGCGGTGCATAGCTGGGGCGGCGATGCGATGGCGTGCCTCGACCCTGTCGGCAGATGGGAGAACGCCGTGGCAGAGCTGTTCCGAGCCTATCCGCAAGTCCGGCTATCCGGCGAAAATTTACGCTTGCGCTCGCGCGATCATGTTATCGAACTGGTGCGTAGCGACACGGCAAACGGGCAGGATCGTTCCCCCGATCCGATGCGTATCCCCGTTTCCGGCGTGGTTCCCCAGGACCTTGTCGGCACGAAATGGACCATCCGCGCAATCAACGGCCAAACAGCTAGCTCCAGCCCCGGTGACCGGCATGTGCAGTTCGCGGCGGAGACGTGGCAGGGTTTGGCGTCTTGCGCGACATTGTTCGGAACCCATCGGGCCGATGCTAATCGCTTGTCGGTGGACGACGAGATTGCCACCACGGAGCAAAACTGCCGCGAAGACCATGCCGCGCTGGATACCGCCTTTGCCGAATTGATGCGCGATGATCCGCACTATCTAATCGGGCCCAATGGCGAACTGATTATCGCGGGCGGCGAGCATGTTCTGACGGGGGACAGGGCGCGATGATACGGGTTGTCCTGTTACTGCCTGTCGCCGCGCTGATCGCGGCATGTTCGCCATCCGGGCCGGAGCAACTGCTTTGCACCTTTGACGATAAAGGACGGATCGTCACGCAATCCGGCAATGCTGAGGCGGCCTGCGTCGAGCCTGCGCCGATCCCGACGGGTGCCACGCAGGAGCAAAGCGGCCGCCTCACGATCCTCGAAGCACCACTTCCGCCGCCGTTTTCCGATCTCGGTGAGAAATTGCCGCCCGATCCGGTCAACAGCAAACCTGTGCTTGAACGATTCGCCGTTCCGCCCGAACTGTCCTATTATATCCGTGCATTTCCGCAGGCCGCGGAGCCTCGCGGTGCGGTCCTTGATCTCGGTAGCCAGCACACGATCGTGCTTCGCGACGGATGCTTTTTCCTAGACCGTGAAGGTGCGGATGATCCGCTGGTCTTTTTTCCATACTCCACCGCGCTTGTCATGGACGAGGAAGGATACCTTGCGTTCGGTTCGCGCTACGAGCCAAATAGGATGGGCAGCGTGCGTGTCGGGCTGACCGCCGAAACAGGCTGGTTTGGCGAACCGTCCGAACCCGATCCGGCTTTGGCTGAAGCCTGCGGGAACCACAAAGTTGTGAGTGTCACGACCGTCAGCAATCCATTCAATCCGCCGGATCGATTTACATCCGCCCTTCGGCGTTACGGCGAACGTAGCGGTGCGACTGAAAAGCAGATAGTGGAACGCGCCAACAAATGCGCAGTCGAGCAGGCGAAGCGCGAAGCGGACCGCCGCCTGCGCAATCCCGCGCTCGATCCGATCGATTGCAATCGATTTTGGGGATTTTGACGGAGAGGTTGTGACAGGATGAGATTGCAACCCACCTTGGTAAATTACACGGTGAGGCACACCCGTCAAAGACGCAGTCCTCTATTGGCATGTATGCTGCTTGCAGTGGCATCCCCCGCATGCGCTCCGGTGGATGCACCTGACATTGGCGAACAGCCCGGCTCGGTAGAATCTCCGCTGCCGGTGATCTTGAAGGATCGTGGCACCAGTCGCATGGAGGCGCTTGTTTCCGGGCGGATCACCCGCGCCGGGTCATGCATTTATCTGGAACATTCGCCTGGACAACGCTCGCTCATCCTGTGGGCGGACAAGGACGTGCAGGTCGCGACCCTCGACGAGAGCGACTGGCTGGTGAACAACTACACCTCTGGTCTGCGTATCCGCGAAGGCGAGATGGTTCGCGGCAGCGGTGGGTTCTATCCTCGCGATGCCGACCTGGTGGCTTTGACCGGCGACGAACTACCTGCCGATTGCGCCGGGCCTGCTGTACAGATCTATGAAATCGCGAAATACGATCCGGCCAAACCCAACGGCATCCCCGATCCGCCAGCACCTCCACCGCCTGGTCCATCCACGGACGACATGCTGCTCTCACAGGCATTCGACGAGCATTGGGACGGGAGGCGCTGGCCCAAGCGAACCATCGAGGGAACTGCTGATCCACGGGAAGCGATGTTCACCTATGTGCTGCAGGATTACGAAAGGCGCGAAGGCGACATGCACGCGCATTTCTGTCTGCGCGAGTCCAGTGACACTACGCGCGCAAATCTTTCACGCAGGTTCGGACAACTCTTCTCTGACGCCGATTGTTCATGGAACGACGGTGGCGTAATCCTTGCCCGGAATGGCGAGAAAGCCATGTTCATCGATGCGCGGATCGATTGTTCAGGCAATCGCGGTTTCTGTGCAGGGTTTGGCGGTGCCACATACGGCAATCTCGGCGCGGAGCATGGCGCCTACCGCCTTCGACGCAGGGGCGATGGCTGGGAAATCGAAAAGCTGGGTCTGAGCGTGGTCTCATGACTGCCGTGGGTCGTGAGTGTGTGAATAAATAAACGGCTTCCCGGCTTCGCTGTTAGTTGCTCTGCGTCCGCTTCCAGGAGATCGACAGCAAAGCTTCAACGACCGGGATTGAGGCGCATTGCGGACATTAGGAAGTGAGACGGACGTCCCCTCCCCAGCCCCAACTCGGTCGTTTCTGTTAGGATCCCCCACGCGGGACTCGAACTCCAATGAGGAATTGGGACCTTGCGAAGAATCCGAGCTTGGATAGTCTTCGCCAAGCCCTTGCGCTTTGATGGAAATCTGGTGTTCGCCTCGATATCGCAGCTGGGGTATCGCCAGGTTCAAATGCTGCCGAAAATACCCCCACCGATACCCCCAAGAAGCCCCCGCTTCAGGTGAACCCATGCGGACGCATACGGCCTCAAGCGAACTCGCGTAATGGCACCTCTGCCATTGCAGTCAGTGATTTGCGTCGAAAAATCCGGACGCATACGGACGCAAGCGCACAAAAGTGGGACTCGAACCTGGTAGCGGAGGAGGGATCAAGAGCCTGTCTGTAAAGAACTGACATCTAAACGATTCTTCTCTTACGGAACTTAGAATACCCCCAAGGATACCCCCGGCCTCGGAGTTATCCACAGCCCTGACGGAGACCTTTTCCAGCGTAGATTTCGGATCTCGACTCATTGCTCAGAGAGCGAGCAGCATGCTTTGCTAAGCTACCTGTATCGAGAGCAATCACCTCGACGAGAGCACGGACGACGAGGGTATGCCGGGATTTCAAGCGACCTCACCGCCTAATTGGAACCTGCTGAATGTGCTAGATTCGGGCGCGGAGATCTTTCGCTGCGGCCAAGTGCCGCTCGACGACCGGAAGAGTGCCCTCGGCAAACGACACGAGCTGCGGATTGTCGCCGCTCCGTGCGTAATTGCGCATCAGCGTCGCGGTCTCCTCGTGCGCCAGCACTTGCTGGTCGAGGTAAGTTGCGTCCAGTGATTCCTCTGGCGCCTGTGCCAGATGGTCGAGCATCCTGGTCCGCCGCGCATCGGGTTCCATCGGCGGTGCGGCAACGCCGCGCGTCTCGTTCATCTCCAGCCCGGCCTCTAGCTGGTGCGTGCTGGTGGTGTGATCGGCCAGCATCTTGGCGGCGAATGCCTTCACCTCGAAATTGCTGGCGCGCTCCATTGCAATTTGCGCAGCAGTCCGCTCGTAGATGTCGCCGATTGCCGCGCTCTCGACGAAGCTGTCGGCGCTCGTGGTGGCCGCGGCGCTCATCTTGCCAGCCATCCCGGCGACGGTGTCAAGCGCCTCTTTCATCGTGTTCTTGATCTCACCCATCTCAGGCCTCCTCGAGTGCGGGGCTGCGATTGATTGCCTGGTGATAGGCATAGCGGTCGTGGTCGCCATTTTCACGCAGCGGCTCGACCGGATGCTCACCCTCGGTCGTGAAACGATACTCACCGCCCAACTGCTCGCGGTGCCGCTCGATGACCTGCTCGCTTGGCACGCCGCCTTCGTTGACCTTGCGCTGGTAGTCGAAGTATCGATGGTCAGGCGGTAGGTCGTTGATGGGCAAGAATTTCGCGTCGTAGGCCGTCCATTCCACCTGATTGCGCAGCACCTCGCGCACGTACTCCTTGTTCGGCTCGAACCGCATCGGCTCGGGCATACCTTGTGCGGGCAGGAAGCTTTCGGCCTCCACGCCCTCCACGTCCTTGAGCATCTCGCAGGCGGTTCGCAGGTGCTCGATCTCCATGTTGAGGTGAAGCTCCCACAGCGCCTTGATGCGGTTGTCGTCTTCGGTCTGCATGCAGGACCAGTACAGCCAGCACTCGTTGTATTCGTGCAGCACCAGGTTGGTGAGCCAACTCAGCGTCGGATCGAGAATCGATTCGTAGTGAGTGACGTGCTCTTCCTCGATCTGCGCGATTTCGAGGTAGAGGCCGCGCGCCAGTGGGTCCTCGGGGACGTTGCCGTCGTTCATGTAGAAGTTCATCGTCTGCTGCTCGGCGGCGACGATGGTGATCGCGTTCATCACCGATTGCGTGTCGGCAGCCTTGAGCGTCATGGGACGGCGCAACTCGTCGTGCGGGTGGCGGTGCTCGAAGATCGTGGGCCGGCCGGGGAGGATTTCGGTCAAGTCACCGGTGATCTCCTCCGCCTTGCGATGGTCGCCCATCATGTCCATCAGATTGGCGTAACGATAGAGGTGATCGAAGTCCTCGAGCAGTGCGAACTCGTACACCTTCTTGAGGTACGGGTCCGGCTCATGTCGAGCCAGCCATGAGGTCAGGTCGACCGCCACCTGCTCGTAGCCGATCGTCCGTTCGATCGTGCTTTCATTGCCGGGAATCAGCCAGTTGACGGCCTTCTGCTGCTGTTGCTCGATGCGGCGGACCATCGCCAGCTTCTGTTTGATTCCGACGTCAGCGGTGTGGCGTGCGAATTGGTGGGAGTTAATGATCGCCTCCACCTCGATGCCGTTCATGGCGATGACGCGGCAGCGGGTGTAGGGATGCACAGCCCGACTGTCGTAGGGGGCAGTGTTCAGTTCGGACCAGTTACGCAATTGCGCGTCGAGTGGGATGCCCCGCTCTTTAAGGGGATTGAAGCTCACAAAAACTCTCCCAGAATTGTGCCTGACGAGAGTCAAATTGGTACTCGAGGAAAGATGTCCAATACGTGCGACGAGCCGTGCAATGGATGCGGCAATTTCATGCTCTATATCATAGGTTTACTCTTGCGAGAGACCCTCGTCGCCGCTCGACAATCTTACGCCTTGCAGACGACTGAAACTTCTCCCCTGATGGGAACAAATCCCGGCCTTCGGACCTGAATCGAGCATTCCAGCTGGAACCACTCGCACTCAAAGGAGGATCGACATGTCGCAGATGAACACCATGATTGCCGCCCACCCGTCAGTTCAAGGGAGCACCAACGAGGTACTCATTCGCGCCACTCAGGAGTTCTATTCTTGTGCGCAGATGTGCATCTCGTGTGCCGATGCATGTACTGCCGAAGACCAGGTTGAGATGCTGCGGCAGTGCATTCGCCTGAACCTCGACTGCGCCGATTTGTGCTTCGCTGCGGGCTCTGTTGGAACTCGCCGCAGTGGCAGCAACGAAGAGGTCATCATTGCGGCGATTAGAGCGTGCCAAACCGCCTGCACCATATGCGCGGAAGAGTGCGAGAAGCACGCGAGTAAGCATGAGCATTGTGGGATTTGTGCTGAGCACTGTCGGCGATGTGCGCAGACCTGCGAAGAGGCAATTGGCTCCATACGCTGATTATAAAGAGATTGGTTCCAGGCGACGCGGCAGAAAAGCCGCTGGGTCTCGGATTCAGGGGCTGAGTGCAGGTGCTTCCAGTTTCAGTCGGCGCCTCCGGCAGGCTCCGAAGGCGGGTGGCCGATCTCGTCTTTTGTCGATGATCGGTTGCCGCATAATTTCGACCATGTGAGTGCTGGATCCAGCCAAGCTCCCATCATTCTTTTGCAGCAGGCACCGGCACACGAACTCGCGCCTTACGCCGCCGAAACAGCAGGATGCATCCGAGCAATGTGCCCGCGATAGCGGCAAGGGCGAATGCTATCACGAAGGGATTGTGTGTGTCCTCGCGCGTAACCGGATCCATGATGTGCAGGCCCCACATGAAATCGTAGAGCCGCCACTGGTTGGTACGTACCGACTGAACCTCGCCGGTAGTCGCGTCCACATACACGCGGGCGCCATCGGCAAAGCGCACCTGCCAGACCGAGCCTTCAGAACGGGAGTCTAGCGGGGCCCTTCCCGATGGGAAGTAGGTTACATTGTCGACTTTCGCTGGGCCACTGTACGCCGCCCGTGCGATCTGCTGCGCCTCCTCCGTCACGACCGGCGGCGTAACCGTTCCCAGCTTGGCAGAGTAACGCAACCGGGACCCGTTGGAGGAAGTTATGATCCACGCCGGCCCGCCAGGTTGCGAGATCAGTCGCGCCTCGCGGATTGGTTTGCCGATGGTTGCCGGGAATTGCAGTCCGGCTGGATTGATGGCCGCGGGGTCGGCGCGAAGATGAGTGCCGCGCACTTCCTCAATGGGGCGCGCGACCATCCACAGGCCAGTGACTGTCCACATCAGCAAAGGCAACCCGACCGCCCATCCGAGCCAGATGTGCCAGCGAGCGAAGCGCTGCATCATGCGTTGCGAGGCCATGTCTTGCCCCTTCCCCATCAACTTCGAGTCTCAGCAAATATCGCAAACGGCCTAGAAGACCAGCCACGGTCGCGAAACCGCCGACTTGACCAACGAACGCATTCAAACTCTGCCCGCGCTACTCCACAGGAAGGGCATAGGTGACCAACGCATCGCTGATCGGAGTTTCCATGAAATGATGACCGCCTGCCATGACAGCGACATACTGGCGCCCATCGACAGCATAGGTCATCACGTTGGCCTGCCCTCCGCCAGGTAAAACGTCCGACCAGACGGTTTCGCCTGTCTCCAAATCGATGGCACGAATGAGGTTGTCGGTGGTCGCGGCGATGAACAGCAGGCCACCTGCCGTCACCACGCCGCCCCCGTTGTTGGGCGTGCCGATCGTGAAGGGAAGTCCCAGAGCCAGTCCCCAAGGACCGTTCGAACGAGCCGATCCGAATGGGCGGTCCCAAAGCGTTTTGCCGGATCGCATATCGATCGCTCGGAGGCCGCCGTAGGGCGGCTCCTTGCAGAGGAGTCCGGTAAGTCCCAAGCGCCAACCGGCGTTCACGTCGATGGCATAGGGCGACCCTGCCTGCGCATCGCCCGCCCCTTCTGGCCCGCCTTTACCCAGATTGCCCTTCGGCCCCCGCGGCTTCCAGCCCTTCCGGTTGGCTTCCGCTCGGGGAACAAGCCGGTTGTGATTGGGCATGTCGTTGTAGTTGGCATAGATCACACCGCGGCGGGGATCGATCGCGACCGACCCCCAGTCCGAGCCGCCATTGTATCCCGGATACTGAATCCAGCGTCGATCGGATGTGGGCGGGGTATAGTAGCCGTCATAGGCTGACTGGCGATACTGGATCCGGCAGATCATCTGATCGATCGGCGTCATGCCCCACATGTCGTGCTCCGCCAAAGAGGGCTTACGAAGCGTGGCAAATCCCGAATAGGGTTGCGTCGCCGCGCGCTCTGAGGGTTCGAGGCCGCCCTGCGGAACCGGCTTCTCGGCGACCGGATGGAGCGGCTTCCCAGTTCGACGATCGAGGAGATAAATCTCACCCTGCTTGGAGGGAAGGATGATCGCAGGCGTTCCGTCGGGGAGATCGACGGTAGTCGCCTGGCTGCCAAGATCGTAGTCCCACACATCCTTGTGGACGGTCTGGAAGCTCCAGCGTGGCTGGCCCGTTTCGGCATCGAGGGCAACAAGCGATGTCGAGAACGCATTCTCCTGCGGGCTGCGGTCCGAGCTCCAGTAATCCACCGCGCTGTTGCCCAGCGGAAGGAATACCAACCCCAGTTCCTCGTCGGCCGATGCGGTGGTCCACATGTTGGGCGTACCGCGGGTGAATTCTTCACCCCGTGCCGGCTGTCCGGTCTGTCCAGGCCGGCCCATATCCCAAGCCCACGCTGCTTCACCGGTGACCGCATCGAACGCCTGGATCACTCCCGAGGGGGCGCTGTTACTCTGTCCGTCCATGACCTGGTGGCCGGTGACGATCCTGCCACGGACCACCACCGGCGGGGCGGTGATTGCAGCCATTCCGGGATACACCTCGCCCATGCCCTGCTTGATATCGACCTGACCGTTGCGCCCGAATTCAGCGCAAGGCTGGCCCGTTTCAGCATCGACCGCAATGAGCCTGCCGTCGAGGGTACCTTCGATGATGCGCAGGCTGCAGGCGGCCTCAGAACGCGTTGCACCGAGCGACGGCTCATCACTCGGCCGCCCACGGCCTCGGTCGGCGGCATCGATCGCGAGCCTTGGGTTGCTGCTTTCCCGCCTGTACGCGGTGACGCCGCGACAAGATGCGGAATAGGGAATGGCGGCGGCCGATACCTTCGGATCGAACCGCCATATCTCGGCGCCTGACCGCGCATCGAGAGCGATCAGAATATTCATGGCCGAGCACAGGTAGAGCCGGTTGCCAATCTTCAGCGGCGTGGTCTCTGCGGCGTACTTGCCCTTTGCTGCACCCTGCGGAAGATCGCCGGTGTGCGCGACCCAGGTCTTTTCCAGACGGTCGACGTTCACGCGCGTGATCTGGTTTAGAGGTGAAAAACGCTGACCCGCATAGGTCCCTCCCCAGGCTGGCCAGTCGTCGCCAACGCTATCTCCCTCCACAAGCGCCAGAGATGCCGGGCGCACCGCGCTGGTCGAATGCGGGCCGGCTTCCGCCGCTCCCCATAGAACGATGCCGAGGGAAGCGATTGCGACCCCTGCGCCCATCAAAGCCGTGGGCCATCGCGGTCCGCGATCAAGCCATGGCGATGCGAGCGCAACGAGAGCCAACAGGATGGCTGGGCCCACCAGACGGGGGACGAGAGCCCAGGCATCGGCACCGGTTTCCCAAAGAGCCCACGGAACCGTCAGGGCAAAGACCCCGACATAAATCCACGCGCCGACAACTTTCAGTCGGAAAAGATAGATGGCCGAAGCCAGAAGTCCAGCACCCGCCAGTGCATAGTAAGCCGAACCGCCGAGAAGAAAGAGCCAGACACCACCTGCCAAGAGGGCTAGTCCGACGACCGCAAGGAGACCGCCTACAAGTCGCGCAGGAATTCCGGCGCTACGGGTTGCGCCGCCTTGTTCGACTTCAGCCATGCCATTCGATCCAGTCTTGTTCTGGATCCAACTTTCCTTCCGTCATCTAGCTACATCCTTTTGAGCCTAGCTCTCCTCGCTCGATTGTTGTTGCAACGGCTCTCGAGAGCGCTGCGTAACGATGAAGGCACGCCGGTCAGTGGGTGTGAGCGCCTTCGCGCGACTTCTCACCGTCACCCCATCCTCTGATTTACTTTCCCCCGTCGGACCATAGACTATCTACGTTCTGCTGCTGCCCCAGAGGGCCGCGCTCCAGACCGAGAACAGCCTTGGTTTCAGAACGAGGACCCCGACCTGTAACCGGGCGGTGCCCGGTGAGATCAAGCTGGATCTCGCACCCGGGCCGATCACTGGTCGTTCTTTCGGGGAGCACTACCCGTTCCCATCACGACGCGGTAGAACCTTCGCGACGGCCTCTTGGCTTCTTCTTCAGGCGCAGTTCCTTGCCCAGCGGCGGCAACCCCGCCCCCATGGGCGTAGACGATTTCGCCGCCCATCCAGGCCTGCAGGGCCAAGCCGAACAGGATGATCCAGGCAAACACCAGATAAATCAGTCCCGGGCTATCGAGCGACCAGCGCCAGATCGCGGCGATCACTAGCGCAACAACGAGTGTCAGACCGGACTTCATGTGCAGGTGGACGAGTTCGTGCGTCTCATGCGCCAGGTCATCCCGCTTCATGTCCCAATACCCGGCCGGCGCGGCCACGGCCGCACCTGCCGCTGCAATCGCCATCGACCATTGGCCAAGGACGAACAGCTGCGGAAACCCTGCAACCGCGGCGACGGTGTCGGCGATGACTGAGGCGACTCCCAGTGCTACGGGGTAATGGACAAGGGCGGGATGAACCGGCGGCATGGGCTGTACTCCTTGAAACCTTCCTTCGATTAAGCGTTGTTTGCTTCCTTCATCGCTTCTGGGGGCACACCTCGTACCCACGGAAGCCCAGCTCATCCTTCGCTTCTGGGAGCCAGATGATCATCTCGGCTTCGCGCCTGCCATCGTCGCCAAACTCCTGATCGACCGGGCGCAGCTCGACCCGCAGGCCTCCATCCGCAAACTTGCCTTGGCCGCGCGAGGCCAGCGGGATCAGCTTGCCGTTGAGCTTGATGACGCCCGTGCCCTGCGGATCGTCGTAGACGAACGACGGGAAGCCGACCGCGGTCAGACGGAGCGAACACTTGCCGCTCATTCCCCCCAGACTCGCGATATCGGCATCGCTCATGGTCTCCGGCTGGATTGCTCCGGTCGCGACGCCGGACAGTGCCTCGGCGGCGCCCATCTTGGGCGCCGGTGTCGGCGCAGGCTCGAGTTGAGCCTCCCGGTCGTTCCCCGGATCGGTGTTCTGGTTGCAGGCGGTCAGCGCCAGCAAACCAAGTGCGGCAATCGGTGCTAGGCGGATCACTGTGCATTCTCCTCTACCGGAGTGGCCAGGGGCGCGGCCTTGGGAGCCATTTCGGCGGGCCGCGGCTGCCGTTCTGCGGTGCGCACTCCGTTTCTCTCGATATCTTCGATCAGATATTTCATTTCGGCGATCTCGCGGCGCTGCGCGACGATGATGTCCTTGGCGAGTCGCGCACCCGCGGATCGCGGATGTGGGCCCGTTCGCTGGTCATGATCGCGATCGAGTGGTGAGGGATCATCGCCTTCATGTACTCGGTATCGGTGACCGTTGACTGGCTGCGCACCAGCCACAACGCCAGGCTGAAGACCACCACTGCGGTGCCCAGAATGATGAAATTCTTGGTCTTGTTCTTGTGCATCGACCACATGAACAGCAGCATGATCACCATCATCGCCGCGCCCATGACGAAGGCCATCCAGAAACGGGTCTCGCTCCAGAACATGTGATCGGCGCTGTAGGTGTTCGCATACATCAGCAAGAACATGACGACGGTGGACGTCGCGATCATCGACATGAAGCGTACGTAACCGCCCCCCCCTCCCGATGGATGTGATTGTTGATTTTCGGCCATTCATTCCTCCTGTTTGCTCATGGTTTGATAGACGTACTGGGCGGAGCAGCTGATCAGGAGAAAACCGGTGAGCGATGCAATTCCGGTGATCACCCGCAAATGCTGCGTAGGATAAATGTCTCCCAAACCGACGGTGGTGACCGTGATCAGCGAGAAGTAATAGTAATCCATCCAAGTCATCGACGGTTCCTTGGCGAACCCCCCCAGCCCGAGACTGGCGGCGAAGGCAAAGCCGAGCGCAAACAAGGCAGCCACAGCCAAATGGCTGACAAGGACTATCAGCGAGCCGCCGACCAGGCGGGGTCCGCGTGGAGCTCGCCCGGGGGGCGAGACCCGCTTGGCCAGACGAAGCATCCCCAGGTGGAGCGAAAGACCCAGAATGAACAACACAACGCCGATGAGAAGCGCGGTGATCATTTCGCCATGCCGCTCGCCAGCGTGGGGAGGCGAAGCCCGCGCAAGCGGAGCGCGTTTGCTATCACGGACACCGACGAGAGGCTCATTGCCGCGGCCGCGATCATGGGATTGAGCAGTATCCCAAAAACCGGGAACAGCACGCCCGCCGCCACGGGAATCCCGAGCGTGTTGTAGGCGAAGGCGAAGAACAGGTTCTGGCGGATGTTGCGCATCGTGGCGCGCGACAACACGATGGCCTGAACGACTCCCGTCAGATCTCCCCGAACCAGAGTCACCCCGGCGCTTTCAATCGCGACATCGGTACCGGTGCCCATCGCAATGCCGACATCGGCGGCAGCTAGCGCGGGCGCGTCGTTGATGCCGTCGCCCGCCATGGCGACACGGCGGCCTTCAGATTTCAACCGTTTGATCTCGCGATGCTTGTCCTCGGGCGAGACATTGGCGTGAACCTCGTCGATGCCCATCTCGCGCGCGACCGCTTCGGCAGTAGCCCGGCTGTCACCGGTCAGCATAACCACGCGTATTTTGCGCGCGTGCAGCGCCGCGATGGCCGCGGCGCTGGTCGGCTTGATCGGATCGGCGACGGCGATCAGTCCGGCGGGGCGACCATCGACCGCAACGAACATTACCGTCTGGCCCTGTTTGCGGCCGCTTTCCGCCGAAGCGAGCCAGGTCTCGTCATCGATTCCCACGCGCCGCATCATCTTCTCGTTGCCGATGGCGACGCGGCGCTCATGCACCATCGCCTCGACACCTTCGCCCGTCGTGGAGGCGAGGTCCGTGGCCTCGACAGGCGACACCCCGCGCGCCCGCGCGCCTTCGACGATGGCGTGTGCGAGCGGATGCTCGCTGCCCATCTCGACACCTGCGACGGCGGCGAGAAACCCGGCCTCCTCGATATCTTCCGCAGTCGTCACCGCAACCAGATCGGGCTTGCCCATCGTCAGCGTGCCAGTCTTGTCGACCACGAGAGTGTCGATCTTCTCGAGCGTCTCGAGCGCTTCAGCATTGCGGATCAGGATGCCATGCTGCGCGCCCTTGCCGGTGCCGGTCATGATCGACATGGGCGTAGCAAGCCCCAACGCGCAGGGGCATGCGATGATCAACACCGCGATGGCATTGACCAGTGCATAGGCGAGCGCGGGCGCTGGTCCCCAGATCGTCCAGACGACAAAGCTGACGATTGCTATGACGACGACCGCGGGCACGAACCACGCTGTCACCTGGTCCGCCAGCCGCTGGATCGGCGCGCGGCTGCGCTGCGCCTCGGCGACCATCTGGACGATCTTGGACAGCATCGTGTCCTTGCCCACATTGGTCGCCTGCATAATGAAGCCGCCGGTCTGGTTCACCGTGCCGCCGATGACCGTGTCACCGGCCTTCTTGGCGACCGGCAGCGGTTCGCCGCTGATCATCGATTCGTCGATGGCGCTCGAGCCCTCTTCGATCTCGCCGTCGACCGGAACCTTGTCACCCGGCCGCACACGCAAGCGGTCGCCGGTCGCCAGCTCGTCGAGCGGCACCTCGCGCTCGTCGCCCGATCCGAAAATCTTGACTGCGCTAGGGGGGGCGAGCTCGAGCAGCGCTCGTAGGGCGCTGGAGGTCGAACCCCGCGCCTTGAGTTCGAGCACCTGGCCGAGCAGCACGAGCGTGGTAATAACCGCCGCCGCCTCGAAATAGACCCCGACGCGCCCGGATTGATCGCGAAACGCCGCAGGGAAAATATCCGGCGCGACCGTGGCCACGACGCTGAAGAAATAGGCGATCGCCACGCCGAACCCGATCAGCGTGAACATGTTCAGATTGCGGGTTCTGACCGACTGGATCGCCCGCACGAAGAAGGGCCAGCCACCCCAAAGGACCACCGGCGCCGCCAGCAGCAACTGGGCCCACTGTGCCCAGGCCGGTTCGATCAGGCGTTCGAAACTTATCCCCGGGATCAGATCGCCCATTGCGTAAGCGGCCAGGGGAACTGTAAAGAGCGTGCTCCACCAGAAGCGGCGGCGCATATCGACGAGTTCGGGATCGGGACCCTCGTCGAGGCTGACCGTTTCAGTCTCGAGCGCCATGCCGCAGATAGGGCAGCTCCCTGGGCCCGGCAGACGAATCTCGGGATGCATCGGACAGGTGTAGATCGTCCCTTCCGGCACATCCTCCACGGCATTCAGGTGGGCTCCCGAGAGATAGAGCTCGGGATCGGAGAGAAACTTGTCGTGGCAGCGTGAAGAGCAGAAATAGTGCCGTGCACCCTCATGATCGGCACTGTGCTTGGCGCCTTCGATTTGGACCGTCATGCCACAAACCGGATCGATGGCGGTGCCCGGCGTGGCCGACTCGCTCTGTTGGTGCCTGTCGTTCGTCCGGTTCATTCTGATCTCCTTGCGGCTTGTCAGGGATAGGTAGCGTAAACCGTTTCGCTGCCAGATCCGAAGGAAACGACTTGATAGGGCTGCGTTCTCCCGCCGGCTTCCATGCCGGGGGACCCGAGCGGCATTCCGGCGACGGCCAGGCCGCGCACGCCCTCCGGCCGCTCCCTAAGTAATCGGGCAATCTCGCGGGCGGGCACATGCCCTTCAATCACATAGCCCTCAATTTCCATCGTGTGGCACGAGCGCAAAGCGTCGGGCACGCCGGCTTGATCTTTTACCTCGGTCATCGGCCGATCCTCGCGAACCGTAACGTCATGATCGAGCCCACCGCGCACGTGCTTGGCCCACTCCTCGCAGCATCCGCATTGCGGATCGCGGAACATCACATAGGGCGCGGCCTGCGCCGCGCTGGTACATGCCGCAAGGATCGTCAGGGACAACGCGGAGAATCCTGCGCGAAATCGGCGAACGGGCTGATGCAGATCTTTGGTTGTCATCTTCACTCCTTTCACATGTCGCTCATGTCGTGGTCGGGCATGGGCTGCATGTCGTGTCCTGCGTGCGGATCGACCATTTCCGGCTGTGCCGTGGGGCTGGCCGTGGGCTTCAATACAGGCTTCGGGCTCGAAGACGCAGCCGCTGGCTTGGCTGCCGGCTTGACTGAGGCGGGGTCGTCCCCCGCGCGTGTCGGTGAAACGCGATTACTGGCCTGATCCGGTGAAGTGTCGGCCTGGGTCGTGTTCGACCGATCATTCGCTGTCAGAGCGGGGGCGGGGACCGGTCGAGCTACCTCGGTCGTGGGTGTAGAGCTGTCGGCGGGTACCGCTTCACCTTCCGGAATAGCGGAAGGCTGGCGATCACACGCCGACAACCCAAGAAGTGCCGCGCCGGTCATAACCAGCCCGGGCAATCTGTACCGTTTTAAGCTTCGCATATTACGTTCCTTCAAATCCAGGAGAGTCCAAGGTGATCGGGCCCATGGGCGAGTTCCCCGCCGAGGAAGCCTTGGCCTAGAAGCAGAATCGCCATGGTGAACAGCAGAACACGCAGCGGCGCCCGGCTGTCCCGTTGGCCGCTCGCGAGCACGGCAAGTACCAGGCCGAGTGCGGCAAGCAGAGTCCCGTTCCAGCGATGGACCTGCATCACGGTGTCACCGCCGAACCAGATGCCGGTGTGGATCCACCCGAAGAGAGCTGCGACCACGGCGCCGGCCGCGCCGCCATAGATCATGACCCGAACCGCGGGTTCGAGACCAGCGCCGCGTCGCGCGATGACGAACAGCTCGGTCAACGCCGCCATCAGAAACAGGGCGATCGGAAAGTGTATCGTTGCGGGGTGTAGCTTCTTGAGTACGGCGACGAAACCGCCTTCGCCGGCTTCGTCGTGCCCTCCCGCGGCCTCGTCGTGACCGGCAGCGCCATGGCCCTCTTCAGCTTGCCCCGACGCGGGCTGCGCTTCCATCACATCATGATTGTCTTGCTTGGGTGCGGAGGCCGCCGGGGTGCTCGCTGCATTGCCATGATCTTCATCACCATGCGCTTGAGCCGGGCTGACGGACAGCATTGCCGCACAAAGGAGCGTCAGAAGATGGACTGGTTTCATATCGGCGGTGTCCTTTCACGGCGCGTTAACAATGCCTGTACAGCCACCTACGCATGCCAAGCGGCCTCCCCTCAAAAAATTTGGTGAGGGGAGAGCGCAAGCCACGCGTATGTATTGAGGCAGACAGTTAGCGAAGGATCGCGAGATGCCCGTCAAACATCAGCTGGATTCAATCCTGGAAGCCCTTGCTCACGAAGTCCCGCCGTGCATGCCCGACGATTTCATGGAGAAAGTCTGGGAACGCGTGGGTGAGATGAACGCCCGGCGGGAAAGGACATTCCGTGCAGCGCTTTTCGCAGGCCTGTTCGCAGTCGGGCTCGGTGCGGGAGCCGGTACGGTCCAGGCACCGGTCTATGCTCAGAGCCCGACCTATTTGCTGAGCAACGACGCCCGGCTGTCGCCTTCCGCACTGCTCCACGCCGCACCATGAGATTCTCCAGATATCAGATCCTTGCCGCCATTCTGCTGGCTGCTCTGGCCGGGATTCTCGGCGCGCTGGCAGCCGACCGGTGGTTTGCATCGCCCGGGCCGAGCGGTCTTCACGATTTCGTTCACGAACAGCTCGAGCTGACGGCGGATCAGGACGATCGACTGGACCGCCTGGAAGAACGCTACGCGATCGAGAACGCACAGCTCGAGCTGGCCGTACGCCGTGCGAATGCAGGGTTGGCTGCTGCCATGGATCGCGAGCATGAATACGGCCCAGAGGTCAGCGCCGCTATTGACCAGGTTCATATCAGCCTGGGCGAGCTGCAGAAGTCGACGGTGCGCCATGTTTTTGGGATGCGCGAGATCCTGGACGAGAACCAGCAGCGCGAATTCGACCGGCAGGTTGCCCGGTCGCTGACCGGTTCGCCGCCGGAATGATGCCGGGTGCCGGGGCATGGCAAAACCGATGAGCAGGAACTGGTCTCTAAGGTTGTCGCCGGGGACCGTCTTGCGTTCACCCAGCTGGTGAAACCCCATCTTCCGCGGCTGCTTGCGACTTCCGTGCGAATGCTCGGCGCACATGGTGAGGCCGAAGACGCTGTCCAGAACGCACTTGCCTCGGCGTGGATTTCCCGCGCGCAGTTCGATCCGGGGCGCCCCGTACTCCCGCTGCTTACCACCATGACTTTGAACAAGTGTCGCGATCGGTTGCGCCGGCGAAAGGCCGCGCAATTTCTAGGCTTTGGAGGTGCGCAGGAGCCCGAACTCGCACCCGATTCGGCACCCTCGCCTGAAACCGAGGCCTCGGACAGGCAGGCGCTTCTCCAGACGTTCGCCGAGATCGACAGGCTGCCGGTGAGACTTCGCGAAGCGCTGGTCCTCGTGGCGATAGACGGACGAAGCCACGCCGAAGCGGCCGCGTTTCTAGGGATTACCGAGAAGGCGGCCGAGGCGCTTGTCTATCGTGCGCGCCGCACACTCAGAAAAAAACTTGATTTTGAATGAGGGGACAAGCGGCCTAGTGCGTAACCCGAATTATCACGGGCTTTTGGGACATCCAATGCAGACGATCAATCGACGAGGTTTTCTGGGCGCGGGCGCGGGTGCTGCCAGCGTCATCGGACTGACAGCGCTGACCCCGGCCTGGGCGCGGGGCGCTGATCTAAACGGAGGCCTTATCCGGCAAGGGTTCGACGAAGTGTCCGGCGCCAGCATCGACCTGACCATCGGTGAAGGGCCGCGCCTCGTGCAGGGCCGCCGCGGTCACGGAATAGCGGTCAACGGCAGCGTGCCCGGACCGCTTGTGCGCCTTCGCGAAGGCGAGCCGGTCCGGATCAACGTCACCAACACGCTTGATGCCGACAGCTCGATCCACTGGCACGGCCTGCTGGTACCGTTCCAGTTCGACGGGGTTCCGGGGGTCAGCTTTCCAGGTATCAAGCCCGGACAGACTTTCACCTACGATCTCCCCGCGATCCGCCAGAGCGGCACATATTGGTGGCACAGTCACTCGGACCTCCAGGAGCAGGCGGGGCACTATGGGCCGATCGTGATCGATCCCGCCGGAACCGACCCGGTGCAGGCCGACCGCGATTATGTGCTGCTGCTGAGCGAGTTCACCTCGATGATGCCGCATGCGATCATGGACAAGCTCAAGAAGGGCGAAGGCTACTTCAATTACCAGAAGACGACCTGGACCGACGACTATCCGCTGAGCGGCGCTGACCGGCGGATGTGGGCGAAGATGCGCATGATGCCGACCGACATCCTTGACGTGACCGGTTCGACATACACCTACCTTGCCAATGGACACGGTCCAAAAGAGGGGATGGAGTTCCTGTTCAACCCCGGCGAGCGGGTGCGCATCCGGGTGATCAACGGCAGCGCGATGAGCTTCTTCAACGTCCGCATCCCGGGCGCGCGGATGCATATTGTGGCGGCCGATGGCCAGAACGTGCGCCCGGTGCCGGTTGAGGAGTTCCAGATCGGCACCGCCGAAACCTACGACTTCGTCGTCGAGCCAACCGGCGAGGCGATGACCATCGTCGCCGAATCGATGGATAGATCCGGCATGGCGGTGGCCACGCTCGCCAGCCGTCCCGGCGCGCGTGCAGCGGTCCCGGCGCTGCGCGACCCGCCGCTGCTAACCATGGCCGACATGGGGATGAGCGGGATGGACCATGGCGCAGGAGGCATGGCCGGCATGGCAGGTAGCGGCGGCGCCATGGAGGGGATGGATCATTCCGCCATGGGACATGGAACGATGGGAGGTGGAGCAAATCCAGCCATGACCACCGCGCCCGAGCCGATGGGCGGCATGGACATGGGCGGCATGAACATGCGCGATACCTCCAAACTCCCGCCCGACGTTAAGGTGGGGCCGGGGCTCGACATGGTGGCGATGAATCCCGTCGACCGGATGGGCGACCCGGGCATTGGGCTCGACGGGCTGCGGCACAAGGTGCTCACCTACAAGGATCTCGTCGCGCTTGCGCCCAATGACGATCTGCGTACCCCATCGCGGCAGATGGAGATCCACCTGACTGGCAACATGGAGCGGTTCATGTGGTCGTTCGATGGGAAGAAGTTCTCCTCGGTCAGCGAAGAGCCGATACGCTTCGCCTACAACGAGCGGGTGCGGGTGAAGCTCGTTAACAACAGCATGATGGCGCACCCGATCCATCTCCACGGGCACTTCTTCGAACTGGTCAACGGTGCGCCGCCCGACCGACAGCCGCAGAAGCACACCGTGATCGTCCAGCCCGGCGGGAGCGCCATGTTCGACCTGACCCCTGACGAGCCTGGCGACTGGGCGTTCCACTGCCACCTGCTCTATCACATGCACGCTGGGATGTTTCAGATTGTCACGGTGGCAGCGCGAGATGGCGCGCCCGATCTCAAGCGCGTGGGAGAAAGCGAATGAAGACGCTGTTCGCACTCCTCATGCTAGGCGTTGCGACGCCCGCGATGGCGCAGCATGCCGGTCACACAATGCCGACGCCGGCGCCCACGCCGACGCCAACCCCCGAACCCACGCCTGCGCCGGCGCAGAAGCCAGCCACATCCCCGGCAAAGCCCGCCGTTGACCCTGCGCCCGCCGAAGGTGCGATGGATCATGGAACGATGGAACAAGGCGCTGCGACGACTGCGGACCCGGTGATGCCCATGGACCATTCGCAGATGGACATGGGCGAAATGGATCATTCCCAGATGAATATGGGCGCGATGGCGATGCCGATCCCCGAGGGTCCTCCGCCGGCGGATGCCGGATCGGGACCGCCGCGTGCGGCCGATGACATTTGGGGCGCGGAGGCCATGCGCGGGTCCCGCGAGGCGCTGCGTCGCGAACAGGGCGGGCAAACGTTCCTCTGGTTCCTGGCAGACCGCGCGGAGTACCAGGTTCGCGAGGACAAAAATGGATATCTGTGGGACGTCCAGGGCTACTATGGTGGCGACATCAACAAGTTCTGGTTCAAATCCGAGGGTGAAGGGAGCTTTGGCGAGAAAATTGAAAGCGCTGAGGTCCAAGCGCTCTACAGCCGGGCAATAAGCCCGTGGTTCTATCTGCAGACCGGCTTGCGTCAGGATTTTGCACCGCGCGATCGGACCTACGGGGTTGTGGGTATTCAGGGACTGGTGCCTTATCGCTTCGAAGTCGATGCGGCGGCGTTCCTCTCCGATCAGGGAGATCTCACCGCACGCCTTGAAGGCGAAATCGATCAACGCATCACCCAGCGCCTGATCCTGCAGCCTAGGGCCGAAGTAAACCTGGCGGCGCAGGACATTCCTGAGCTGGGCATCGGAGCCGGTCTCGATACGCTCGAAATAGGTCTACGCCTGCGCTATGAATTCGCGCGCGAATTCGCACCCTATGTAGGGATCGAGCAGGAATGGAAGATCGGGAACAGTGCCGATTTCGCCCGCGCAGCAGGCGAAGATCCCAGTGTCACCAATTACGTTGTCGGGATCCGATTCTGGTTCTGAGCTCCCAAAGGAATAATCGATGACGAAGCACATTCTCGCAGCCTCGATGACGCTCGGCTTTGCCATGCTGGCGGCGCCCACCCTTGCGCAAACTATGGACCATTCGGCTCATGCCATGTCCGACGCGGACCACTCAGCTACAATGGACGAAGATGTTTCCGGCGCCGAAGCCGTGCTGGTTGCCTATCGGACGGCTCTGACCGCGCGCGATGCGCAGGCTATGGCGGCCTTGTTCATCCAGGATTCGGCGATCTTCGAGAACGGAAAGGCTGAGGGCACCTTCAGCAACTACATGGAGCACCACTTGGGCCCCGAGCTCGATGCGATCACCAGCTTCACTTTTGGCGAGCCGACCGTGGCGGTCGCCAGAATGGGGCACATGGCTTACGGCCGCGAGACATACACCTACCGGATCGAACTCGCCGACGGGCGGGTGGTCGAGCGCGAAGGAGTCGCGACATCGGTGTTAGTGCACGATGCTGGAGGATGGAAGATTGTTCAGTATCACTCTTCCTCGCGTGCACCGCGGAACTGACAAAAAATCTGCCGCGATCCGGAGGTTTGGAAGAAGGTCTCGGATTAAGCCCTGCTTCACGCCCGGTATTGTTCAATAGACAATCCTTGCCAACGGAGATATTCATGAAAAAGGTTTCTTCTGCCATTCTCGGCGCCATTGGCGCTGCATCGCTCTTGATCGCCGGCCCCGCTTTTGCGCACGCCAAGCTCACATCGTCCAACCCCGCCGACCGCGCCACTGTGTCGGCGGCGCCGAAGGTCATTTCGCTGACTTTCAACGAAGAACTCGTGCCGGCCTTCTCGAAGTTCGAGGTGACGATGCCCGAACATCGAATGGCGGTTCCGGTTAAGACGTCGGTTGCACAGGACGGCAAGACGATCGTCGGCACTCCTGCACGGGCGCTGCCTAAGGGTAGCTACAAGATCGTGTGGAGCGCGGCGACTGCCGATGGCCACAAGATGAATGGCGAGCTGAGCTTCAAGGTCGGCTGACATGATCGAGCCGGTGGTCGTCGGCCTCAGGCTCTTGCAATATCTCGGAGCGATGCTTCTGATGGGAGCATCGCTCTTTTTCCTTTATTCCGGTGGTCCCGCGGCTCCCTGGACGGGTATGCTGACGAGATCGCGACGCCTTCTGCTGATTGTCACCGCTGCTGTCCTCGCGGTGGCGAGCCTCTCGGCTGTTGTGGCCCAGTCCAGCCTCTTTGCCGGCTCGCTTGCCGGCGGACTCGATGCGGACGCTCTGCGCGCAGTCGGGTTTGGAATGGATCTCGGCAAGGCGGCGCTGGTCCGAGCGGCGGCGGCAATCATAGCGCTGGCGCTGCTCATAATCTTGCCGGTTGGCCGCGTCAGCTGGATGGCCATAGCTGCCCTTGGCACAGTGGCCACGGTGAGTCTGGCTTGGCTGGGTCACGCGGCAGCCAGCGAGGGCCCTCTCGCTTCCGTCCATTTGGCCAGCGATATTCTTCACGTCACCGCGGCAGCAGTCTGGATCGGTGCGCTTTTCGGATTCCTACAGCTTCTCCTCGCTTGTCCGCGAAGCGAAGATGACGGTCAGGAGGTTTATGCGGCCTTGCACGGGTTTTCCGGCATCGGCTCGGCAATGGTTGCGATCCTGCTGCTGACCGGTCTCATCAATAGCTGGGTATTGGTCGGACCCGACAATATCCCCGGCCTGTGGACCACGCGCTACGGCCAGCTACTGATTGTGAAGATCGTCTTCTTTGGTGTTATGATTGGGCTCGCCACCGCCAACCGCTTCCGGCTGACGCCCGCACTTGGCGACGCCTTGTGCGATGAAGAACCGACTCGCCAGATGATATCTTCGCTTCGCCGTAGCATTGCGCTGGAGATGGTGCTCGGGATAGCGGTGCTCTTCCTGGTCGCGTGGTTCGGTACGATGGAGCCTCCTGCCGCCATGTAGCAGCTGGCGATCTTAACGGGGTTATTCATCTCCTAGGCAGGATGAAGGCCCGAACGGCGGACAAGGCCGCCGCTCGGGTCTTCAAGGGCTACTTCTTCACGATGGAGGTGATTTCACCGCCGCTATCGGTTTTGCGGAATTCGAATGTAACGGCATCACCCTCGGCCACAGTCTGGCGCAATGCTTCATCAGCGGTGAAGGACATAGTCATTGCAGGCCAGTTAACTTCGGGGATCGGTCCATGATTGATGGTGATCTTCTCGGCATCCACCGCCGTGACGGTCCCTTCGCCGCTGCCCATCTGCTCGCCTTCGCCGGATTGCATCATTGGCATGTCCTCGCCGCCCATGGCCATCTGATCATCCGCCATCTGGTTATCCGCCATTGGCTGGTCGGCGGTTTCCACGCTGTCGTTGCCATTATCGCACGCGGCGAGCGCCAGCGGCGCGGCCAGCAACGTCATGAAGGTTGTAATACGCATTCTTCTTCTCCTTCGGATGGTGTGGACCGCTTGGTCCGGGGACGCCGCATCAACAGATAGGCGGCGGGAAGCACGAACATCGACAGCAGGGGTGCGGTTATCATGCCGCCGATCATCGGAGCGGCGATGCGGCTCATCACTTCCGAGCCAGCGCCGGTGCCGATCAGAATCGGAAACAGGCCGGCAAGGATGACCGCGACGGTCATGGCCTTGGGCCGCACGCGCAGCAGCGCGCCTTCGCGGATCGCCTGATCGACCTGATCGGCGGAAGGGTCCGCCGGCTGCTCCTGCAGCGCACCTTTTAGGTAGATAAGCATGACCACCCCGAACTCCGCCGAGACCCCGGCGAGCGCGATGAAGCCCACTGCGGTCGCGACCGACTGGTTGTAGCCGAGGAGGTAGAGCAGCCAGAAGCCGCCGGTCAGCGCGAAAGGCAATGTGCCCATGATCAGCAGCGCCTCGTCGAAACGGCGGAAGATCAGGTAGAGCAGCAGGAAGATGATCGCGAGCGTGGCCGGTATCACGATCTTCATCCGCTCGGCCGCACGCGTGAGATATTCGAACTGCCCGGCGTAGGCGATGCTCACGCCTGCGGGCAGATCGACTTCCGCGCCGATCTTCTCCTGCAGATCGCTCACCACCGAGGTCAGGTCGCGCCCGCGCACATCGACGTAGATGTAGCTTGTCGGACGTCCCTGCTCGCTCTTGAGCATAGGTGGCCCGCTGCTGACGCCGATCTGGGCGACGCTGCCTAAGGTGATCTGCTGGCCCGCCGGCGTCAGGAGCGGAAGCGCCCTGAGTTCGCCGACGCTATCGCGAATTTCGCGCGGGTAGCGAACGTTGATCGGATACCGGGCAAGCCCTTCGACCGTGCGCGCGACATTGGCGCCTCCGATTGCGCCCGAGACGATCATCTGCACGTCGTCGATGTTGAGGCCGTATCGCGCCGCGGCGAGGCGGTCTATTTCGACATCGACGTACCGGCCACCCGACAATCGCTCGGCGAGCGCAGAACTCACGCCAGGTATTTCCTTGGCCACCTGTTCGACGGCCTGAGCCACCTGATCGATATCGCTCAGGTCTTCACCGGAGACCTTGACCCCGATCGGGCTCTTGATCCCGGTCGCCAGCATGTCGATCCGGTTGCGGATCGGCGGCACCCAGACATTGGCGAGGCCCGGCACCTGCACTACGCGATCCAGCTCCTCGACCAGCTTATCGGGCGTCATCCGTTCGCGCCATTCTTCACGCGGCTTGAACTGGATCGTAGTCTCGAACATCGTCAGCGGCGCCGGATCGGTCGCGGTATCGGCGCGGCCCGCCTTGCCGAACACCGTGTCGACTTCGGGCACCGTCTTGATCAGCCGGTCGGTCCGCTGGAGAAGCGCGGAGGCCTGGCCGGGCGAAAGACCGGGCAGCGCGCTCGGCATGTAGAGCAGATCGCCCTCGTCTAGCGGCGGGAGAAACTCGCCACCGAGCCGGGTAAAGGGAACCAGCGTCGTCGCGAAGACCAGCGCGGCAATGACCAGCGTCGCCTTCGGACGGCGCATCACCCAGTCGAGACCGGGCCGATAGGCGCGGGTCAGCCCCCGGTTCAGGATATTCTTGTCCTCGGGCGGAATCTTGCCGCGGATCATCCAGCCCATCAACACAGGGACCAATGTGATCGACAGAATCGCCGCGCCCGCCATCGCATAGGTCTTAGTGAACGCAAGCGGCGCGAACAGCCGCCCTTCCTGCGCCTGCAGGGTGAACACCGGGATGAAGGACAAGGTAATGATCAGCAAGCTGTAGAACAGCGCCGGCCCCACTTCCTTGGCTGCATCGCCGATGACGCCCCAACGCTCCTTGCCGGCGAGCACGCCGCCGGGGTTCTCGTGCGTCCAGCGCTCGATATGCTTGTGCGCGTTCTCGATCATGACAATCGCCGCATCGACCATCGCGCCGATCGCGATGGCGATACCGCCCAATGACATGATGTTGGCGTTCACTCCTTGGAAGCGCATGACCACAAAGGCGGCGAGCACGCCAAGCGGCAAGGTCACGATCGCGACGAGCGCAGACCGCACATGCCACAGGAACAAGGCGCAAATTACCGCGACGACGATGAACTCCTCGGCGAGCTTGTGAGTGAGGTTCTCGATCGAGGCGTCGATCAGCTGCGAACGATCGTAGGTCGTGACGATCTCGACGCCTTCGGGAAGGCTCTGCTTGAGCTGCTCGAGCTTCGCCTCGACCGCCGTGATCGCGGAGCGTGCGTCGGCTCCCTGTCGGAGAATGACGACGCCGCCCGCGACTTCGCCCTGGCCGTTGAGCTCCGCTATCCCGCGCCGGAGTTCGGGACCGATCTGGATCGTCGCTACATCACCCAATGTGACTGGGACTCCGCCTCCCGCCACGCGCAACGGGATGGCCCTGAAGTCGTCGAGGCTGCCGAGATAGCCAGACGAGCGCACCATGTACTCGGCCTCGCCCATCTCGACGATCGAGCCACCGGCTTCCTGATTGGACGCCCGGATCGCCTGCACGACGTCGGCATGCGTCACGCCGAGCGACGCCATTCGATAAGGCTGGAGCACGACCTGGTACTGCTTGACCATCCCGCCGATGCTGGCGACCTCGGCTATGCCGGGGATGGTCTTGAGCTCGTAACGCAGGAACCAGTCCTGCAGACTTCGTAGACCCGCCAGATCGTTGCCCCCGGTTCGGTCGACGAGCGCGTATTCGTAGATCCAGCCGACACCTGTGGCGTCGGGGCCGAGAGAACTCGACACGCCTTCCGGCAGCCGGCCCTGCACCTGATTGAGATATTCGAGCACGCGCGAACGCGCCCAGTACAGATCGGTCCCGTCCTCGAAGATCACGTAGACATAGCTGTCGCCGAAAAACGAATAGCCGCGCACCGTCTTCGCGCCGGGAACCGATAGCATCGTTGTGGCCAGGGGATAGGTCACCTGATCCTCGACCAGCCGCGGCGCTTGCCCGGGGTAATTTGAACGGATAACCACCTGAACGTCTGATAAGTCTGGCAGGGCATCCACAGGCGTTGTTCGCACGGCCCAGAACCCCGCGAGCGCGATGGCGATCGAAGCCAATACGATGAACATACGATTGGCGATCGAGCCTTCGATGATGCGAGCGATCATTGGCCGCTCGCCTGCCTGATGGCGGTAAGGCGCGGACCCTTGTCGCTCTGTACGAAGCGGAAGCTGACCTTGTCGCCGCGCTTGAAGCCGCGCAGTTGGGCGGGTCCCGCGGTCGCGAACGTCATCGTCATCGCCGGCCAGTCCAGCGCGGCGACCGGACCATGGCGCAAGGTGATGCTGCGTGCGGAGATTTCCTCGATCGTTCCGCTGGCGCTATAGCTATCGGGCTGCTGCCGCTGCTGCTTTTCGTTGCCGCCACTGGCGCGCGCAGGCGCCTCATCGATCCCGCGGATATCAAGGCCCGCGAGGCTGGCTTCGGAATCAAGCAGGAACTGGCCCGAAGTGATCACTTCCTCGCCAGGTGCGAGCCCGGCCAGGACCTCGGTCCGCCCGTTTGCCTCGCGCCCTATCCGCACCTCGGCGGGGCGATAGCCGCCCTGTTCCTGAGCCAGCATCACGATCGTGCGTTCGCCTGTACGGATCACCGCTTCGGACGGGATCAGCACCGCCTCGCGCCGGGCGGGCGAAAGCGAAACTTGCGCAAACATGCCGGGCCGCAGCCTGAGATTGGGATTACGCATTTCGGCTCGCACGGTCAGCGTGCGGCTGTCGGCCTGCGCGCTGGGCAGGATCGCGGTGATCCGGCCAGCGAAGCGCTCGCCCGGGAAGGCCGTCAGGGTTGCGCTTACGGGCTGTCCGACCCTCACGTCGCCGGCAAGGATTTCCGGGACGGCCGCCTCCAGCCAGATCGGGTTGAGCCCGGTGATCTCGGCCAGCGTCTGGCCCGTGGACACGCTCATTCCCGGCCTGACGCTCAGGTTCGTGACAGCGCCGGAGGACGGTGCGGTGATGGTGATCGTCGATCGCGGACTGCCGCTGCGCGCGACAGATGAAATCACGCCCTCTGGCATGCCGAGCAGCCGCATCCTCTCCCGCGCCGCGCGGGTCAGCGCTTCGTCACCTGTCGCGGCCACGGCGAGGTACTCGCGCTGGGCACCGCCCCACTCGGGGATCAGCAGATCGACCAGCGGCGTTCCCTGCCGGACGATGTCATCGGGTGCCAGGCCATAGGTGCGCTGCACGAAGCCGCTCGCCCGCGGTTGCACGATCGAAACCTCGCGCGCATTGTAAGCAAGCGTGCCGGTGACATTGGTCTCGGGCTCGAGCACGCCGATCTCCGCCGCGGCTGTGCGGATGCCGAAGTTCTGCACGAGCGCCGGATCGATGCTGACTCCGCCGGCGCTCGCCCCATCCCCGCCGGCGCATTTGGGCACCAGCTGCATATCCATGAAGGGAGACTTGCCGGGCTCGTCGAAGCGCTGGTCGGGCACCATCGGATCGTACCAGTAGAGCACCTCCTCGCAGCCTGCCTCCGCTGCAGCTCCGCCCGAATTGCCGGGGGAGCTATCGCCAAGCTGGGCGAGGCCATAGCCGGCTCCGAGGCTTACGAGCACTATCCCGGCCGCGAGCGTGTAGGACTTCTGGCGCGGGGTCAGTCTTTGCCAGGCGGCTTTCATTGCATATGCTCCTGGTAGGTAAGTCGCAGTTTGGCGGCGGCTTCGACCGTCGCCTCTTCGCGTTCGAGAATTTCCAGTTCGAGCAACGCCAGCGCGGTCTTGGCCTCGATCACGTCGATCAGTTCGGCACGGCCAGCGGCAAAACTCGCGATTTCCAGGTCCGCCCTGTCGCGGGCCAGGGGCAACAGCTCCTCGCGCGCGCGCTGCCACTGCCGTGCAGCGCTGCGCCAGGACGCGAGGTCGGCCTCGAACTGGGCTTCGAGTGCGCGCAGTGCGTCTGCTCGCTCAGCGAGCGCCGCTGCCGCCTGCGCTTCGGCCGCAGCGATGCGCGGCTCCTGCCGCCGACCGGCAAAGATCGGCAAGGTCACCGAACCCATAACCGAGACGACACTCCCGAAATCGGGGTTTCGCCGGCCGAAGCTCACATTGACGCCGAAGTCGGGCCTCTTTTCCGCCCGGGCAAGATCGATGGCTGCCCGGGCTCGTTGCTCGGCGGTGTCCGCCAGAATGATCCCGGGGTTGCTCTCCAAAGTCCTGCGCAGCTCGATCAGATCGACATCGACGGGCGGCGCCGCACCTTGCGCAACGGGCTCGTCCCGAGCGATATATCGCGTCAGCCGCGCCTGGGCCGTTTCCCGATCGGCTTCGATTCGCGTCCGGGCATCGTCTATCTCGAGCAGTGCCCGGCGGATCTCGAGACTTTCCGCAGGTCGCGCCGAACCCGATGCGACTGCGCTGTGAGCAACCGGCACCAGCTTGCGTAATTCATCCTGGGCTTCGACGGCCAGCGCCAGTCGCTGCTGCGCATAAGCCAGAGATATCCACGCGCGGCCAGCGGCGACTTCGACGTCCCGGCCAACAACGCCGAGGCGCGCTTCGGCCAAGCGGATATCCGATCCCGCGAGCCCGGCCCTCGCGCGTCGCTTGGCTAGATTGGGAATCTCTTGCTCGACACCCACTTGGACTTGGGTCGGAAGCTGCCGGTCGAGATCGAAGGCCGCCGGGCCGGTGACCGGCAGATTGACGATGCCCGCTCGTAGCCTCGGATCGGGCAGTTCGTCCGCCGCCTCCGCCGTGCTCCGCAGGGCTTCCACCTCGAGTTCACGCGCCTGCAGGACGGGCTGTTCGACGCGGGCCGCGCGCAAGGCCTCTTCATAGCCCACCGGCCGTGCCTGCGCCGCCTGGGCAAAAACTATGAGTGCCGCTGACGCGCAGCCACTTCGCCAAACCATGGTATAACCTCGCACGTAATCTGATGCCAAGCCGATGATGCCGCCGCGCCTCGCAAAAGGCGACGCGGGCGCATCGTAACCTCACCTACGGCTGCTGTGCGCCGTTTGCGGGAAACTAGACGATGCGGTCAGCTTGTGGAGGCGGCGATTCCGGCGGGAGAGGTCTGCTGTGGAGCCCTGCCGAAGTGCCCGCAATGTGGGGGGCATGCTGGAGTAGGAGCACAGTAGCTCCCCCTGACGCAGCATCGGGGATCGCCATCGGCGCGATGCAGCCCATGGCCAAAAGACAGCCGAGCGTCATGCGATCGCAGGGCTTCTTGTCGGACGACCGCTCAGTCGCCATGCTTTCCGCCATGCCGTCGTCCATCTCCGAGCAATCGACGGACTGGGTCGTCTCCAGCGGCGGAGGTGCAGCAGCTTGCGCGGCGCTCTGCACGAAAAGCGCAAGGCAAACGCAGACAAGAGCAAAGGCGCGGACGAGGGACACTCCGCCGCGATAGTGGGGCCCCTTCGGCAATGCAAAACCGAACTGCAAACCGCTTGCGTGCGAAACAACGTCGGTCCTCAGAAACGCCGACCATTGATTCATGCCGATACGCCAGACATCACAGGTCCGCTCCACTCAGTGAATTCTGCCGTCTGCGGTTCCAAAGCGAACTGCGGTTTCGCTACAGCTTCGATTGATCGAAAACAGCCCAGTGGAGACAATGCCGCGTCGCCCACTCGCCGTCCGAAGAGGCCAGGAAAGGGACGTCGAGCTCGATAGCCGACGCAGCCGCCTACAGACCCCATCGGGGTACTGTCATCTTTTCTCATGCGTTGGCCGGAGCGCTTTCTTCGGGCTGGACATCGCGTCGATGCGGGCCATCATTTGGTTGCAGCTCTTCATCATGGCCTTCATCTCGCCCCGCATCTCCGGGTCGCTAATTATCGTCGTCATGCTGCCCTTGGCCATCTCGCCGTGTTGCATCATTGGCGGCTCTCCGCCTGCGCCGGCGCGTCGGCGTGCTGGGCCACAGCGGCGGTGCAACCCATCCCGACGCGTCTTCCCATCATTGGAAGGTCAAGGGCGACGAATATTTTTCAGCAACACCCGACCGCTGCTGGCTCCTCCGTCGATTCAGACACCTCGCGCACGAGATCTCCGGTTTCCTTCTTGTCGGCATGCAGGGCGATGTCGGCTTGGGAAACGATGCCGCAGCACTTGCCTTCGTCGTCCACAACCGGGAGGCGGCGGACCTGATTGTCCTCCATCTTCTTGCAGCATTCCTCGATGCTCGTGTCCGGAGTGACAGTAACGAGCGAAGACGACATCACCTCCTCGACAGGTGTATCGGCGGATTTGCCTTTCGCAACACAGCGGCATGCGATGTCGCGATCGGTCACGACCCCGACCAGCCCGCCGGATTCGTCGACGACGGGGATCTCGCCGCAATCGTTGTCAACCATCAGGCCGGCGGCGTCCTTGACGGTGTCGGAAGGGCTGCAGCACGCCGGATCGGCAGTCATGAGATTTCGAGCTTCCATGGTTCGTCTCCAATTTGGGTTGCGGCGCAAATTGCACTCCACGTGTGAATGGTCCCAGGCGGCTTCCGGTTCCGGTCTTAGCTGTGATTCGTGGCCGGTCCGCGCCAGCTTACCGAAGCTTCTCGGCGCCAGGATCGCACCCCGGCCACCGATCATCCTGCTCTCCTGAGCCCGGCAAGCGGAGGAATGAGACGCCGATGTTTGACTGCGGCCATGGCTGAACATTCTGGGGCATGACTGGACTGGTTTTGCCAACCCCCTTGTCGCGCGGTCGCGGCACCACCTCGCCGTGCGCCGCAGCAACAGCGAATCGAAAATTGCCAATTCCGCGCAACGCTCTAGCTCGAAATCTTTGGCTAACCTTGCGAGGGCCGGACCTAATTGGACATTCAATCCGGGGAGACGAGATGTCGTGGGAACATCAAGCTCGCCGTTCGTTTCCAAGACAGCAGTGATGCCAATATCAATCCCATGCTCTTCGTCGCTGGCAGACACGTCTGAAGTTGAGCGCTTGAAGGAGTAGACACATGGATGGGCTCATCGATCTGGACAACAAGCTCCACGTTTTCACACGTGCGCCGAACGAAGCGGATCTGAGAGATCTCTCACGAGCCGGCATTCGGTCCGTTGTCAATCTGCGCGCACCCGGAGAAAACGGCGAGGTCTTAGCTCCGGTTACCGAGGGTGAGGTGGCGGCGAAAAGCGGGTTGGCCTACCTGAGCTTCCCGGTGACACCCGCGGATCTCAACGCAAGGACCGCCTCGACCATCCGTGCCGAAATGGAGCAACTGCCGACACCCATCGCCATTCATTGTGCTAGCGGCAAGCGGGCTAGCCTGATGGCCCTGGCTCACTGGGCTCACCGGCAGGACGCGGGCGCAAGCGAAGCCGCGGCCAAGGCCGAAGCCGCTGGACTCAAAGTCAGCGAGGCCGATCTCCAGCCCCTGATCGAACCTTAGGCGCAGGTCATGATCTTTCGACAATTGTTCGAACCCGAATCCTCGACCTACACCTACCTTTTCGGCTGGCAGGACACCGGCGAGGCCCTGTTGCTCGATCCGGTGGTGGAGACAATCGAACGCGATCTTCAAACTATCAACGAACTTGGCCTGCGGCTTGCCTACACGCTCGACACGCACATCCATGCAGACCACATCAGCTCCGCCTGCCGGTTGCGAGCGCTGACAGACTGCAAGGTCGCCTATCCTGCGCAGGACGATCTCCCCTGCGCGGATATCGGCGTCACCGAGGATCGGCCGCTAAATCTTGGAGGCTTGAATTTCCGGCCCCTGTTCACTCCGGGCCACACGGATACGCACCATTGCTATCTTCTGGATCAGGGCGGACAGCAAAGGGTATTTACCGGGGATGCGTTGCTGATCGATGGCTGCGGCCGAACGGACTTTCAGAATGGTGACACGGTTGCGCTCTATCGCTCGGTTCACGACAAGATTTTTACCTTGCCCCCGGACACCCTGGTCTATCCCGCACACGATTATCAGCATCGGCACGTCTCCACCGTCGCGCAGGAACGTGAGCGCAACCCGCGGTTGAACGACGCGATCCGACTTGAAGAGTTCGAGGATATCATGACCAATCTCGACCTTGCCTATCCGAAAAAAATCGATGTGGCGGTACCGGCCAACCGCAGATGTGGCGATTGCCCCGAAGATGCCGTGGAACAACTTCATCGAATTGGCGGCAAGTCCCCCCAGGGCTGGCCGAGCTAGGCTCAGGATCTGTTAAATTGCCGCCGTAGCGAATGAACGCCTGATTCCGTGACGGTGAGAGGCCCGGGTTCGTCGAGCTTGGAGTCCGCGAGCAGCTGACGGGACCCCTGGTTTTGCTCAACGCATGATTAGAGTCTGGCCCCGATGGTAAGGACGGATGATGAAGCGAACGAGGTTTACGGAAGAGCAGATCATTGGTGTGTTGAAGGAGGCCGAGGTTGGTGCGAAGACCGGCGACCTGACCCGGCGGCACGAGGCATCGGAAGCGACGATCTATAGCTGGAAGGCCAAGTATGGCGACCTGGATGTGCCGGAAGCCCAGCGGTAGTGGGCACTGTGTCGTTTCTACATCGGGTTTCCCTCACTATCGTACGAGCCCAGTCTCCTCGCGTACAAGCCGATTGGGGCAACAGCGGTGCATGTTGATCTCCGATCGGGCGATGGAGTACGGCCGGGCTTGGTCCTACAAAATGGACGGCCGTTTCGCTTTGGCAAGCGTTCTAACGCTTTGGCAAGCGTTCTAACGGACCAGGCCTGCGCGGGGTGCCTGGCGTTTGACGGTGCCCATTGTCGTCCGCAATGCCTGGACCGCTAGAGATGATCATTTCACCCGCCTCTCTGGGGAACGTGCGATGCGAAAGACAAGCACTCTCGACCGAGCAGTCAACTTCACACCTGCGCTCGGCAAAGCTTGGCTAACACCGCTCTACGACATTGCAATTCGCTGCCTGACATCGGAGAAACGATGGCGGAGCGCGATGATAGCCGAAGCGAAGGTCGAGCCAGACGATCGTCTGATCGACGTCGGAAGCGGTACGGGAAGTCTGCTCATCGGTCTCCGCTCCGCCTGTCCGCAAGCGGACCTGCTCGGTGTCGATCCGGACCGCGCCACGATCGGCATA
This sequence comes from Erythrobacter sp. 3-20A1M, assembly GCF_018636735.1. Taxonomy (NCBI): domain Bacteria; kingdom Pseudomonadati; phylum Pseudomonadota; class Alphaproteobacteria; order Sphingomonadales; family Erythrobacteraceae; genus Erythrobacter; species Erythrobacter sp. 3-20A1M. The sequence continues at coordinate 2,631,800 of NZ_CP045200.1, read as the reverse complement.
GCCCGGCGAAAAGCTGCGCATAAGATGTCGTCCATCCGTTGGCACCATGGTTTTCTCGACAGCCTCGAGCTTCAGGACAATTGGCGGCCAAACAAGATCGTGAGCAGCCTTCTATTCCACCAGGTACCGGCGGGGCAGAAGAAGGTCCTCATCGAGGAGATCTGGAACCTGCTCGAGCCCGGCGGGATGGTCTTGATCGCGGATTACATGAAGCAGGAAAACCCGCTGATGCGGGCGCTATTTCGCGCGACCGTCCAAAGACTGGACGGATTTGCGGATACCCAGCCCAACGCCGACGGAGTAATGGAAAATCTGATCTCTGCCCGATTTATCGACAGCAAGAGGTTAGCCCTATTCATTACGCCCACAGGTGCCATTTCTCTGTGGCGCGGCTTCAAGGAAAGGATCGTGAATTGACCGACACTGCCCCTCCATCGGCCCTGCGTAGACCTCTCGCGAGTGCTTTGCTCGTCGTTCTTGCGGCTTGTTCGAACGTCGCGCAGGCCGCAAGCTACACGATGTATCGTGATCCTGGCTGCGGCTGTTGTGAACAATGGGCAGCTCATGTCGAGCGGGACATGGACGCACAGGTCGCCGCAGTCGACAGCACCGATATGGCCGCTCTCAAGGCGGAGAGGGGTGTTCCGCGGGGCCTCTCGTCCTGCCACACGATGGTGGTCGACGGCTATGTCATCGAGGGCCATGTTCCCGCTGAAGCCATTGCGAGACTGCTGCGCGAGCGACCCGTCGGCGTCGCCGGGCTTGCCGTGCCCGGTATGCCGCTCGGCTCCCCCGGCATGGAGGCTGACGGCCGAAGGCAGGCATATGACGTGTTTGCGTTTGGCCCGGGCGGACAAAGGGTTTTCGCAAGCTACCCCTAACGCAAAGCGGATGGCCCCACCGTCCGAAACTGGGCAATCGAGATGGACAGCGAACGAAACGGGGCGCTCTGTTGTCGAGCCGAGGGAACTGAAATGACAAATATCACATCTGGTAATTAAACCGAGCGGAATTCCAAAGGGCATGCCGTCCGAGCTTATACGCCGGCCAGGCATTTAGGATCAGTCGCCAAAGCCCACTTGACCGCAGATAAACGCGGGGCGCATGAGGCAGGCCGCTGCCCTTTCAGTCTCGTGCCGGCGATCGCGAAGTTGCACCCTGCCCCCTCGCGCGCAGGTTCGCCTTGTTTTCAAAGTTAGAGAGTTGTGAACGAGATGAAACACGAGGGACATGCGGCATCGGCAGGGATCCAACGCAGCAAGAGCGAATCTGCCATAAGTCTCGCCGGTGGCGTGGCTATGGGCACGGGGGTCATGATCGGCGCCGGAATATTTGCCCTAACCGGTCAGATCGCACAGTTGGCCGGGCCGCTGTTCCCGCTTTCCTTCGTCGTGGGAGCTATCGTGACAGCGCTTGCGGCCTACAGTTACATCAAAATGTCGAACGCCTGGCCATCGTCTGGCGGCATCGCGATGATCTTGCAAAAGGCCTACGGTCCGGGAGTCGTGGCGGCCTCTGCCTCACTGCTCATGGCGCTCTCGATGGTGATCAATGAAAGCCTGGTAGCCCGTACCTTCGCTGCTTACGCCTTGCGTCCGTTCGGCCAGGAGGAGAATGCCCTTTTCCTGCCTATCCTCGCGCTAGCTCTGATCGTCTTCGCCTACTTCGTAAATGCGTCCGGCAATCGTTCGGTGAGCGGCTTTTCGCTCATCATGTCCGTGATCAAGGTCGGCGGCATCGTCGTTTTCGCAGTGGCGGCGATCTGGGCGAGCGGTTTCTTTTCTGGCGCTTTTTCTGAAGACATTTCGCAAACCGGTGGCGGCGCATTTCTGGCATCGGTGGCATTTTCCATCCTCGCCTTCAAAGGCTTCACGACCATTACGAACAGTGGCGGCGATATTGTTGATCCGCATCGCAATGTTGGTCGCACGATCGTCATCTCGATTGTCATCTGCGTGGTGACGTACCTGCTCGTGGCACTGGCTGTCGGAGCAAGCCTGACGATCAGCGAGATTGCCCAGGCGCGCGATTATTCTCTGGCCGCCGCCGCCAGACCGGCGCTAGGTCAACTGGGCTTCTGGTTCACCATCATCATTGCGCTATCGGCAACTACCTCAGGGGTGATCGCCAGCGTGTTCGCGGTCTCGCGCATGCTGGCGATGCTGACTGACATGAAGATGATCCCGCACAGTCATTTTGGCATGAAAGGCGGAATACGAAGCCATATGCTGGTCTACACGGTCGTGGTAGCCGGCTCGCTAGCGGTGCTGTTCGATCTGTCGCGCATCGCTTCCCTCGGGGCGTTTTTCTATCTGGTCATGGACATGCTGGTGCATTGGGGTGTCTACCGGCACCTACGAAAGGAGATCGCGGCAAAAAGTTCCGTTCTGCTTGCCGCGATTGCAGCCGACGGTGCTGTTCTTGCTGCCTTTACTGCCACCAAACTCGACACCGACCCGTTTATCGTTGGCATCGCTGCGGCCCTCATTGCCGTTGTTTTTGCTCTTGAAGCTCTTTTCCTGCGTCAGATAGGCGGAAAGAATGATAACCCCGGGTAGAAACTGAGGTGAAATCCACCATCGGCCCGGATGACGAGACGCGGCTGATCCCCGGTGAAGCACGCATCTTTTTATTAGATGGTGATGGGCTCCAAGTCCGTCCCCGCTGCCCCCGAAGCGGCCGACTTGCTTGATGCGCCGATCGAGGTGTTACTGGCCATGCGTCATCGGCAAGGATGCACTGCTGTCCGGCTCCAAGCTTCAGGATGCGCTGGCTCTCACCTCCCGCGGTTTCAGGTATCCGCCCGTCTTGATACATTGCTTCCTCAATCCAGGAGTTTCGACCTATGACAGATCAAAAGAAGAGCGCCGCGGTTTCGCGATGGGAAGATGAGGGCGGGGCCACGCCGTGCGGCCCTCAGGAAGCTTTGGCAGCGGCTTGCGACGAATGGGATATTCCCGCACTTTCCGATGCCGAGATCATCCAACTGCGCATCCGGGTAATCGCATTGGAAAATATTGTGCTAAGTGTGCTAGCCAAAGCCACTGACGAACAACTGACGCAAATTGGCGAGATGGCGGAATTCATCACCCCGCGTCCCGGTGCCAGGCAACATCCCCTCACCATTCATGCCGCGTCCCAGATGACCCAGCTCGTGGAGCGCGCCAAACATTTTCGATCGTAAGGATACGAGCGCAATCTGCTAGCCAATCACATCAAATTCGTGCGGTGCGCAAGCAAGAATCGCGGCCAGTTTGCGCTCGGGTCACAGGAAGCCCTTTGGCAGTCTATCGCTAAAGTAGCGGTAGCGCTCTTTGTGTCAGACGATTCGCCGCAACTTGTTCGGTAAAAGCCTCGTAAGCAAGGCGCGGTCCCTCTGTAGAGCGGCCGCCCATCTTGTCCTTCGGGCGCATGACGTGGATCGCATTCCGCGCCGCGTCGGGCCGCCACTCGCGGGACGAGGAAACAGGTCAATCCCTCCTCGGCGTGGGCCAGCGCCAGGAAGGCATCCGACATTGGCGCCGAGCAGAACCATTTATGGCCGATCAGCTCGAATTCACCGCTACCAAGCGAGGCGGCGCGGGTGCTGTTGGCGCGCACGTGCGAGCCGCCCTGCATTTCGGTCATCGCCATGGCAGTGGTGGACCCAGTCTTTCCTGCGCGGGAATGAAACGCTGATCGTATTTCGAGGCGGAGACACGCGGTTCCCATTCCGCAGCCACTTCCGGCTCCGCGCAAAGGGCGGTGACCGCCGCATAATACCGGCATCGGCCTGCGTCATAAGGTAGAGCAGCGCTGCACGCAGGTCTGGCCCGCCTTTACGCTGGTCCACGCCGCCGCGGAAACTCCCCTCTTCGACCCCCATCTGCATCAGAGCGTGAGAGGCGGGGTGGAACTCAACTTCATCCGGGGCCTCACCGAAGCGGTCGAAACCTAAGGGTGTTGGCGGGTTCGCATTGGCAAGCCTACCAAGCTCAACGGTTCGGCCTGACCCACCAGTTCGCCGAAGGCACTCAGACGGTCCCAGTGCCCCGCTCCGGAACCGGCGACACCATCCTGAATTGCCCGGTCGGCGAGTGCGGACAGATCCTTGAAACCCTCAAGGGACACGCCGCCAAGCTACCGCAAATTACAGATCCTGACCCTAGCCGCCCCAATGTTGTTGAAATATTCCAGTAGCCGCAGCGTCCTTGGGTATAATCCTCAAGATGCCGCCAGGAGACCCGATGCAAGACAAGTCCAAAGCGCTCCAGGCGGCACTACGTGCCAATTCCGTCTGTTCCTGCATTACGCTCGACCGGGACATGCTTCAGGCCACATTGAACAGCCAGACCGGACGTGAAGGTTTCGGGGAGCAGTTGGCGACCTCGCACCCGCACCTGTTCGCGAACTCGCCGGTGTTTATCGCGCCGGAGACAATGACGGTGATGACGCGCGTCGTCACGGCGGTGGAGACCGCCGCAGCCCTCGCGCAATATGGTGAGGCGGTGCGGAAGTGGGCACCGTCCGGCTCCGCTCCCGATCTGGGACCTGCCGGTGCACTGATGGGGTATGATTTTCATCTTTCCGAATCCGGACCGGTTCTGATCGAGATCAATACCAATGCCGGGGGCGCGTTCCTCAACGCAGCCCTCGCCAGGGCGCAGCGTGCCTGCTGCTTCGGCTCCGATGGCTCGAATGGATCAGTGGAGGATTTTGGACCGGCGATTGCGAGAATGTTTCGCAGCGAGTGGTTACGCCAGGGCCGCACTGGGACACCCGAGACCATTGCGATCGTCGATGACGCGCCCCTTGATCAGCATCTCTATCCGGAGTTTCTGCTCGCCAAGGCAGCGCTCGAGCGTCAGGGAATTTCGGCGGTCATCGCTGATCCAACGGCGTTGGAGCCTTCCGGCGGTGAACTTTTTGCGGATGGCTGCAAGATCGACCTGGTGTACAATCGTCTCGTCGACTTTACCTTGGAAGAGCCGAATCATTCCGTCCTCAAGGACGCTTATCTGAATAATCTGGCAGTGGTTACGCCCAACCCATACGTCCACGCCATGCTGGCCGATAAGCGAAATCTCTCGCTTTTGAGCGACAGCGCTCTCCTGACCCACTGGGGCCTGCCAAGGGAGCAAGCTGAGGTTCTTGCGACGACTATTCCCGCTACCACTCTGGTAACACCTGATAACGCCGCGTCGCTTTGGGCGGAACGTCGGCATCTCTTCTTCAAGCCGGCGCAGGGATATGGCAGCAAAGCCGCCTATCGCGGTGCCAAGCTTACCCGCAGCGTCTGGTCACAGATCCGGGACGGTGACTATATCGCCCAGCAATACGCGCCGCCGAGTCTTCGCAAGGTCAAGTATGATGGAGAGGCTGTGGACCTCAAGGTCGATGTGAGGCTCTATACCTACGCTGGTTCCGTATTGTTGAAGGCGGCGCGGCTATACAGGGGGCAGACGACCAACATGCGCACACCGGGTGGCGGTTTTGCGCCAGTCCTGGAAGTCTGAATTTTCACTGAATCCTCTTCGTGCTCGCAAGTTGTGATGTTCCCTCGGGAAGGCTTCCGGCTGTTCGGATGGGTAGAGCGGCCATACCCGCCCTCTCGCTACGCGTGTTGGCCCCGGCAGCGGCATTTCGACAGCGAGCGATGAGTGGGAGTTCGGCCCTCGGTAAGGGATCCTGTGCCCTTGTCAAAAGCGGCGTCTCGAAGGTCCACAGCGCTCGACACGGACGGTGTGTAAGATCGGATCGAGTGAAACGTCAAAGACAACAATGAGTGCTTTTTGATCCAGCGCAAGCGCTCGATTGCAACCGGACCAGGATGATCAGTTGAAGTCGGTTTTGCTCCACATAAACCAGGATCCTGGCCAGGGTGCACGGTTAGCTGCTGCCATGGAAGTCGTTCGCGCCCACAACGGGCAGCTGATCTGTTTGCAGGCAACCCCTCTCGATGCGTATTTCTTTGTCGGCGATCCGTTTGGAGGGTCATACGTTCCTTCCGGCATCTTCGAGACTTTTCGCCAAAACGAGAAACTTGAACAGGTGCGGATCGAAGATACGCTCAAACGGGAGGGAATCGATTGGCAATGGCTTCACGCCGAGGGATCAGCGGCTCAGACCATCATCGAACACGCGAAGTTTGCCGACCTCGTCGTTCTAAGCCAACCCGAAGAGAAGGAAACAATTCTCCCGCGCAGGGCGCCACTCGCCGCCGACGTGGCGCTCCATGTTCAATCGCCCGTACTACTCGTGCCGGCTGCCGGGCAACGCTTTACCAACAGCAGTGCTGCCATGATCGCCTGGAATGGCTCCCCAGAAGCTGCCAACGCCATCCGGCAGAGCCGTTCGCTTCTGCGCGCCGCGCCCAAATTGCATATCGTAAGTGTCAGCGAGAAGGGGGAGAAACCTTCTTTGGACGATGTCCGCAATTATCTGGCGCGATATGGTGTCACCGCCGAAAGTCATGATTGGCCGCTCGACGGAGACACCGTGGCCAATGCGCTCATTGCGGCCGCAGCGAGTCTCGAAGCGAAATATATCGTGCTCGGTGCCTATGGCCATTCACGACTCCGCGAAACTTTTCTGGGCGGCGTCACCCAGGATCTTATCACGACGAGCCCCGTTCCGCTGATTCTCGCGCACTGATATGTTCGGCGTACGGGCCCCGCGATATGCACATGGTTTCTCCTTACCAGCCCCTCAAGCAAGGGGTAGTCAAGGGAGGCGTCGGCAATGACCCCTGTCCAGCTCGTTCCCCGCTCGGTGGCCAAGGTCTGGGGTCGCCGTCAGCCTGGCTTCGGATTTGCGCAGGCAGCAAGCGGCGACGATCCGATCGGTGAAATCTGGTTCGAAGAACCCGACCACCGCTCGGGCGCCCTTCTTGTCAAATACCTGTTCACGAGCGAGCGGCTCTCTGTCCAGGTCCATCCAGACGATGCCGAAGCGCGAGCGCTCGGACATCCGAGGGGCAAAGACGAATGCTGGGTGATCCTGAAGGCTGAGCCGGGTGCGCAGATCGGCCTGGGGCTGAAGGCAGCTGTCGCCATCGACACCCTGCGCCTCGCAGCGCTCGATGGAACCATAGAGACGATGCTTGACTGGCGCGAGGTGAGCCCCGGCGACGTCTACTATCTGCCCGCAGGAACCATCCACGCGATCGGTGCGGGAATTACCCTCATCGAGATCCAGCAAAATGTCGATCTTACCTACAGGATGTACGATTATGGCCGTCCGCGCGCCCTCCATTTGGAAGCAGCGCTGCGCGTGGCACGCCCCGAACCCTGGCAGGCTCTCACACAACCATACGTTCTTGCCGATGCTCGCCGGATAGTCGCCGAAGGACATAAATTCGTGGTCGAGCAATGGAGCGGCGCTCGCGCCGGTACACTCGCGCCCGGCACAGCGGCATGGATTGTACCGCTTTCAGGACACGGACGTATAGGTGATGCCCCCGTGGAGCCGGGCCAGGCATGGCTGGCCGATGAGCAGCATTCCCTCGACTACAATGGCGAACTGCTCGTTGCCTATCCGGGCAGCAAGGTGACTGAGGGCCTCTGGGTGTCGTCCCGTTGAATAAGCCGAATTGAGCAGCGCAGTGCCCTATTATCAATCTTGCCAGCCACTTCACTTGGATCGGCATGCGGAACCCTGATCACGAACCGGCTCTCTATCGGGCTCGGCTTTCGTTCCTAGATAGACGCCTATGCCGGCGAGGACCACGCCGATCATCACCATGAGAGTGAGCGGCTCGGCGAAGAAAAGGGCTCCGATCGTAATGCCCAGAAACGGCACGAGAAAACTGAACACGTTCGCTTTTGAAAGAGGCATCGAGCGCAGAGTCGTTTGCCACAGCCAGAAGGCGAGTGCTGTCCCTGGAAGTGCAAGCCCTACGAGCGAAACTATGAAGCCCGGCGACCAGACGACAGCACGTGGGTGTTCGGTCAGCACGGCGATTATCATCAGCGGAATGGCGCCGATCAGCAATTGAAGGCCCATCGCCATCGCCGCGTCGACCCGGTTGGCAAGCTTCCTGATTGCGACATTGCCAGCGGCAACACCGAGCGCGGCCAGGAGCACGTACATCAGGCCAAGTCCGGTTGAGCGCTCGTTGCCGGCGAAGACCTGGGGGGCAGCGACGATGATGACGCCAAGAAAGCCGATCAGCAGGCCGGTCCATCCGCGCAACGCAAGGCGTTCCCCGATCAGGCCGTATGCGAGTACCGCGGCGAAGATGGGTTGGGTATTGGCCACGACGGTCGCCAGGCCGGGAGCGACAAATTCGGCTGCATGGAACATCCCGAAGTAACCCAATCCGGTCATGCCAAGTCCTGCAAGCGCGATCCACCCCCACTCCGCCCTGTCTTTCGGGAAGGGTTTGCCCAGGCAAAGCGCGACCAGAAGCAGCGCCGACCCTGCCGTAACGGCGCGAAGACTTGCGAAGGTCAGATGCGGGGCGAAATCGAGCCCGATCGTGATCAGCGGGTAGCATGAGGCCCAAAGGACCATCACGAGAATGGCAGACAGCCTCGGCGGAATCAAAGCGTCATCGACCGGACGGTGTTCAGGGTATTGCATCGCCGCACAGGATACAGAGCTACCCCCACATTGGGGGTCCTCTTTGGGTACGCGCAAACCGCATCCGCGGTGCAGCAGCACGCTGCTGGCCCAAATTCGATCGTCTGGAATCCACCGCTTGTCCTGCGCTCAGCGCCAACCAATACCAAAAAACCTGCCCTCACTCCATAGTGGCAAGTAGCCGGTCGATGGGGACGGTGGCAAATGTCGTGTAACTATCCGCAATTGCGTAGGGAAGAAGAAGCACCCCGTCATGCACCAGGCTGCCGCAGCTATAGACAACATTGGGCACATAGCCTGAACGTTCATCCGCTTGGGCACGCAACAGCGGTTCGGGGGTGCGCGCCAGAAGTCTGGAGGGATCTTTCTTGTCGAGCAGGCACGCACCAATGGCGTAGTTTCGTACTGCACCGACGCCATGAGTGATCACGAGCCAGCCTTCGTCCAGTTCGATAGGCGAGCCGCAATTGCCGATCTTGATGAACTCCCAGGGATAGCGCGGCGAGAGGACAGTGACGCTTTCGCCCCAATGGTGAAGATTGTCTGAGAGCGCCAGCCAGATGCTTTCGTCGTCGTGGCGGCACAGCAATGCGTATTTCCCGTCTATCCGTCTCGGGAAAAAGGCGAGGCCCTTGTTGACCGCCCCCGGTCCTTCCATTCTGTGGAGATTGAAGGTTCGGAAGTCGTCGGTTGTGAGAAGTTCCGGCGCGATGGCCCGGCCGTCATAGGCAGTATAGCTGCCCAGATAGCGCGATGAGCGATCATCCTCGACAAAGCGAACCAGGCGCAAATCTTCGATGCCGTTGCGTTGCTGCGCCGTAACCGGGAAAAGAACTCGTTCGGAAAGATCATCACCTTCGTTGCAGACGATCCGGATGCTCCCATCGCTAGCGGATGGATTTGGATCCCGCTCGAGCCGGTGCGCGACGACCTGGCGGCTCGGCGCATCAATGGTGAGTCCGGTTTTGACATTGTAACTGCCGGTCCTGAACGTGACGGACGAAATATGCCCCTCCCCCACGCCGCGCAACGATAGCACAAAGCGCAGGCTGCCTGGTGGCATACCCGACTGATCGGGATGGGGTACGACACTCGGATTAAAAAGCGCCGCCGCCTCGTAGGAGTATTCCTGCTGAAAGAACGCGCCGATGAGCAACGCCTGTTCGCGCGTAGCGGAACATTTCGCGATGATGCGGCCGTTGATTTCCTCGAAGCGTGCCAGCAAGAGTTTCTCGACGGAGTAGCTGCGGTCCACGAAGGGAAGCAATGTCTGCGCAAGGTAGGCCGAGACGGCTGCATTTTCCATCGAGAGCACCCTGTCTGCGATCCGCTGCAGCCGCGAGCGTTCCGGCACGGTCAGGGCAAGGGGATCGTCAGCCGGGAAGAACGGCCGAATGACGACCCTCGATGCATCGGGATGCAATTCGACCGGCAGCCGCTTCATGATCCCGAGCTGCGCGCCGCGCGATTCAGTCGCTAATGATGGATTGCGCGTCATACGCATTCGCCCACGCGCAACGGGACGGCTTCGGCTTCGACGCGCTCGTTGAGCGCCTCATCCGCCCAGTGCGGATGCCCCTTCCGCCGATCGGAATAGAGATAGTCGCGCGTCAGGGGAACGGCGTCGCGCTCCTTGGCAAGCTGCACCTGGAACACCATCAGGGTTCCATTGCGGAACATCATCTCACAGGCAGCGAGATAATATTCCCACATCCGACAGAAGCGTTCGTCGTAAAGTGCGTGCGCCGCGGCGCGCCGCTCCTGGAATCTCTCGTACCAGTGGCGCAGCGTCTCTGCGTAATGGAGGCGCAATATTTCGATATCGGTCACCCAAAGGCCGCTGCGCTCGATGGCCGCGAGTGTTTCCGACAGGGCGGGAACATAGCCGTCCGGAAAGATGTACTTGTCGATCCACGGGTCGCGCCCGCCAGGCGGTTCCATGCGGCCGATCGAATGTACGACGGCTATTCCGCGCGGCGCCAGGTTCTGCTTGATCGCCTCGAAAAAGGTACCGAAGCTCGCCGCACCGACATGCTCAAACATTCCCACCGACACAATGCGATCGAATTGCTCGTCGATTTCGCGGTAATCGGCCAGTTTGAAGGCTGCGCGATCATCGACGCCCTGCTCGCGGGCGCGGACCCCAGCGCGGCGATGCTGTTCCTCCGAGAGGGTGATCCCCGTCACCTGCGCATCGCAGTTCTGTGCCAGCTCGATCGCTAGTCCGCCCCACCCGCAACCAATATCGAGGACCCGGTGCCTCGGTTCGGGCAGGAGCTTCTTTGCAATGTGCGAACGTTTGGCAGCCTGCGCGTCTTCGAGCGTGTCACAATCCTCGCCAAAATAGGCGCAGGAATATTGCCAATCCTCGTCGAGGAACATTTCATAGAGCCCGCTCGAAAGGTCGTAATGGTGCGCAACGTTCGCTTTGGCCTTGGCCTTGCGGATGGGCCGCAGGACATGCGCCAAACGCCCCAGCTTCGCGCGCAGGCGCGCCAAAGGCGCTTCATCGAGCGCGTCAGGTTCGATGAGACAACAAACAGGAAGTCGCGCAGCGTGCCTTCCTCGATCGTCCATTCTCCCTTCATGTAGGCTTCGCCAAGCGTCAGCGAGGGATTGATGAGCAGGCGCAGCGGAAGGTCAAGCCTGTGCAGCCGTACGATCACTCGCGGACTATCCTGCGGCGTGCCGAAAGTCATCCGGTTGCCCGCGGCGTCGATCAGCACGAGTTCGCCCCGTTTGACGAGCCGTCGAAGCAACGGAGCCAGAATCGTGAGCAAACGCCGGCCAAGTACGGCATGGACTTGTTTGGATTTGCGCATTTCGGCTCCCACCTTGCTGGATGACTTTCGAAAGACGCCGCCAAAGGCGATCTATTACAGGACATCGCTCCAAGGTAGTATGGCTTCAAGGCCGGTGCGCCTGGACGGCCAGTCATTATCCGGGAATGGCAGATTGAATGCGGTCGCCGCGTGCGCGGCGATTTTCAGGCATTGAGAATTGGTGCGATGTGGGCGCTTTCTTCGCCGAGGCGACCGCGCTGAAAGGGGCGCGCAACCCGCGAGCGTTTGGCGCTGTCGGCAATATTCGACCTCCCAGGACGGGCAAGCCGGGCAAGCATGCCGGATCCAGGATGCGCTCGCAGACTTCGGTAAGCGACAAGCTCTGCGCTCCGCATACTGGCTGCGCGCACCCTGATCGACAAGGCTAATTACGAGCAATCACTGCCGAGGAAGCTCCGCCAATGCTCCGCGCGGGGGTGGTGAAGCGTTCAAAGGAGAGGGCCGAAGAGCCGCGCAATGTTCTGCGCCAAGGTCGCGAGGAAGGACCGCCTCCTCCAAGCCTCCAGGCTGAGCGTATCGCTAACGGCCAGATTGCGCTGCTGTTCCATCCTGAGATCGACAGCAATCTCTCGATCGTAGCAAACTAGGCTGGCCTCGGCATTGAGATAAAAGGAGCGCATGTCGAGATTGAGCGATCCGATGAGGACGATTTCGTCGTCAATACTGATGTGTTTGGCATGCAGCAGCCCCTCGCGGTAAAGATAGATCGCGACCCCGGCGCTCAGAAATTCTCCATAATAGGATCGCTGCGCCAAGCCTACGAGCCAGGAATCGCTAGCATGCGAAAGAATGATCCGCACTTCGACCCCGCGCATCGCGGCTGTTTTCAGAGCCTGGAGAAGCGATTCATCCGGAATGAAATATGGGGTCGTCAAAGTGACACTGCGCCGCGCGCCATGAACCAGGGCAACCACTAACGGACCTGCGCCCGCCAGGGGATATTCCGGACCGCTCGCCAGAAGCTGAGCGGCGTATTTGCCCTTGGCGCGCCCATGTGGAAAAAATTGGCTCCGGTCGAGCACCTCCCCTCGTTCGAGAAACCAGTCGGCGGTAAAGACCGCTTGCAATTCGAGCACGATCGGCCCTTCGACGCGCAGGACAAGTTCCTTGTTGATCAGGCCCGAGGACGCCTTCTTGTCGATAACATTCTGCGAACCGATGTAGCCCACCTGCCCGTCGATCACGACGATCTTGCGATGATTGCGAATATCCGCACGCACCTTGCCCAAACCTGGAAATGCGACGGGGAACGCGCGAGCGACCGCGACACCTCCCGACCTCAGTCTGCGCGTGACGGAAGATGCCCAGGAAAACGAACCCATCGCATCGATCAGCACGCGGCAATCGATCCCGCGCTTCGCGGCATGCAGCAGCGCCGACATAATCCGGTCGCCACTTGCGTCATCCGCAAAAATATAGGTCGTCAGATGAACATGATCGCTTGCCTGTTCGATATCCTCAACAAGCCGATCGATTACCCCTTCGTAATCAGGTAGAAAATGGATTGCATTTCCGCCCAGCACCGGAAATCGACTGAGGCTTTCGACGAAGCGCGTGGCTGATTCCAGATGACCCGACACCGCCGGCCGCAGGCAATGGCGCGAATGGACGATTTGCCGGGCCGCGCGCGCAAGCAGGATTTGCCCCTCGGCGAACCGCCGCCGACGCCAGCGCGGTGCCTTCGGTTGGCCGGCGATAAGATAAAATAAAAACGTCGGGATCGGAAGAAAGAGAGCGAACAGAAGCCAGGTGCGAGCTTCCTCCGGCGAGCGCCGTGATGTGACAGTCACGAGCATGACAAGGCGGATCGTCCACTCCAGCGTCAGGTAAGCGAGCGGAATGGGATCTGTCAGGTTCATGCCGGGCCGGCCGCACTATCAGTGCAGCCGATCCGGCCATCCCAGAACCTGCCACCGTCAACGAGAATGCCCATTGGCGCCAGTTCCGCAAGGACGACAGATGAAAGGGCGACACGCCAGGATTTGGACGTGCCGCCCTTCCCCGTGCACGGGATGGAGGAGTGGGGGGCGTCCCGTGCCGGGCAGTCGGTATTCGGAGAAATTGGCAGCTCCGTGTTGTTTGCATCTCGGATCCCACGCTACCGGGCCATGCGCACTCCGGATGAATAGCATCCCATTCTGGACCGCCTATCAAACGCCCACAGGGACGATTCGATGCGCGACTTCTTACAGTTGTCATACGGCGCGCGGCGCGCGGCGCGCGGCGCGCGCTTTTCGTAAGGAAAAGTCTCACTCCGCGTCCTTGTCAATATCCAGGGGACGAACCTTGCCCGAGAGCATCGGCAACCGCCTCGTCCTACCACACAGACCGAGTGAAGAATCCACCATGCATCCAGTCAACGTCGTGAATGCCAGCCCTCAGATCGCCATGGTCGGCAGCTATGTGCCCCGGCAATGCGGAATTGCCGCCTTCTCACAGGATTTGCGCGGCGCGATCGTGCACGGTTTGCCCAAAATGGGTTGCAGGATGATTGCGGTCACCGATCAAGCTGGAGCGTATGATTACCCTGCGGAAGTTGGTCTGGAAATTGAACAGCAAAATGCCCGGACGTACACCGACGCCGCCGAGTATCTGAACTCCTCGCTTGTCGATGCAGTTCTCCTGCAGCACGAATTCGGGCTTTATGGCGGTCCGGCGGGATCCTATCTCGCGAGCTTCCTGCGCCAGCTTCGCAAACCTCTGGTCACCATCTTGCATACAGTTCTGAGCACACCGGATGACGATCAGCGACGGGTCATGGCCGAACTGATTCGGCATTCGGCCCGTCTCGTCGTGATGGCCGAAAAGGGCCGTGAGATGCTGGAACAGATCTATGCTGCACCGGCAGACCAGATTGCTGTTGTGCCGCATGGTATTCCCGACCTTGCTCTGTCCGATTCAGAGCGCGCGAAGCACGCGCTTGGCTTCGGCGGGCGCTCGGTTGCCATGACGTTCGGCCTGCTTTCACCGGGGAAAGGGATCGAGACGATGATCGCCGCGCTGCCGCAACTGGTCCGGACCAATCCCGACCTTCTCTATGCGGTCGTCGGCGCGACCCACCCGCACCTGCGCGCGAGCGAGGGGGAGCGCTATCGCGACAGTCTTCGCAAACTGGCGGACGAGTTCGGCGTAGCCAGCCATCTCCATTTTGTCGATCGCTATGTCGATCTGCCCGATCTGCTGCAGCTGCTCGCAGCCTGCGATATCTATGTCACGCCCTATCTTAACGAGGCGCAGATTTGCTCTGGCACGCTTGCCTATGCCGTTGGCCTGGGAAAGCCGGTCGTCTCGACTCCCTATTGGCATGCGCAGGAGTTGCTGGCGGACGGCCGCGGCATGCTGGTGCCGTTCAGCGACCCGCAGGCGATGGCCGGTGCCGTCGGCCGCCTCCTGTCGGACTTCAGCTTGCGGCGCCAGACCGAGGCACGCGCCTTTGCGCTCGGCCGCACAATGACCTGGTCGGCGGTGGCGCAACGTTATGCAATGATAATTGGCGATGTTGCGAATCGGCCCATCCCGCTACAACAAGCGGAACCCCACTTTGAGGCCCAACCACAGACATCCTTTTCGCAGGCCGGCTCCAGTGATCCCCTGCGCGCAGATGCGCCACGGCTTGTCGTGAATGGGCGAGTGTGAGGGCTGAATTGGAGATCGCCGGATCTGCGCCAAACGCGACCCCAGCGCGCGCGCATCTCGTTTTCGGTGGCTATCCCAATCTGAATTCGGATTTGAAAGAGCGTCCATGAAATCGATCGCCATATTTGACCTCGACGGGACTCTGGCTGAAAGCAAGCAGCCGATTGATGCCGAAATGGGTGGCCTTCTGGCCAGCCTGCTCGATCATATGGCGGTTGCGGTCATCTCAGGCGGGGACTGGCCCCAATTCGACAAGCAGCTGCTCGGACGGCTGCCCGATGTCGCTGACCTGTCCCGGCTCTTTCTCTTGCCCACTTCCGGAAGCAAGTTTTTCCAATATGAGCGCCGCTGGCGGCAAGTCTATGCCGATGTTCTGACTGAAACTGAGCGCAGCGCGATCTACGCAGCGCTGCAACAGGCAATCGCGGCGATCGGATTGGATGCCGGGCAGAGCTGGGGCGATCGGATCGAGGATCGAGGTACGCAGATCACCTTTTCCGGTCTCGGCCAGCAGGCGCCACTCGACCAAAAACGAAGCTGGGATCCCGATCTTCGCAAACGTCAGCGGCTCAAAGCTTTCCTCGAGCCAAAGTTGCCAGCCTTTTCGATTCGTATCGGTGGAGCGACTTCGCTCGATATTACACGGCGCGGCGTCGACAAGGCCTACGGGCTTGCGCGCTTTGCCGAGGTGGTCAGCATTCGCAAGGACGAGATGATGTTCTTTGGGGATGCAGTGTTTGCAGGCGGCAATGATGCGCCTGTCAGAGCTGCGGGAATCGCAACTGTGCCGGTTGCCCTTATCGGTGAGACCAAAGCCGCAATAAGGACGATCATAGCCTGCGGCCCGCCGCTTTCCACACATTTCTGAAGCTCGGAAACCTCCCAGCAAGCCGATCTCCGGCCGCCCGGATATCGCAACGCGCTCGGGAAGGTCGGCTTTTGTCGTCCTTTCCAGCTTCCATGAAGTTTCACCCAGCTCGTCGACACGGCAAGTTGGCCAATCCGAGTGCGCCATCATCACCATCGAAGATTTCGAACCGCGCCCGCGCACCACGAGCCAGGTCCGCGCGCCGTGCAACAGGTGCTTGTGTAATTCCTGTGCCCTGCACGCGTCTCTTTTGATGGCCCATCTGAACCCTCGGCATGGGTCCGCGCGGCACGAAAATGGAAGGCATTTCCACATTCTCACGCTGAGAACATGGCTTTTCAAAGCTTCCTGGGTTCTCTGGACTCTAAGCTTCGCGCCTCTGATTCCTGTTCTCTGGCTCAGCGGAAGACCTCCGCGAGTTGTGCGCAGAATTACGCGGCTCTGGGCGCGAGGGACCTTGTCACTCCTTGCCGCGTGGACCGGTATAATACATCGCGTACACGGCGATTGCCATGTTCCTCTCAGACCAGCCTTGATTCTGGGAAATCATCAGTCGCCATGGGAAACGATTGCGGCACTCGTGTTATTTCCCGATCTGGCCATAGTCGCGAAGCAGGAACTTCTCAAAATACCCGTTCTGGGTTGGTATCTTCGATATTCTCCCATGGTCATCATCGATCGAGGCGACACCACCGGCTCGGTGCGAAGCATGGTGACAGCGTGCCGGGATGCTCTTTCCGACGGCCGATCACTGTTGATTTTCCCAGAAGGCACACGCCAACCGGTCGGATCGCCAATCATTTTCAAACGCGGCGTGGAACTGTTGTATCGTACGCTTGGCCTGCCCGCGCTTGTTTTCGCTCACGATTCCGGGCGCTTCTGGCCGGCCGGATCTGTCCTGCGGTCCGGCGTCATTACAGTTTCGCTTCTACCTCCGATTCCGCCAGGCCTGGACGCTCGGGAGTTCTTCCAGCAATCGCAGCGAATGTTGGCGGATGAGGTCGCCCGTCTCGCCGGTTAGCAAGAAAATGCCGCTACCCAGTTTAGCGGCTCAGAGTCAGGTGAAGTGGCGGCAAGTTTATTGGCCACTTTTACCGGATAATGTTCGTGGCCTCGGCATGATTTAGCCCCGCGCCGTGCGACAGTGATCGAACTGCCGGAGCCCGCGATCCATTGTCACGACGCCAGCATGAGCGCAAAGATGATCGTGCCCGAGGCCAGCGCGTAGATGAGCATCGGCAGGAAGGTGAAACGAATGATCCTTCCTTCCTCCCTGATCAGACTAACCACCGCGGCTGCGGCTACCACGTTCAGCACAGATACCATGTTGCCGGCATTCGCACCGAGCATTTGTCCGGCGAGCACCAGTACTGTTGGCATGCCGACCTGCTCAGCGGCCTGCGTCTGCAAAAGAGCAAATGTCATATTGCTGAATGTGGCGCTACCTGAAAGAAAACTGCCAAGAGCGCCAAGCAACGGAGCGACCAGCGGCCATTTCGTCCCGACACCGCCAGCGGCAAAGCTGGCAAGCTCCATCGGCATGCTGCGAAGACCAGCGTCGTTCACGCCTGACTGGATAAAAATGCGTACCATCGGCACCGCTGCGCCCAGTGCCATCGCACTCGTTCCGACGATTCGGGCAGCCTCATTGAGCGAAGTTCGGACCTGGGCAAGGTTCATCCGGTGCATGCGAAGCGTCAGCACGGCGATGACAACAAACATGGCGCCTGGCAGGTAGAATGGCGCGACCGAGACACTGATCTCTGTCCCGAAGATGCCGTTCCATTGAATGGAAACCTTGTTCAACCAACTCTTGAACGGCAGGATTTCGATCCGCGTAACGACAAGCATCACCGCGAGAAGCAAATAGGGTGACCAGGCACGCTTGAGTGACATCGGGGAGGCGACGAGGGCGCCGTGCTCTAAAGTTGGTCTCAGCCCTCCATCCGGCAAAAGCCATCCCTTCCGGGCAATCGGAACGATGATCGCTAGACCACAAAGAGCGCCGATGAGCGCGGGCAGCTCGGGCCCGAGCATTGCCGCCACGCCAAGTGCGGGCAGCGTGTAGGCAAAGCCGGCCGCCAAGGCGAATTTCCACGCCGCGAGACCGGCCTTCCAACTTTGACGCACATCGAAGAAACGCGTGAAGATCAGGATCATGATGAGAGGGATGAGGCTGCCGACAAAAAGATCTATCATCGCTGCCTGAACCGCGACTGCTTCGAGCATGGTTTCCAAACTTTGGTCACCGTCGGCCGCGATTGCCGCATCGACCTGTCCGTCTTCCTCCAGACCCTGCGCGAGGCCTATTGCGACGGGCGTGCCGATCGCGCCGAAGGAAACAGGGCTGCTGTCGGCAATCAGCGCAAGCACCACGGCTGCCATTGGCCTGAAGCGCAGAGCGACAAGCAAGGGTGCGGTGATCGCGGCCGGGGTTCCGAAACCAGCAGCACCTTCGAGGAAGGCCCCGAAAAGCCAGGCGATGACTATAATCTGCGCGCGGGGGTCAGGGGCAATGCGGGTGAACCCGTCCCGGATGACGGTCATGGCTCCGCCTGCCGTGAGAACCTTGAGCAGGAAAATCGCCCCGAAGACTATCCAGACGATCGATGCCGCGATCACCGTCCCCTCGGCGGCGGCAGCAAGAACCTGGATTACCGGCACACGCCAGATGACGACGCTCACAAGGGCGGTAACGAGAAGGCTGATAGGCATCGCCACGGCGGCAGGCAAACGAAGCATGACCAGCAGTCCGAGGACCGCAATGAGCGGCGCAAGCGCGGCAAGGATCAAGGCTATTGTGATCGGGCCAGCACTCCCCTGCTGTCGGGCGTTGCACCTCCGGCGCCCATTGAGACGCTTGGTACGCATACGTATTACACTGGAACCGCGAGCTCGTGGGTCCCCTTATCCGTGACATCAGTCTTCCCGATCACGCAAGGTTGCCTTATGTTTGGGATCTTTGTCTGCGCGCGGCACGCACTCTAGTGTGGCATCTTTGGAAGTTCCCAAGCATGTGTCGATAGAGACGGGTCCCCGCCGAATGTGCGAGGGTCGATTGAGAATGAGCGCGTGAATTTGCGGGGGTAAGGTCAAATATGTGCTTTTCGGCCACAGCTAGTTTCACCGCCGGAGCAGCGTTGCTGGTTACCGGTGCATTCAGCATACGCCTTGCGCGAAACCCTGCCGAGCGGCCATATGCAGCGATACCGCTCCTGTTTGGCGTTCAGCAATTGATCGAGGGCGCGCTTTGGCTGACATTCCCTGACAAGACGCAGCTTCTCAGTACCGTGCTGACTTACGCCTATTCGATATTTTCACACGTACTCTGGCCAATCTTTGTCCCGCTCGCCGTCTATTTTCTCGAACCTGTGAAATGGCGCCGCAAGGCGCTGCTGGTAGCGGTTGCGGGAGGAACAGCAGTGGGTCTTTATCTGCTCTATTTCCTCATCCGGCTTCCGATTGTGGCTACAGCTGCCGAGGGACATATCGACTACGTATCACCCCACTTCTACGTTAAAATCGTCATGGCTCTGTATATTTTGGGAACCTGCATAAGCCCTCTTCTGTCGAGCCACCGCTGGGTGCGATGGTTTGGCATCGCAGCGATCGTGTCGTTTCTTCTTGCCGGCATCTTTTACCTAACCTGGTTCATATCGGTCTGGTGTTTCTTTGCAGCGATCATGAGCGTGATGGTTCTGACGTTCTTCTTGCGGCGTTCGCCGGCGCTCGCCTCCGGCGCGCGAATGGACACAGCAAAATCCGAGCGCTTCCTCGCCGAGTGACGGAATGGCGTGGCGCTGGATCGGGGAAAGTTTACAGTCTTCCTGTTGGTGGAGGAGGGAGGCAAAGCGATGCGGGATGACGCACCGCAAAATTCCTGATGTTCCTTGACCCTTATCGTCCGGGTATCCCGAACTCCCATTTACAAGCGAGACGACCGTTACCGGGTCGCAGATCGGCAGCGTGCGAGCAGCTCGCTGCAATGACAGCTATTCGAAAGGCTTAACTGTTGGATCACGAAATTCCCCACTTGAGGGAAATTTTTGTTTTCCTCGCGGCTGCCGGATTGGTGATCCCGACCGTCCGTAAACTCGGCATCAGCTCTGTCCTCGGATTTCTATTTGCCGGCCTTTTGATTGGCCCGCACGGTCTCAACCGCATTGTCGTGGATGTGCCACTGCTCGCCTATGTGGTTATCGCGGATGTCGACGGTGTCCGTCGCGTCGCTGAGCTCGGCATAATCTTTCTGCTGTTCATGATCGGCCTTGAACTCTCGACGAGGCAATTGTGGGGGATGCGACGGATCGTTTTCGGTCTTGGCACCGGGCAAGTCTGCGCATCCGCTGCCATCATCGGGGCGATCGCCTACGCCTTCGGCAACTCCATGATCGCATCCGCGATTTTGGGGCTCTGTCTGGCATTATCATCCACCGCGCTCGTCATGCAGAGTTTGACTGAGACAGGGCGTCTTGGCACCCGGTTCGGGCGCACAGCGTTCGGTATCCTCCTGTTTCAAGACCTCGCCGTCGTCCCCGTCCTCTTTCTCGTAGGCGTGGCTGGCGCAGAAGGTAGCGAGTCGCTGGCCGGAGCCGCTACACGGGCGATCCTTCAGGCTGCTATCATTATCGCCGCCATTCTGGCCGTCGGACGCATTGCTATACGGCCGCTGTTGCGGTTCGTCGGCGGCAGCGGCAGCCGCGAAGTGTTTATGGCCGCCGTCCTGCTGATTGTGCTTGGAACCGCTGCACTCACGGCACAGGCGGGCCTTTCGATGGCCCTCGGCGCATTTCTTGCTGGGCTGCTGTTCGCAGACACCGAGTACCGCCACCAGGTGGCCAGTGATATCGAGCCCTTCAAGGGCCTACTCCTGGGCCTCTTCTTCATGTCCGTCGGCATGAGCCTTGACGTGAGTGCCGTCTGGCAGTTGCTAGGCTGGGTCGTACTTTCAGTGATTGGCCTCGTCGCACTCAAAGCTGGGACCCTGTTCGTGGTTTCGAAAGCGTTCCGGCAGCCCACAGCCGTCGCTGCGGAGACTGCGGTCCTGCTCTGCCAAGGCGGCGAATTTGCATTCGTCATCCTCGCTGCCGGGCTTGCGGTCGGCGTGCTGGACCCAACTGTCGGTCAGTTCATGCTTATGGTGGTTATCTTGACGATGTTTCTCACCCCGGCCCTTTCCGCCGCCGGCCGCCTGCTGGGCCGATTTTTAGAGAAGCGGGAGAATGGCACCCTCGTACCTGCCGACCTCGGGATTACAGGGGAAGCCCATGTGATTATCGGCGGCTTCGGCCGGGTTGGGCATCTTCTGGCTGATCTGCTAGACGCTCAGCGCATCAGTTATGTCGCGCTCGATACCGATGCCGAAGTCATCGCACGTCAGCGTGCGAAGGGAATGCCGGTTGTCTTTGGCGATGCAAGTCAGCCGGATCTTCTTCCGCATCTTGGTATCGAGCGCGCTGCGGCGTTCGTGACCACTATGGATGCGCCCGGGAGTGCCGAGCATGTTGTCGGCGCGGTTCACCAGCTCTGGCCGCATGTGCCCATTTACGCAAGAGCCCGAGATGCGGAGCATGCACGCCGGCTGCAAGCACTCGGTGCATCGGGGACGGTACCCGACACCGTTGAGGCTAGTCTGCAATTGTGCGAAGAACTCCTGACCGGCATCGGCTTCCCCGAGGAAGCTGCACGTGCCATCGTCAATGAGCGCCGCAACGATCTGTTCGCGGCGCGCACCGTTTGAACCGATCCCGAGCGACGCGGCGAGCCAATTGGTTGCGCCGCGATACCGTGAAAGAGCGAATCCGAACTCACGGTGTAATTCCCTCGGTGTTCAAGCGTCTTTGCCAAGCGAGCAATGAATCCGCAGTGTACGCTGCCGGACGAGAGAACGAAGAATCTTCTGGAGGTTGTTTTGGCAAAAGTGACGCTTGAGGTCGGCGGCCTCTTCGAGGAACTCGATCATCTCGGCGTAGAGAAACAACTGGAAGCCGAGGACGGCGTCAGTCGCGCTGTCGCCAATCCGGCTTCGGGAAGCGTTACGGTTGATTTTGACGGGGGTTTGACGAGCGAGGAAGAGCTGCGCCGGACCGTGCTCTCCTGCGGGTTCCGCTGTCGCGGCACGGTCCATCCCCGACATGTCTGCAAGCCAGGGCCCGACCCGGTACCATCCGCTCATGCCGGCCACGAAAGAGTTGCGGCTGCCAGCAAGGCGCACGCGCAGGATGCCATGGCGCACGAAATGGGACACGGCGCCGGTGCCGACATGCAAGCGATGGTCCGTGACATGCGCAACCGGTTCTGGGTGGCTCTCCTCTTTACCATTCCGATCTTTGTCTATTCGCCAATGGGCGGCATGTTCACGCCGCCTGCTCCGCCTTTCGGGTTGGGCCTCGATCTGTGGCTGTTCTTCCTCGCGAGCGCTGCGGTTATCTATCCCAGCTGGCCGTTCTTCGTCGCCGCCTGGCGCGCGCTGCGCAACGGAATCCTCAACATGGCAGTGCTTGTCGTGCTGTCGGTCGGAACAGGCTATCTCTTCAGCGTCGGCTCGACCTTCCTCTTTCCCGGTGTGCAGTTCTACGAGGCAGTCGCGGTCCTGCTGGTCTTCATCCTGCTCGGCCACTGGCTCGAAATGCGCGCGCGCGCCGGGGCGTCGCAGGCGATACGCGCACTGCTCGATCTCGCGCCGCCGATGGCGACCGTCATTCGCGATGGCCGCGAAGTGGAGATCGCCACCTCCGAAGTCCAGGTGGGCGAAACGATCATTATCAAGCCTGGCAACAAGATACCCGTCGACGGGGAAATCGTCGAAGGAACCTCGCTAATCGATGAATCGATGCTTACCGGCGAGTCGATGCCGGTCAACAAGGCGGTCGGCGACGAAGTCATCGGCGCATCGATCAACAAGAGCGGCAGCTTCCGGTACAAGGCAACCAAAGTTGGTGCCGACACCGCGCTGGCCCAAATTGTCAAGCTCGTCCAGGAAGCGCAGAATTCCAAGGCCCCGGCGCAACTGCTTGCCGACCGCGCGTCGCAGTGGTTGGTCTTGATCGCGATCCTTATCGGACTGGCGACCTTTGCGACATGGTTCTGGTGGCTCGGCGCGCCATTGCTGTTCGCCGTCACGCTGACAATAACCGTCTTCGTCATTGCTTGCCCGGATGCTCTGGGACTCGCGACCCCGATGGCGGTCATGGTCGGGACCGGGCTCGGCGCGACCAACGGCATCCTGTTCAAGAATGCCGGCGCGCTCGAGGATGCGACCAAACTCGACGTCATCGTATTCGACAAGACCGGCACGCTAACCATGGGGCAGCCGCATGTGGTCGACATCGTCGCTGCGGAAGGCCGATCCGACGAGGATGTGTTGCGGCTCGCCGCCGCGGTCGAGCGTGGTTCGGAACACCCGCTCGCACTCGCCATCCTTGACCGCGCAGGCGATCTCGCGCTCGACGACGTCCGCGACTTTCATAACCGGGAAGGCATGGGCGCAGAGGCGCTGGTGGGCGGAAGCACGGTGCTGCTCGGCAATCGCCGACTGATGGACGAGGAGAACGTCCCACTCGGCACCTTGTCCGAGGCGGCGGATGAGCTGAAGGGTGCCGGACGAACAGTCGTTCACGTCGCGCACAAGGGCGATCTGGTCGGTCTGATCGCCATCGCCGACGCCCCGCGCCCCACCGCCATTGCGGCGGTCGCGGCGCTGCGCAAGCGCGGGGTCGAAGTGGCAATGCTGACCGGCGACAATGAGGGCACGGCAAAGCGCGTGGCGGCACAGCTGGGCATCGGCACCGTGCTCGCCGACGTCCTGCCCGGCCAGAAGGCCGATAAAGTCAAGGAGTTGCAGGCCCAGGGCAAGCGCGTGGGCATGGTTGGAGACGGAATCAACGATGCGCCCGCGCTGACCCAGGCCGATGTCGGTTTTGCGATCGGGGCCGGCACCGATGTCGCTATGGAAAGCGCCGATGTCGTACTTATGCGCAGCGATCCTTATGACGTGGTCGGCGCGATCGTTCTTTCGAAAGCAACCTTGCGCAAGATGCACCAGAACCTGTTCTGGGCTGTCGCTTACAATGTCATTGCCTTTCCGGTCGCGGCAGGCGTCCTCTACCCGCTGATCATCAGCCCGGCGGTCGCCGCCATCGCCATGTCGGGGAGCTCCGCGCTCGTGGCCGTGAATGCACTGCTCCTCAAACGGACGCGAATGGAAGGTATCGGCAGGAGCGTAGCGGAGTCCGGAGAAAGCGATCGGAGCCCCACGGCGAGCCCGATTCCTGCGTGATGCTGTGCTACCCGCAGCATACCGCTGGCGCATTGTCCCTCCTGTCAAAGCGGGATAATTCCAGCGGTTGAGCAGCCGACAACGCCCAGACAGGCACGGACAAATGCGGCAGAGCAAACAGTGCGCGAGACGTTCGGGTTGTAATTACAGTCGAGCGAGCGCGTCTCTATCCATCAAGCGGCGCGGTGTGCCGCGCCACACCCGAGGAAGGCACCGATGACCTTGCAACTTACTTTTCTGGGCGGTGCCGGTACGGTCACCGGATCGAAATATCTCGTCGAGACCGACGACTGCAAAATCCTTGTCGACTGCGGCCTGTTCCAAGGTTTCAAGCAGCTACGCCTGCGCAATCGCCAACCCCTCCCCATCGCGCCGCGCGATATCGATGCCGTTCTTCTCACGCATGCCCATCTTGATCATTCGGGTTTCATTCCGGCGCTTGTCCGCGACGGTTTCCGTGGCCCCGTGATCAGCACGCACGCGACCTTCAAGCTGTGCGAGCTCCTGCTCCCCGACAGCGGCTATCTCATGGAAGCGGACGCACGCTATGCCAACAAGCGCGGGTTCAGCAAACACACGCCGGCTCTTCCACTCTATACCGAACGCGATGCAAAGGCGGCGCTTACCTCCTTCGCTCCGACCAGCTTCGACGAACCGTCGAAAGTTGCCGAAGGCTGCAGCGCGATCTTCCGGCCAATGGGGCATATTCTCGGGGCGGCCAGCATCGAACTGAACTGTAACGGCAAGCGGATCGTCTTTTCGGGTGATGTCGGCCGCTACTCCGCAGCAACGATGATCGATCCGGTGCGAGTTCCGCGAGCAGACTATCTTGTTGTCGAGTCGACCTATGGCAACCGACACCATGACGAGACCGACCCCGAAACCGCTTTGGAAGAGGTCATCAACCGCACCATCGGGCGCGGCGGAAGCGTCATCATCCCGTCATTTGCGGTCGGACGCGCCCAGACGCTGCTGTTTCATTTGAGCCAGCTGCGTCGCCGCGGACGGCTTGGTCCTGTACCGATCTTCCTCAACAGCCCGATGGCGGTCAACGCAAGTTCGATCTTCTGCGACCATGTTGGAGAGCACCGCCTAACGCAAGACCAGTGCCGGGAGGCCTGCGGCATTGCCGAATACGTCCGTGACGTCGAGGACTCAAAGCGCCTCAATCGCGACCCCATGCCCAAAGTCATTGTCGCGGCCAGCGGGATGGCGACGGGCGGAAGGATATTGCATCATCTCAAAGCTTATGCCCCCGATCCCCGCAACACGATCCTCCTGGCCGGTTTCCAGGCCGGCGGGACGCGGGGCGCAGCCCTGCGCGATGGTGCGAGCGAACTGAAGATCCACGGAGAGTTCATCCCTGTGCGCGCAGAGGTTGCCAGTCTCGACATGCTGTCTGCCCATGCCGATCAGGGCGAACTCCTGCGATGGCTTGGCGGCTTCGAGGATCCGCCGGTCCAGACATTCGTGACTCACGGTGAGCCGGAGGCCTCCGATACGTTTCGCCGTTGCATCACCGAACGGCTTGGGTGGGAGGCGCGGGTGCCCGAACACGGCGAGCGCGTGGTGCTCGAGTGAGAGCGAGCGGTCCTCAGATGCTTACCGACCACACAGTGGCGCCTCATGGCCTGCGCGTCCGACGCCTCGGCATCGAGACCGGTGGCGAAGCGATCGTGTTCATGCACGCCGACTGTCCAGTCGCCCGTTCGGAAGGGTTCGCGACGCGGACGCGCGTGGAAGTCCATGCGGGAGGCCGCCGCGCACTCGCAACGCTCTTTTTCACGACAAACGGCCTGCTCGACCCCGACGAGGTCGGACTGCCAAACGCTCTTTGGCGCCAGCTTCATGCTGGCGATGGCGATGTCATTGAGGTGCGTCATCCGCAGCCACTCGCTTCGATGAGCGATGTGCGCGCCAAGATCTACGGCCATCGGCTCGAGCAGGACCGGCTTGCGCGGATCGTCGCGGATATCGCCACCGGCCGCTATTCCGACGTGGAACTCGCCGCCTTTGTGACCGCCTTTGCGGGGCAGCCGCTCGACGTAACCGAAACTGCGGCGTTGACACGTGCCATGCTTGAAGCGGGTGACCGGCTCGACTGGCCCGATGAACTCGTTTTGGACAAACACTGCGTCGGCGGGCTCCCGGCCAACCGCACCACTCCGCTCATTGTGGCGATTGTCACCGCTGCCGGCTTCACCATGCCCAAAACTTCTTCCCGCGCCATCACCTCGCCGGCAGGGACAGCCGATGCGATGGAAGTGATGGCTCCAGTCAATCTCGATCTGGCAGCGATGCGGCGCGTAGTCGAGCGTGAGGGCGGATGTGTCGTCTGGGGCGGCAATGTGCGCCTGAGCCCGGCTGACGACATCCTGATCGGCGTCGAGCGCGCGCTCGATGTGGATAGTGAAGTCCAACTTGTCGCGTCCATCCTGTCCAAGAAGCTCGCGGCCGGGGCGACGCATGTCCTGCTCGATCTGCCCGTGGGCGCAACCGCCAAAGTGCGCTCACCAGCTGAAGCAGCCAGGCTCAGCGCGCATCTGGTCGCGGTCGCGGCGGAATTCCATCTCTCGGTGACCCCGGTATTGACCGATGGGACACAGCCGGTGGGGTCGGGCATCGGGCCAGCGCTCGAGGCGCACGATGTTCTCGCCGTCCTGCGCAGAGCACCCGATGCTCCGGCGGACCTGCGCGAGCGGGCGATTGATCTGTCAGGCAGAATTCTCGACCTCGCTGGCGGACCGTCCGGGCGGGGGCATGCGCAGGCCAGCGCGATCCTCGACGACGGCCAGGCGCTCGACAAGTTCATGGCGATCTGCGAGGCGCAAGGGGGCTTTTCCGAACCGTCCACCGCACCGCTGCGATATACGATCAGCGCCCCGCGCAGTGCCAGGGTGGCGGCATTCGACAATCGGACGCTGGCGCGTATTGCCAAGTTGGCGGGTGCACCGCGATCCAAATCGGCAGGCATATCGCTGCATGTGAAGCTGGGTGCGACAGTAGCGCGGGGAGAGCCGATCTTCACCGTTCACGCGGAGAGCCGCGGCGAACTGGACTACGCGCTGGCCTTCGCCGCCGCCAATCCCGACGCCATCCGATTGGCAAGCCTATGAATCCGGTTCTGTTCTCGCTCAGCGCCTCGCCCGACATGGCGGCTCACTTGTGTGCCGAGACCGGCATGGAGCTTGGAGAAATCGCTTGGCGGCAGTTTCCGGACGGCGAGAGCTATGTGCGTCTGTTGTCCTCCGTCCGTGGGCGAGACGTCGTTCTGCTGTGCACGCTCGATCGGCCCGATACCAAGGCCTTGGCCCTCTTGTTCGCGGCCGACAAGGCACGCGAAATGGGCGCGCGCCGCGTTAGCCTCGTTGCGCCCTATCTGGCTTATATGCGCCAGGACAAGGCCTTCAATGAAGGCGAAGCCGTAACTTCGGTCACTTTTGCGCGTCTACTCTCGCGTGCGTTCGATGGGCTCATCACTGTCGATCCGCACCTGCACCGACATCCGGACCTAGGCGCGGTCTATTCCATCCCGGCCATTGCGGTTCAGGCCGCACCCGCAATCGCCGCGTGGATACGCCGGGAAGTCCCCAATCCGCTCCTTATCGGTCCCGATGAGGAGAGCGGTCAGTGGGTCGAAGAAATCGCTAGCCTGGCCGGCGCTCCCTACGCAGTTCTCCGCAAGGAGCGCAGGGGCGATTACGACGTCAGTATCTCGGCCGACAATCTTCCTGATTTATCCAACCTTACGCCGGTGATCATTGATGACATCGCCTCAAGCGCCCGCACAATGATCGAAGCGGCGCACATTCTTCGGGAAACAGCTGCCGCAACGCCGATCGCGATCGTCGTCCATCCGATCCTGGCAGGCGATGCCTTTGGGAAACTGCAGGCGGCGGGCACCGCCAGGGTCGTCAGTACCGACACCATCGCGCACCCATCCAACGCAATCAGTGTCGTGCCGCAAATTGCTGCAGCGCTAAAAGCGTGGCGCGATGAAACAGCCCGGCCGGAATCTTCGTCGGCGGGGCGTCAACGCGTCAACCAAGGCCCTTCGTAGTGATGCGGACAGAACACCCGCCACGAAGCAGCGACCGTGGTGATGGGTCAGACAGTCGGTGTGCAGGAGATTATTCGAGATTCGATGCCATCTTCCCATGAGCGGCCGCCGTCGTCCCGACAACATGCCAGGTGCTTGTTCGTTGCAGGTGAGCCAAGACATTCCTGCGCCCGTCCGGGCAGGTACTGTCAGCCAATGTCCCGCACAATCCACTTGGCGGTACGCCCCGGAGAACCGCTCGAGACCTGACAGATATCTGCCCGTTCTAATCAGCCGAGGACCCTTCCACATTGGCTCGAAGCGAGGACTCTGCAGGGGCACATTCACAATCGAGAAAGCCATGCTCGATGCACGTGCGGCACATCTGCAGGAGTCGGGTTTTCAGCGCACGGCGTGCGCGGTGCAACCTGACGGTCACATTGTTGACCGTCGTGTCGAGACTTTTCGCGATGTCGTCCCGAGGCTCTTCGAGCAAATCGGCGCGCCAGATGACCTCCGCATAGTCGGGTTGCAACGTCGGCAGGAGCCGGTAAAGGCAATTGCACACTGCCTGGTCAAGATCCACCTCTGGTTGCGTGTGCGCATGGCTGCTCTCGGCAAGCTCATGCGGATCGACACCGATCTCCTTGCTGCGCCGTCGGATGACAGTCCGCTGGAAATCGGCAATCGTCGTTGCCAGAACGCGCGAAAGCCAACCTTTGACCGACTTTGCCTCGCGAAGGTCTCCGGCGCGCTCGATCGCCCGGAGCATGAAGCGCTGCAGAACCTCCTCCGCTTCGTGGGAACTGAGGAGACGCCGATTCAGGAATTTGAGAATGTCCTGATGACTGTCCACCAGCGCCCGTCGGACGGCTTCGTCCATCGGCCTCAAGGCATCGTCGCAGGCAGCGGCCGAAGTGGCAGGATCATCATCCATCGAGCTTCCAATACAAGTATTCCGCTGAGGATCGCCTACCTCAAACTTCTGCAACAGAGCGCCACACTACAGGAAGCTCTTATCATGTTTAGCGGGAATCGTTTGCTCACAATCCAGGCTTATCGTGGACGCCTCAAATGCCGATGACGACCAGCGCCTCGTCTCGTCGTCGGGATCACCCGGGCAACGCAGCAAGCGCGCGCGGGCTTATGCCTGCGGCCGTGAAGGATGGCACAAGATGATCGACCTGGCGATTACCGTCCACTTGCTGGCGCTGACCGACGATACGGGTCTGGCCCAACACGCCCGGCACCATTTCGTCGACCGTTCTCACGGCTACTGTCTCGATGACAACGCGCGAGCGGTAACCGTAATGTGCCGTCTGGCCCACCTGCGCTCGCTAAGCGCCGCAGAGCAACACGCTCTCGCCGCTTATGCCGCGTTCCTCGATCATGCTTTCGACCGGCAGGCACGATATTTCAGGAACTTCATGACGTATGATCGGCGCTGGCTGGACGAGGAAGCGGCTGAGGATGCTTGCGCTCGCGCTGTTCATGCCTTGTGCGTCATGATTGCGATGCCCCCTCAGGACTGGATGCGGGTCTGGGGACGCGATCTTCTCGAAGCGGTTCTGCCGCGCCTGCACGAGCTCGCTTCGCCGCGTTCGTGGAGCCTGGTCCTGACGGGTCTGGACACATTGCTGCGCAACAGCTCTCCCTGGACGGAAGCGGAGCAGCTGCGCGAGCACCTGGCGCATGCATTGCTGCAGCGCTGGCGGGACGCGGTGCAACCTGCCTGGCCCTGGTTCGAAGACGGGCTGGCCTACGACAATGGACGCCTGGCCGAGGCCGCGATTACGACCGGTACGGTGCTGGGCATCGCTGACCTGCGGGAGGCTGGACTATCGGCCCTGCAGGCACTCTGGGACTGGCAATACGACGGAAAGGTCTTTCACCCCGTCGGTACGCACAGTTTTGGGCGCAGGCACCAACTGCCGTGCAGGTTCGATCAGCAACCCATCGAAGCCCATGCGATGATCGATGGGTGCCTCGCCGCCGCCAGTTCTGGCGTCGAGACCGCCCTGTGGCGCGAGCGAGCGGATATCGCGATGGCATGGTTTTTCGGACGAAATGATCTTGGCTGCTCGCTCGTGGAACCGGAAAAAGGTCTGTGTCATGATGGCCTTCACGAGGACCGGATGAATGCCAACGCAGGCGCGGAATCGACGCTCGCCTATATCGGCGCGTTCCTCTCGATGGCTTCGCTGGAGAGACAGCGGTGACCAGCAGGCGACTCAGGACGCCTTCAAAGCCTTGTCCAAGGACCCAACTGGAGAGGCGCTGGGGAAGCAGGGCGCTGTGACAACAGGCATTTTGCCCCTCAGCGACCCGCCTTTCCAAAAAGCTCTGCGAGTTCGGCGAACTTCGCGCGCTGCGCTTCCTTGTCGCCGCTCTCGATCGCTTCCTGGACACAGTCATGGGCATGAATGCCGAGAACCCTGGCTCTCGTTGCCCGCAATGCGGCTTCCATCGCAGCGATTTGATGCAGGATATCGACGCAGTACCGCTCATCTTCCAACATGCGGATCACACCCCTCGCCTGGCCTTCGACCCGCCGCAGACGAGCGATTTCCTTGGTGAACTTCATCTCTCGATCCCTCGTCGCCTCAGGGCATATCATACCAAATGCACCGCTCTTCCTTACCCTACCGGGGTAACGTTTACAAATGCCCGCCTGTCGGCTAACGGAGAATGGTGTCGAAGCACTAGCCTGTCCATCGGAGCGGGACAAACCGCGAAGCGCGCCGAATTTGCCGGTCAGAAGCAAGGAGCCGATCATGACGCAATTGCCCATTCCCCGCGCGATCCTCGTCTGGGGCACGGCTTTCAGCCTGTTCCTGATGATCAGTCTTATTGCCTGTATCCTTTACGGTTTGGCCCTTCCTTCCGGATTCGAAATGCACCGCGCCTGGTCGCCCTGGCTCCCCGGGTTTGAATGGCTGACACTCGGCGGTGTTCTCGCGGGTCTGTTTTGGTCCTTGATCTACGGTTTTTGGGCAGCGGCCCTCCTCGTCCCCCTGCACCGCCTCGCAAGGCGCTGGTTCGGAGTTGCAAATGACTGATCACAAGACCTGCTGCGACCCTGCCAGCGGCGCGCTGCCGACCGAAGGCGTAGCGATTGATCCGGTTTGCGGCATGAGCGTGACGATCGCCGGAGCCGAGCACAGCGCCGAGCACGACGGCGCGCGCCACTACTTCTGCTCCGCGCACTGCCAGCAGAAATTCGCAACCGATCCCGAAATGTATCTGAGCGGAACGCATCTGCAGGCGGTCGAGGACCTGCCCGAGGGCACGATTTACACCTGTCCGATGCACCCGGAAATCCGGCAGCAAGGACCAGGCTCGTGCCCGATTTGCGGCATGGCGCTCGAACCGGAAACCTTCAGCCTCGATGACGGCCCCGATCCGGAGCTCATCGACATGAGCCGGCGCTTCTGGATAAGTCTGGCCTTCACTATCCCGTTGTTCGTCTACGCGATGGGCGACCTGATTCCGGGGCAGCCGTTTTCACAGCTTGTCGAACCGGCCTTGGCGCAATGGATACAGCTGACGCTGGCCACACCTGTCGTGCTCTGGGGCGCTTGGCCATTCTTTACGCGCGGTCTGCAATCGGTCCGGACGATGAACCTCAACATGTTCACGCTGATCGGGCTCGGCGTCGCCATCGCCTACGCGTTCAGCGTCGTGGGAACGATTGCGCCGCACATCTTCCCGCCCGGTTTTCACGATGCCGATGGGCGGGTGGCGGTCTATTTCGAAGCCGCGGCGGTCATCGCCACGCTTGTCCTGCTCGGGCAGGTGCTCGAACTCAAGGCGCGCGGCGCAACATCGAGCGCGCTGCGCGCGCTGCTCGAACTCGCTCCGCCGACCGCGCTAAAACTCCTGCCCGACGGTTCGGAGCGCGAGGTTGCTCTCGATCAGGTGGCTACGGGCGATCGCCTGCGCGTCCGCCCCGGCGACAAGATCGCCGTCGACGGCCGTATTCTTGAAGGCTCGAGCAGCGTCGATGAATCGATGATCAGCGGCGAGCCGCTACCGGTGAAAAAGTCGGTCGGCGACGAGGTGACGGGGGGTACGGTCAACCAGACCGGCGGCTTTGTCATGTCTGCGGAACGCGTGGGCAAGGACACGATGCTGTCAAAGATCGTGCAGATGGTGGCCGAGGCGCAGCGCAGCCGCGCGCCGATCCAGCGTCTGGCCGATCTTGTCGCGGGCTGGTTCGTGCCCGTCGTAATCGGCATCGCCGTACTCACCTTCGCTGCCTGGTCGGTCTGGGGGCCGGAACCGGCGTTCGCGTATGGCCTGGTCAATGCCGTAGCCGTACTCATCATTGCCTGCCCCTGCGCCCTGGGCCTCGCCACGCCGATGTCGATCATGACCGGGACCGGCAAGGGTGCGCAAAACGGTATCCTGGTGAAAAATGCCGAGGCGCTCGAGACCTTCGAGAAGGTCGACACTATCGTCGTCGACAAGACCGGGACGCTGACCGAAGGCCGACCGGAGCTGGTCATGGTCGAACCTGCACAGGGCATCGATGAATCGGAGATGCTACGCCTGGTGGGTGCCGCCGAAATCGGCAGTGAGCACCCGCTCGCCGAGGCGATCGTCAAAGGCGCTCGCACTCGCGGCCACAAGTTCGAGGCGGCGAGCGATTTTTCCTCCGTGACGGGCGAAGGTATCGAGGCACGCGTTGGCAAGCGACACGTCGCGATCGGCAACGCAAAGATGATGCACCGGGTCGGTGCCTATGACGCGATCATGGCCGACGCCGCCGAAACCGCGCGCGCGAAGGGGCGGACGGTGATGTTCGTCGCCATCGACGGCAAGCCGGCCGGGCTGATTGGCGTCGCCGATCCGATCAAGCCGACGAGCGCGCGCGCCATCGGCCGTCTCCACGCAGCCGGTATTCGGGTGGTCATGCTGACCGGCGACAGCGAGGCAACCGCACGCGCCGTGGCAAACGAAGTGGGGATCGACGAGGTTCATGCCGATGTCTCGCCTGCGGACAAGAACCGCATCGTTGGTGAATTGAAGGCGGCAGGCAAGACTGTCGCAATGGCGGGCGACGGGATCAACGATGCGCCTGCGCTCGCCGCGGCCGATGTTGGCGTGGCGATGGGAACCGGCACCGATGTCGCGATCGAAAGCGCCGGTATGACCCTTGTGCGCGGCGATCTCGAAGGTCTGGCCCAAGCGCACCGGCTCTCGAGTGCAACCATGCGCAACATCCGCCAGAATCTGTTCTTCGCCTTTGCCTACAACTCGCTCGGCGTGCCGATCGCCGCTGGCGTTCTGTTCCCCTGGTTTGGCATATTGCTGAGCCCGATGATTGCGGCAGCCGCGATGAGCCTCTCGTCGGTATCGGTTATCGGCAATGCTCTGAGACTGCGGACGCTCGATCTCAGAAGCGAGCCATGACAGTGTGAATAAGCTCTGGCGCCCTGTCCGTCGGCTGATCCGCTGGAAGTTGGGCCAGTCGGCGCGCAAGGTGCTCGAAACGAGAACTCTCAAGCGGGTGGATGGCGCGTGGCTGCGGTGGTTGCCGGATGAGATTGATCTGTTGCTCGCGAACCTGGAGCCACAGGCGAACGAACTGCGCGCCTTGTCCGATCTTGGTCAACTTCCGAGCGCAGGCAATCGTCTCATGGTGGAGCTAGCCATCTACACCGCCGCGGCCTATCGGGCATTGCTCGAAGCAGGGCTCTCCAGAGAATCGTCGCGCAGCGTGGTCGCCGACATCGGGTGGGACGTCTACGCGCTTCTTCTGCGGCTGAGTTCGCTCCCTCTCCGTCTGGTCACGCGAGATCCCGGCAAGCGGCTACGCGGCACGATCGGACTGCTGCTGCGCTTTCCGTTCAACGCGCCTGGCGCACCGGGTTACGCGGTGGAGGTGCGCCGGGAGGGCGACGACCTCATCACCCACTTTACCCACTGTCCGCCGCAGACCCTTATACGGACCCTCATTGCGGAAACGGGCGACTGCGGCGACCTAGAAGCTTTTTACGAAAGCTGGTGCCGGTACGACTGGCCCGGCGCCGACATCATCGCGAATGACGGCGGCCGAGGCCATTATGAGCGGCGACAGACGCTCTCCCGCGGCGACCCGGTCTGCGATATGTGCTGGAAGGCGCAAGCCAGGTCGAACGGAACGTAAGCGGGAACAGGCGAATGCAGCCCCCGCTGGCAGCTCTCGAAAAACTCATACCGGGTTGATGGCCGTCTTCACGGTCGACGCGCGGTAAATCCGCTCAATGGCTTCGGCGAGCACCCGATCGAATTCCTCGTCATCCATCCCGGCGCGCAGATCCTGCAGAAGCGCCCGGCTGAAGCTTGCCACAAGCGCATGATTTTTCGCCAGCTCATCACAAGCCTCTTCCTGCGAATACCCGCCTGAAAGCGCCAACACCCGCGCACAGCTGGGATGTCCCACAAGCGGCGCAAATAGGTCTGGCGCTGCTGGCATGGAAAGCTTGAGCATTACCCGGCGGCCAATTGGCTGTCTATCGAGTGCTTTCGTCAGCGCGCCAAGAAGTATAGTGTCGCATTCGGCGCGCGACTTGCTTTTCAGGTTCACCTCCGGCTCGACGATTGGCATCAGGCCCTTGTCCAGAATGCGATTTGCGATGTCGAATTGTTGATCGACAATAGCGCCAATGGCTCCGGTGGACGCCTCGTTGATCAGCGAACGCATTTTCGTACCAAAAACGCCCTTGGCCTTTGCGCGGACAAGCAAGGTCTCGAGAGCCGGAATCGGCTTCATGAGCCGAACCCCATCCTTTTCGTCTTCCAGACCCCGATCGATCTTGACGAAGGGCACGATGCCACGCTGCCGGAGCAAGTCCGGCACGGGTGTGCCGTCCACCTCGCCATCCATCGTTTTCTCGAACAGGATCGCACCCAGGATCTTGCGGCCATCGAACGACGGAGCGGTAATGAGCCGGCTCCGCATCTTATGGATGAGGGCGAACATCTTCTCTTCACCGGAATAATCGTGAGCGCTGATGCCATAGTTTGCCAGCGCAGTCGGCGTCGAACCGCCTGACTGGTCGAGCGCAGCAACGAAGCCCGCACCGCCAATGATTTGTGCCATCAGTACCGGGTCGTGCATGCACTGCCTCCGTTCATCCGGGCGTCGATTGCCTTTTTGCGTGTCACTTCCGTCCGCGGGAGATTTCACGCCTTGCACCTCCGGCTAAATGTGCCGTGCTCGCCGACACCAGGACCTCGGACCAGAATACCGCGCGCGTTGGAGCTGCCAGCGGGTATGGTCATCGGCGGTCACCCATGAAGCGGAGCAGAAACAGGAACAGGTTGATGAAATCGAGATACAGCGTCAGTGCACCCATTACGATCGCCTTGCCGCGGAAGTCGCTGCCCCTAACCTCAGAATAGATATTCCTGATCTTTTGGGTGTCATAGGCCGTGAGCCCGGCAAACAGCAGAACTCCAATGCCGCTCACGATCATGTCCATCACCGAGGATTTCAGGAACATGTTGACGAGCATGGCGATGATCAGGCCGAACACCCCCATGATCAGGAACGATCCCCACGCGGACAAATCGCGCTTGGTCGTATAGCCCCACAAGCTCAACGCGGCAAAGGCCGATGCCGCCACGAAAAAGGTTCGGGCGATGCTGACTCCAGTGTAAGCAAGGAAAATAGTAGCGAGCGACACGCCCATGAGTGCCGCGTAGCTCCAGAACATGGCCTTGACCGCCGTCTCGGAAAACCGATTGATGCCAAAGCTCAGGGCAAGCACTAGCGCCAGGGGCGCGAATACAGCGACCCATCCCAATCCTGTCGGCGCTCCGGTTGCAGCAAAGAACAGTGCGCGTACACTGTCCGTGCTGGCCACGAATAGCGCGACCAAGCCGGTGAGCAGCAATCCGCTGGCCATATAATTGTAGACGCCGAGCATATAGGATCGCAGCCCCGAATCGTAGATTTGCGCGGGCGCCCCCGCGTGGGACCGTAAAGCGTGCTGATCTAGAGTTTTGAGTGGGTCTGCCATTGTGAAGTCCTCCTGCGCCGGACCGCTGACGGTGCCGGATTTCTGCCGCCGCCGTCTGAAGACGTTTGAGCCTCCGGTGAATTACAGTTTGCTGTCGTTATGCAGACCCGCTTTAGACGACAAGAGCGCCATGGAAGAGGAAGACCTCCGTCGTCGCTTGAACGCACCTGTCCAGCGGGCTCGGTTGCGGCGCGATACGCTTCAGTCATGGGTATAGGTGAAATGCACCGTCACAGGCGGCTTGCGATGCATCGCGTGCGGAGCCTGCTTCGATTGCGACGGTAGCATGTGCGGCGGGCGGTCCACGACAATTCCGATCCGGTAATTGATGCCTCGGGCAAAGGTTGTGTACCCGCCGAAAGTCAGCGCGCCCGCGACAGTCATCGGTTGCAGGCGAACCGATCGTTGTATTCCGCCAGGTTCGAGGATATGCGCGGTGACATTCGCGTCCCTGATTCTGGCCCCTGAAGCCTTTTCAAAGACAGCGGCCGTGATGTGCATGCTGTGAGAGCTTGCCGGCGTGCCGCCATGCATCTCCGCCTCGGGATGGCCGGTTGGATGACCCTTCACCACTGCCGCCGGCACCACGCCTAGATACACCGTGAGACCACCCGCGCTCTGAGAACCATCGATTACACCCGCATTGGCTGTGACCGGAGCGAAGAGCATTCCTGCTAGGCCCACCGCAGCAAGCGCTTGGCGCCAGAACGATCTGTATCTCATAGTGAAGGCATCTTCCTCTTTTTAAGTCCGGGCAAGGGGCAGGACTGCATCTCGTTCTCTGATCACTTGGACACTGTCATGTGCTGTTTGCCCCAATAGGAGGCAACTACGCCAACAAAGACGCGCCGAAATTGAAATCTTACAGAGCCATGGAATGAAGGAAGGTTCCCAGACCTCCAATCGCCTTTACCCAGGCCAAATCGGCGTATGGGGAGAATGCCGGTGATCTCCCGGGCCCGTGCGCAGTTGCCCGCCGTGACACGATCCGGACCAAGCAATGATGCATGTCAGGCGTTCGGGCTCAGCACCGGAAGGTCGGGGACGACCGACATGCTCGATTCGACCATGGCAGGCCTCTTGAGACCACGCAGGCCAAGAGATCAGATTCCAAGTGTAAGAATCGCGGATTGAAGAACGTCAAAAACAACAAGGACAGTCGCTGCGGCAGCCCCAAGCGCGCCGCAGTTGACCAAAAACGACTTTGCAAGCGGAGATTCTCAGATGCCGTCCAGCTCGGAACAAGCCGAAAGCCACTCGCACAAATCGGTTTGCTGCCGCGACAACCCACGATCCGGTCGAGAGCAAGGCAAGGTACCGCGAGCAGAGCCGACCGAAGCCAAGCTGTCGGGAGATGCCCCTCGCTGTTGCTGCGCGCATCCCTGATTTCGATCGTTCCTGCGCGCGATAATGGCAACAAACAGCAGCGCGCAGGCGCCGTTCGAGGGGCGGAGCCCTCCCCCTGCCCATTCTCCGCCCGTCGAACCTTGCAGAATTGTCGGCCGTCGGGACGCCAAGGTCAGCTGGCAAGTACATCTGGCACGACGCCATGAGCACTGCAGCGCGATTGGCGAACGTTGGCGTGGTCGTCTCGGTTCGCAGCAGTGTCGTGGATGGTCGCTTTGAGGATCAATTGGCCCGCTAAAGTAATAAGTGACCGACACATCAGCCATATAGGAGTCATATGGCGTACCTATCGGTCACCAATCACAATGCACGGAGAGAAGGCGGCGACGATCCCTTCGTCGTGACGCAGGGAATCAGCCTGCCTCTTCACTTTCCTACTCCGCAATGCAAACGGCAGAGGTCAAAGGGACGATCGTGTTCAACGTGCTTTCTGCGGTTGCAACGCTCCCGGCAACACACATCAGTTTGAAACCCGCGTCCATTTCTGGTTCTTGCACCCCACATGCCCAAACATACATCCATGAACCTGGAGGGTGTCGGCACTGATCGGTTTCAATTCCCCGCCGACCGTTCTGTCGAGATCGGGAACCAGAACTTTCCCGCGCCATTTGTTCCGGCCGTACCGATAGAACTCGCGAAAAAGATTGATGCCTATGAGCACGTCGGTTCCGGCTTTCGCTGCGTCGGCCTTCGCTTTCTCGTTTGCATAAACAACGACGCCGCAAAGCTTCGTGCCGCATTCCTCGATTCGGACACGAACACTTCCGGACGGGTTAGCCCAAACACCCATGATAGCCTCATTTGGCGCTCCGGTTTGCCGAGCATGTGCCGCATTCGATGCAAAGATGAGGGCCGCGCCCATGATGACCAGACGAATCATAGCTTCTCTTTCTTGCGCCAAAAGAGGACCGAGCGCACCAGGTCTGATGAACGGACGTCATCTGCCGGGTCATACTCCCAGTTTGGCGAAGACCTTGATCGCCTCCTGACACGCAGCTTCTCAAGCCAAAATGGAGCGTGCTCGTGGTAACTTTTAGCGGTCCCCCATCACGGTGCTCGATGAGGGTCAAGTGCTGTTCTGCCGAGCGACTGTAATTTGGGGAGCCGCCGCGCGTCCATGATGCTGAGTGCGGCCTCCTTTCTTTGATGGCGACCGTCCTTAGGCCGAAAGTGGGAGCAAGATATGAGGCAAGGTCACAAGCACGCGTCCGACAGACGGGGATGGCGGATGCCGATCGTCTTCCTCGGTTTTGCAGCGATAGCGGGGTATTTCCTGCTTGCCGAGCATAGGGTTCACGCGCTCAGCATACTTCCTTGGGCCTTGCTCTTGCTGGCCTGCCCGCTGCTCCACATGTTTATGCACGGTGGACACGGTGGACACGGAGGTCATGGCGGCCAAGGCGGTGATGATGATGATCAGCGCACCAGCAACAACGGCGCGAGTCCGGTCCGCGATCGCCACAGCGGACACAAGGTCGCCGATTCCAGCGCCCGTCGCCGATAGCTCCGGAGAAACCTGTCATGCATAGCGACGCATCCGCCGCCTATGGACTTTGGGGTCTGGTGATCCTCAACTCCGCGATCTTCATTTTCTTCGCGTTCAGCTTCTTCAAACCGCAAACCAAGCGCGATTGGCGATCATTCAGCGCTTTCAGTGCTTTTCTCGTCGCACTTTTTGCGGAGATGTACGGCTTCCCGCTGACCATCTACCTGCTCTCGGGCTGGCTCCAGAGCAACTATCCGCAGGTGGACTGGTTCTCGCATGACGCCGGCCATCTGCTCGAGGAGTTGTTCGGATGGCAAGCCAACCCTCACTTCGGCCCCTTTCATATCCTGAGCTTCATCCTGATCGGCGGTGGCTTCTGGATGATATCGAGCGGCTGGGCACGGCTTTACCGGGCCCAGAAGCAAGAGAAGCTCGCAACTGAAGGTATCTATTCCTACGTCCGGCATCCGCAATATGACGGCTTCATCCTCGTCATGCTCGGCTTCCTGTTCCAATGGCCGACTGTCCTGACGCTGGCGATGTTCCCGGTCCTGGTTGTCATGTATGTGCGTCTCGCCCGGAGCGAGGAGCGCGAGGCGCTCGCCGCTTTCGGCCAGGATTATCGAGCCTACATGGCGCGCGTCCCGGGTTTTATTCCCAAGCTGTCGCGCTCGCGGTCAGGTGATCCAAATCTGCCCAAAAGCCGACCGCGCCGCCCATTCTAAAACGGCCCAGGACGAAGCCCTAGTAGAGATTGTCAGATCGATATGAGCAAGAACAAGCAGGACAGATCTGCGCCCGGCTACGCCGAGAAGCTCCATGCGCTTGAGATCGGGCCCAGCGCGTTGCAACGCCAGGTGATCGCCGGTGGTCGCAAGCTGCTGATCATTCTGGAAGGGCGCGATGCAGCGCAAAGGACGGCACGATCAAGCGCATCGTCAAGCATCTGAGTCCTCGCCCCAAGGCGATCGAGCTTCGCGGGCATCATCAGGGCGCAGCAATGGCGATGCAGTCGCCTGGCGGCGCTCATGCGACAAATGGCGATGAGAAGATGGCTTCGCCGCCGAGTTGGTGTTCGATTTCCAGCAAGCGATTGTACTTGGCGAGACGTTCACCTCGACACGGCGCTCCGCCCTTGAACTGACCACCGGTCATCGCGACGGCAAAATCTGCGATGAAGTCGTCTTCTGTCTCGCCGGAGCGATGGGAGAATTTGTAGCGCAGTCCAGCTCGCCGACACAGTTCGATCGCCGCCACCGTTTCGGTCACCGTGCCGATCTGGTTGGGCTTGATCAAAACAGCGTTCGTGGCTTTGTCATCAATGCCCCGCTGGATGAAGCGCGAATTGGTGACATACAGGTCATCGCCGACGATCTGGATGCGGTCTCCCATCGCCAGGGTCTGCTTTACAAAGGCGGGCCAGTCCTGTTCGCCGAAACCATCCTCGATCGACACGATCGGAAATGCGGCAATCCAGTCAGTGTAGACGGCCAGAAGTTCGTCACTGGTCATATGCGCTCCGCCAAGCCCGGGCAGAACATAACCGCCGTCCTCGACGAAGGAGGTCGCTGCGGGATCCAGCGCGATGGCAATTTGACGGCCTGGTTCATAGCCTGCCACCTCAATTGCGCGGACGATCAGCTCGAGCGCTTGACGCTCGTCTTTCAGATGGGGCGCGAACCCGCCTTCATCACCAACCCCCACACCCAGGCCTTTCTCTTCCAGAAGCCCCCTCAGGACATGATAGGTTTCCGAACCATAGCGCAGCGCTTCGCCGTATGTCGGGGCACCATGCGGTACGATCATGAACTCCTGCATCTGGAGCCCATTGGCGGCATGCTTGCCGCCATTGATAATGTTCATCATGGGGACCGGGAGACGCCGGGCGGTGGAACCCCCGAGATACTGGTAGAGCGGTAATTCCATCGCCTGAGCAGCGGCCCGAGCGACCACCAGCGAAACACCGAGAACGGCGTTTGCGCCGAGCCGCGCCTTGTTCTCGGTTCCGTCGAGTTCACACATCAACCGATCAATTTCCGGCTGCAGGACAACATCCAGACCGATGAGGGCGCCCGCGATTTCGCGTTCAACATTTGCGACCGCCTTCAGGACCCCGCGACCGGCATACCGCGCCGCATCGCCGTCGCGAAGTTCGTGGGCCTCGAACTGGCCAGTCGATGCTCCCGAGGGCACCGACGCGCTTGCGGTGATACCGCCCTCCAGACGGACTGTCACCTTGACCGTGGGCCAACCGCGCGAGTCAAGAATCTCGTGCGCCGACAGAGCAGCAATGGTTCGCTTCATTCGAAGTTTCCTATTCCAGCAAACAAATTCAATGACCGCGGCCTCGGCCAACTCACGCTTTGTCCTGCGATGTTTCAACCGACGGCAGCGGCACGGCCCCAGCACATTCCGAAAGTCGTCC
The DNA here is from genome assembly GCF_018636735.1 of Erythrobacter sp. 3-20A1M. Taxonomy (NCBI): domain Bacteria; kingdom Pseudomonadati; phylum Pseudomonadota; class Alphaproteobacteria; order Sphingomonadales; family Erythrobacteraceae; genus Erythrobacter; species Erythrobacter sp. 3-20A1M. Next base: position 2,590,247 of record NZ_CP045200.1, on the reverse strand, counting down.
GCCGATCGACCCGCGTCCGAATTGCGACACCGTCTTCGTCACGTCTCTCGTCACTGCTCGTATCTGCAGCAGGCACGCGCATTGGCGCGTCATCAAAGAGACGTCGCAGCGGGCCGATCCTTACCAGAACGCCCTCTCCAATCGCGTGCAAGCTCGCCGATCTCCGCGTCTGAAATGACGAGTCTGGCAGCAACATGGAAATCCGCTTGCCGGTTTCCCGGGGGACCCGCACCACGCGGTACTGTAAGATCGGGTGCTGCCCTGCGTCCCTTCCGGGACATACTGATAGTCTGTCCTTGGCCGGCGCGGCAGCAAGAGCGGTCCCTGGTTCGCTGTCGGAAATCGCTTCGCGGCAGGTAGTCGGCAATAGGATTTATATCAGCCGTGAGTGCACAAGGAGCGCAGCGATGACGGAAAAACGCATAGCCTGGTTTGAGTCCCTGAACGTGGGCGACGTTCCCATCGTCGGCGGCAAGAACGCCTCGCTTGGTGAGATGGTACGCACACTCAAGGAGAAGGGCGTGCGTGTGCCGGGCGGCTTCGCGACGACCGCCGCGGCCTTTCGCGAATATGTGGCTGCCAACGAAATCGAGCCGGAGCTACGCGCCAGCATTGCGGCATTGAAGAGTGAAAAGGCCTCGTTGCATGAAACGGGTGAAACAATCCGCCGGCATTTTCTCGACGGAGAATTCCCGGAGGCGATCGCCACAGAAATCCGGGACGCATATCGCGAGCTTTCCCGCCGCAGCGGCCAGGACGAGATCAGTGTTGCTGTGCGCTCTAGCGCAACTGCTGAAGACTTGCCCCAGGCGAGCTTCGCCGGTCAGCAGGAAACCTTTCTCAATGTGCGCGGTGAGCGCGCGCTGCTCGACGCCTGCCGGCGGTGCTACGCCTCGCTGTTTACCGACCGGGCGATCAGCTACCGTGAAACCCAGGGGTTCGATCATCTGGAAGTCGCGCTGTCGATCGGCGTCCAGCGGATGGTACGCTCCGACCTGGCAGGCTCGGGAGTCATGTTTTCGATCGATACGGAAACCGGATTTCCCGGCGTCGCCGTGATCAGCGCCGCATGGGGTCTTGGCGAAACCGTCGTGCAGGGCGCGGTCGATCCCGACAAATATCTCGTCTTCAAGCCCTTGCTCGACGACCGGCGCTACACCCCGATCATCGAGAAGACGCTCGGCGCCAAAGAGACCAAGATGATCTACGCGACCGGCGGGAGCGAGCGCACCACGACAGTTGCAACCACCCAGAAGGAGCGCCAGGCCTTCGTTCTCAGCGAAGCGGAAATTCTGGAGCTCGGCCGATGGGCCGCGACGATCGAGGAACACTACGGCCGGCCGATGGACATGGAATGGGCCAAGGACGGAGAGACCGGCGAACTCTACATGGTTCAGGCGCGGCCCGAGACGGTGCAGTCGTCCCGGCAAACCGGCCAAATCAAGAGCTACCGCCTGAAGACGAAGGGAAAGCCGATCATCACCGGCTCGGCGATCGGTGAAGCGATTGCCTCAGGTCAAGTCTGCGCCATTCGCAGCGCCGCCGACATCGACACCTTCCGCGACGGAGCCATCCTCGTGACCGGCATGACGGACCCCGACTGGGTCCCGATCATGAAGAAGGCCGCCGGAATCATCACCGATCATGGCGGCACGACCAGCCACGCCGCCATCGTCAGCCGCGAACTGGGAGTGCCCGCCATCGTCGGCACGGGCCGCGGCACCGAACTGCTGCTTGACGGGCAGGAAATCACGCTTTCCTGCGCGGAAGGTGATCGGGGCGTGGTCTACGAAGGCATCCTGGAATTCGAGTCATCGCAGGTGGATGTTTCCGACCTGCCCGAAACCCGAACCGCGATGATGGTGAATATCGCCAGCCCTGCCGCAGCATTCCGCTGGTGGCGCCTGCCTGCGCGCGGAGTTGGCCTTGCGCGGATGGAGTTCATCATCAACAATCTGATCAAGATCCATCCGATGGCGCTGATCCATCCCGACCACGTGACCGATCCAGCGGCGCGGCGAGAGATCCGCCAGCGCACGCGCGGCTACGATGACCCAGTGGACTTCTTCGTCGAGACGCTCGCGCTGGGAATTGCCAAGCTCGCAGCGCCCTACCACCCGCACCCCGTGATCGTTCGCTTGAGCGACTTCAAATCCAATGAATATGCCCACCTCCTCGGCGGCAGCGTTTTCGAACCGGAAGAGGAGAATCCGATGCTCGGATGGCGCGGTGCTTCGCGCTACTACGACGCGCGCTATCGCGAGGGTTTTGCACTGGAATGCCGTGGCTGAAGACGGTGCGCGAAAGGATCGGTCTGGAGAACGTGATCGTCATGGTGCCATTCTGCCGCACGCTCGAGGAGGCTGATCGCGTGCTTGCCGTGATGAAAGAGAACGGACTCGAGCGCGGCCGGGACGGCCTCGAGGTCTACATGATGTGCGAGATTCCCGCCAACGTCTTCCTTGCCGAAGAGTTCGCGCAGCGCTTCGACGGCTTTTCGATTGGTTCCAACGACCTCACGCAGCTCGTGCTCGGGGTCGATCGGGATTCGGGCGATCTCGCCCCCCTGTTCGATGAGCGCAATGAAGCGGTAAAGCGTGCGATTCGCGCAGCGATCGTCCAGGCGCACGCCGCCGGCATCAAGATCGGGATCTGCGGCCAGGCCCCCAGCAACTATCCCGAATACGCCGCGTTTCTGGTTGAAGAAGGCATCAATTCGATCTCGCTCAACCCGGACAGCTTCGTCTCTACGCTTCGCAACGTTGCCCAAGTCGAGCAGAGTCTGAAGGCCGCGCCGGCGCGAACAACCTCCGAGCCGGACACTTCTCGATGAAGGTCGTCGTGTTCGAGACGGAAGAGTGGGAACACCAGGCCTGTCTGAGGCTTGAACCCGAGCATGAGGTCGAATGCACCCGCGAGCGCCTCGACCCACAAACGGCCGCGCCCTACGCTTCCGCAGAAATTGTAAGCACCTTCGTGAACTCGCAGCTCGGTGCCGACGTGCTGGTTCAGTTCCCGCGTCTAAAGCTGATCGCAACCCGGTCTACCGGATACGATCATGTCGATTTGGACTGGTGCAAGGCGCACGGCGTCGCGGTGGCGAACGTACCCGATTATGGCGATTCGACCGTGGCGGAGCATGCCTTCGCCCTGCTCCTGGCCGTCGCCCGCAATCTGGTCGAGGCGGTGGAGCGCACACGCCGCGGTGACTTCTCGCAAGCCGGGCTGCGCGGTTTCGAACTGCGCGGCAAGACGCTCGGCGTCATCGGAACCGGACGAATAGGCCGCCGCGCGATCGAGATCGCTGGCGGATTCGGCATGGATGTTGTGGCCTACGATCTCTATCCGGATGAAGACGCGGCAACACAATTCGGGTTTCGCTATGCCGATTTAGATGAAGTTCTCGCAGATGCGGATGTAATCACGCTCCACGTACCGGCAACGCCGGGAACCGCGAGTCTACTTTCCGACCGTGAATTCGACCTGATGAAGTCCGGCGCACTCCTGATCAACACTGCGCGGGGCAACGTTGTCGATGTGCCTGCGCTGGTACGAGCTCTGGCGGACGGCAAGGTTCGGGCGGCGGGACTTGACGTATTGCCACAGGAGCCTCTCGTGCGCGAGGAGGCGCAGATTTTTCGGGGAGCGTCGAGCGATGGCTACGACCTCAAGGCGCTCGTCGCCAATCACGTCTTGCTGCGGTTCCCGAACGTGATTGTGACGCCCCATAATGCCTATAATACGCAAAGCGCCGTTCGGCGGATCATCGAAACCACCGTGGAGAATATCGAGGCGTTCGGGCGCGGCGAGCCGCGTAATCTGGTTGGGGAACGGTAAAGTTCAGACCTTCTCCAGTGCACAGAGCCAGCAGCCAAGTCCGCTACGGGCCCTTACCGCGCCCCTGATCGGCGCCCGGATGGATTCGGGCCGGCGAACACCGCCGTCGGAACATCAAACTTTTGCTCGCTTCGGTCATGCTCCGGGACCTAGCATCACGGCATAACGCTAGTGTCGGCACCGGGCTCAGATATCCCTGATCAACCCCCTGCGATGGTGCGCGTTAAGGGCATCCGGCATGAACCGCTGCCCCAATGGAGCGATCCACCATTTTTGCCCTTGCCCGCGTAGTGTTCAGGCAGAGGCTTCAGGCGACCCAGCCATAAGCCCCCCAGGCATAGGGAGGCATTGATTCGACGTTCAGTTCCAGACCCTTTACGCCCGGGACATTCTCGGCTGCGACCCGGAGCGCGTCCACTTGATCCTGCGAATCCACAAGGCCCCAGATACGCACGATCCCGTCTGCGACAATCACGCTGATACCGTAGGACGGGGCCCAATCCGCTTGCTCGAGTTCCTTGAGAAGCTGTTCGCGGATTGTCTCGTCTGCGACTGACACGGGGGGAGACGCCATGTCTTTGCCCGCGGCCAGACCGCGTATAAGATCGGCGCGACTGACAATGCCGACTACTTTGTCCTCGCGCATGACCGGAACACGCTTGATCCTTTGGGTTTCGAGCAGGTGTGCCACTTCGCTGCTCAGGGAATCCTCCGTGACGGTAACTACTTCGGGCGTCATCACGTCTGCGGCGGAGCGCCCGCGTGCCTTCACATAATCCGCCGCGCTTGCCCCCTTTTTGGAGAAATGTCTCAACCACCAGGAACCGTGCGGATGGCTACCGTCCTCGGTCCTGCGCAGCAGGTCCCCTTCGCTAACAATACCCCTGAGCTCGCCGCTGGCATCGATCACCGGCACGGCACTGATATGCCGCTCAAGAAGGAGCCGGGCAACCTCCGGGATCGGTGTCTCAGGCGTAACCGAAACGACCGAGGGTGTCATAATGTGTTTCATCTTCATCATTGATGTCCCAGAGCTTTGGCGATGGTACCGATGCCGAGCGCGGTATTGGTCCTGGCAATGGATTCATTCGGATCACGAATTTGCCCGACCAGAGCCCTTATTGCGTCGATCGTTTCAGGAATGACGATCGCCTGGTTATCGACCATGTAACCGTAGAAGAGTTCATCCCCTTCCACCTTCAGCATGTCCGACCACAGGGCTACTTCGTAGAGGTTGTCGTGAGGCCGGCCGAGATCGGCCATCAACTCCTTCACGGTGTTGATGGCCGTCAGTCCATCTGCCATGCGGATGAGTGCGATGCGGCTTGACGAACGAAAGGCCTCGAGGACCTCTTCCTTTTCCGCCGGGCGGGTCAGTTGCACCGCCCAGTAGTGCAGGTGCGCCAGGGTTTCGGGTACCTTTACCGCCATAGTGACGACATCGAGCTCGGAATCGACACTCTTTGCATCAGGCCCCTGATGGCTAGGAATTTCGGGTTCGGGAACCAACGTATTCATGATTCCGCCGAGATGACTCTCCCACGGGTCGGTGGCGCGGCGCAGCAACGTACCCCGGGCCCGGCGGAGCAGGCCGGCATTTTTCAGCGCGCTCAACGTCCGGACAATCGAGGTCGTGTTGCAGGAAACAACGCGGGTGCTCTCCCGATCGAGCGCGCCCACGTAACTCGACTCGGCCACGAACGAATGCCCGGTGACCGTATGCTTCTCGCCGCCCTGAACGATGAATTTGATACCCACCTGCCGGTAGATTTCGACATTCTTGGCCGCTACGTGCTTCGGCGTGCAATCGACGACCAGGTCGGCTGCTGCGAGCAGATCCTCAAGCGTTCCGCTCACATCGAGTCCGGCTTCACGCATGAGGTCGGCCTGTTCTTTCGCCGCACCAAATAGCCGATAGCCCTTTTGCGTCACCATGCGTGAGCGCCAGTCGGCGTTGATGTCGGAAACCCCTGCGAGTTCCATATCGTCCTGCCGGGCAACCGCGTCGGCCACCCGTTTGCCGATGACACCATAACCGTTGACGGCTACGCGGATCTTTCGATTTCCATTCACGTCATTCTCCTCAGGTTGATTGATTCTCGCTGGCTGTCCATCGGTCAATCCTTCTATAGCCGGCCTGACCGCCCGACCGCCCCGACCAGTCGGAATGATAACCCCAACGCCAATAAATAGCCGAGGAGCGCGAGCAGCGGGACGTTGCCCAGCACCCGTGGCCCGGCGCTGTGCAGCATCAAAAGGGACGCCGCGATGTAGAGGCCCAGGGTCACGAGCGCCAAGGCGAGCCGGTTGCCGGTCCTGTCGAGGTGAGCTTCGATGGTTTCCAGTCCCTCGTGCCGGACAATTATGGCGGGGTGGAAGCCATCGCTCTGCAGGCGCCGGAGAAAGGCCGCAAGCACGCCGGGCAAGTCATGGGCTGCCAGCGCGGCTTCTGCCTTCAAACGAGCGCGGCCACCATTGCCCGTCTCATCACTCAGGAGGCGTTTCATCACGTCGCGACCGCGCGCCAGCAGCGTATCGAGGATTTTGAGGTCCGGATCGAGCGTACGCAGAGCGCTCTCGATGAGGAATAGGGTCCGCATCAGAACCACGAGGTTTTGCGGCAACATAACCTTGTCGTCAGGACCCAGATGCGCAACCCGCAGGACCGCCTCGGCAAGCGACCAGTCTTTCAATGGCAGTGACGCATAGTCGGCGAATATTTCGTCGATCCCGCTGATAAATGGGGGTCGGTCATCGACCTCGTGGAGCAGCCCCAGGTCGATCGCTGAATCGAGCAGCCACAGCGGGTCGCCATTGACGAAGGCCTGGAGGAAGAATGCGAGCGCGCGGCGTGTACGGTTATCGAGATATCCTGTCAGGCCAAAGTCGTGGAAGCACAGTCTTCCATCAGGCATGACGAACAAATTGCCAGGGTGAGGATCGCCGTGGAAAAGCCCGATGACGAAGAATTGGTGCAGATAGGCATCGACGAGTACTTCCGCCAGGCGAGGGCCATCGACCGAAGGATCGGCAATCCCGGCCCCACCGCTCATTTCCTGGACCAGAACGGTCTCGGTTTGAAGGTCGTCGACGACATTGGGAATAGAGAGCGATGGCCAGTCGCGAAAAGCCTCGTTGAAACGGCGAATGTTGCGCGCCTCTTGCCGAAAATCGGTTTCCTTGCGCAGATTAGCCCATATTTCGTCGACGAGACGGAGCGGTTGAAGGCGCTCAAGTCGGGGGGCAATGATCAAAAGCAACCGCGTGGTAGCGACCAGCGCACGCATGTCGCGGTCGATGCGGGTGCGGATTGCGGGCCGGCGAATCTTGACGATGACCTCGCGCCCATTGTGCAGACGGGCGCGGTGGACCTGCGCAATGGATGCGGCCGCCAAAGGTTTGGCCTCGAAAGTCGCAAAGAGTTGTTCGGTCGACTGGCCAAAGGCTTCCTCGACCGCCTGTTGCGCCTCAGCACCTGGAAAAGGCTCGACATTATCCTGCAGCCGACCAAGTTCATCGAGCCACCGCTCGGACAACAAATCCCGGCGCAAGCTCAATGTCTGCCCGAGCTTGACGAATGTCGGACCGAGCCGTTCAAGCGAAATGCGGGCGCGGCGTGGTAAGCAAGAGCGATCGGGCGGTGTGCGGCGCAATCGCTCATACGCAGCGAGGCCGAGCAGACCTATAGCCCGTGCGCCAATGTGGAGAAGCCGACCGATCATGATGCCCGCAATCGGACTCTCGCGCTCATAGCGCGGCTTTCGAGAAGTGCCCGCGCGCCGGCCACTGGCCCCTGGGAAATCGCGCGGACGGACGGTTGCCGGCGGCGGCAGTCTCGTAGAGTCGACCCTGGTATCCGGTGCCTCCGACAGGATCAATGCGAGGCCTGATGTCGCAGTCGCGGGGCGATGAGCGCGGACCAAGAATGGATTGCCTCTGGTCGCAATTGCCGAGTCGCGCTTTCCGGGCTGTAAGAACTCGTACGGCAGGGAAACGCCGCGCGTCCCCTTGCCGCGCGCGTCCACCGAGAGCTATCGCATGCATGCGTGCAACGCGCCGCAGCCATTCCATCCTCATGCCAACCTCCTCTCTGGAAAAACCGCCTGGCCGGGTCGCCATCAAAACCGGCGGGCTGACCTCGAGAGAGACGCGCGAGCACCGGCATTGTTACAGAGGCGCCTTAGCGAAAGGTCAGGAGCGGCGAGTGAGGACCGCGCTTATCCTCGCTTTGCCGCGGAGGAAATATCGTCGCCCCGGTGCCACTGTTCGAGCCATGATAGATCGGTGTATCGTGCCGGCATTTGGTTATCCTCCGCGTCTCCAATATACTTGGAAAATTCCACCTGACGGATACGATGACCGGCCGCCTCGAGACAGGCGCGAACGCTCCGCTGTGATGAGGCAACGCTGGTCTGTATGATCTCGCAGCCAAGTCGGAACGCGAGGCTGTCAATGGCAGCGACCAGAGACCGGGCGACCGGCGCCTGCTGACCGATGCCGAACGTGGCGAGATAATGTGCTACAAGGGGCTTGGGACTCTTAAGTGGTTCGACTCGGTACAGGCACAGCCCATAAAGGTGGCCAGAAGCGACTGTCGCTGCGAGAATTCCGCGTCTGTCGAATTTATCTTCCAATGTCAGGGGACTGGCAATCCGGATCCATTGCTCGAACATCAAAATGGGTGCGACTTCTCGGACAAGAGGAAACGCCTGGCCGATTTGCGTGCTCCGGAGCGGGGCGACGCTGATCGGATTCCCGAAATTCATCTCGTGCGTCATTCACAACTCCATCACCGCAGCAGTTGATAATGCGGGGATCGCGGAGTTCCTTGATGTGTCTCAATTGTTAAGCTACAAATTGGTGGACGAAGGAAGTCCATGAAGAGCGCATGCGCACAGCAAGTACAGTCACTCTCGTCCGGAAAGGAGCTCTTGCCGGAACCCTGCGCTGCATGTGCCGCGCGCGTCCTCAGTGTATGCGATGCGATCGACGATTGCGATCTTGACCGACTTGCCGCGATTACCAGCGTGCAGGACATTGCTCGGCATCAGATTTTCGTGACCGAAGGCGACCCGGCAGACCACCTTTTCAATGTCACCGACGGTACGGTAAAAGTCTACAAGCTGTTACCCGATGGCCGGCAACAGATTACCGGTTTTCTGTTTGCCGGTGACTTCCTCGGGCTCTCTTTCCTGGAAAGATACGGCTGCAGTGCAGAGGCAGTCACGCGGGTGCGATGTTGCCGATTCCCCCGCAAGCAGTTCGCTGCCATGCTGACGGACTTTCCGGGCATCGAGCGGCGGCTTCTCGGGATAGCATCCAACGAACTTGCGGCCGCACAGGACCATATGGTGCTGCTCGGCCGCAAGACCGCGCGCGAACGGGTCTCCACATTCCTCCTCATGCTATCCCGCCGCGCCGCGCGGTCCGGAGGAACGGCTGATCCTGTCATACCGCCCATGACCCGCACCGATATCGCCGACTATCTCGGTCTCACGGTAGAAACCGTAAGCCGTACCTTCACCCAACTGAAAAAGGACGGGTTCATAGAGCTTCGCGAAGCTGGCGTCGTCCATCTCTCCAACCTGCCTGCGCTTGAGGACCTCAGCGAAGGCTTCTAAACTGCCGGGCCGTCAGGTCAGCGGAAAGGCACCCGAACTCCGACCAGGTCGATTTGACGGTGCGGCCACTATATCTCGGCGCGCCCGCCCAGTTGCTCGCGGCGGCGGCGCCATCGCTCTGCCTCGTCACATCGACAGTCGAGGAAACCATGAACCGGACAGGTCATGCACATTTCTTCCAGCCGCTTCTTGAGCGCCTGACGACCGCGATGCAGCCTGACGGTGATATTGTTCAAACTGACACCAAGGCTCGCCGCCACCCGGTCCCGTGGTTCTTCTAGCAAGTCTATGCGCCAGATCACCTCGGCATATTCCGGCTTGAGAGTCGGCAAGAGCTTGTAAAGACAATTGCAGATCGCCTCTTCGAGCTCGTCATCCGGTTCGATCGACAGTTGCTCGAGATCGACGGGATCCACGATTTCCTCCCGTTTACGCCGTTTGCCGGCTCGACGCTGGTGATCAACGATTGTCGTGGCGAGAATACGGCTGAGCCAGCCACGAACGCTGCGCACATCGCGCAGGTCAGCAGACCGCTCGACAGCGCGCAGCATGAACATCTGCAGGACCTCCTCGGCCTCCTCCCCGCTGCCCAGTCGCCGGCGAAGAAAACCTAGAATCTGCCGGTGCCCTTCGACGAGCGCGCGGCGAACTGCAGCATCCGCTGCCCGGGCGGCGATGTCGGGATCATCATCCGGCAATGGGTCGTCATGGGTCAATGTGGGTCTCCAGCCATTATCGACGCAGTGGCTTAGCGGTTGTTACAGCCAAGCCTGCCTACAAAGGCTTTTCAGACCTCGCTTGATGCAAGTGCGCCTTAGCGAAAGCGAAAACTTGCGTTGTCTGACCTTTGAGGGACCTGCGCTTCGACGAATATACCTGCCGCATCCCTGCGGCCCTTGAGCCGCGGACCTGCAAATTCGATCGGTGCTGCGAAGTCTCGCCCCAGCGCCATGGCGCAACCGATCGGACCGTCCTCGGGCTCGCTGGTGGCAGAAGCAGTGCATTCTCGCTTTCGGTGCACAAGGAACAGCAGGCGCGCGATCCAAGCCGCACGACCGGAATGCCCTCGACATTGCCAAAACGCCTTCGCCCGCACTGATACCGCGTCTTGCCGGGGATCACCCCTCCATCAGGAGAACCGGCGCTTGCCAGAGGAGCAGTCTGATCCATTGGGCGAAGTGATCTTGGCTCGAATCCCAATGTGATTGACTGCTCTTCTGACGATGCGTGGGCGTTTGATATTCAAAAGATCACTCCACTCCTTCCTGGCCCAGCCAGGGCGTGCCATGCCGCCAATCCTCTCCTGTCTCGCACAATGAACAACAGGTGGCGCGCAATTCAGAAGAAGGATGCCGCGATGGCAGCTCCTTTCAGACCATCGTGTTCGCTGTTCCGCTGCGCCTCGTGCGTTACGGGACTGCAATCGCAGTCGCCAGAGCTCCTGAAATGGCAGGTGGAACAGCGCTTTTCGATCTGATCCTTCATCGCCCGACGCGCCCTGTGCAGGCGTACTCCGATATTGTTGGGCGTGAGCCCGAGATCAGCCGCAATAGTTTCTCGCGGTTCTTCTTCGAGATCGACGCGCCGGATGATCTCGGCGTAATCCGAGCGAAGCGCCGGCAAGGCGTCCTGAACGCAAGTGCATGGATTTTCATCATAGTCCGTTTCGGGAGTATCCGCCATTTCCCGGGGCTCGGCTTCATAGGCATCCCTGCCCCGCTGCCGCGCCGCGCGCCGCCGATAATGGTCAATAAGCGAATTGCGCAGGACGCGTCGGAGCCAGGCGTCCACCTTCCCGTTGTCCTGCGGTTCCCAGGCGGCCCGAAGGACTTTGACGCAGAAATCCTGAAACGCATCCTCCGCTTCCTCGGAACGGCTCAGTCGCCGTTGGAAGTACCGCATGAATTCGGCGCGGCATTCGGTCAGTCGTTGGATGACGGCGTCCTCGCCGCGTGCAGACGAGGGTCGGGATGACCCGTTATGTGTTAAGGTTGGCATAGTAATGCCTCCATGCCGAGGAAACCAAAAGGGGGGGGGGGTCGGATCGCAAAGGACCCGCGCATACCCACCGCGAAAAGCCGGATTTACGCGGCCAGTCGGGGCGGTGGGATTTCTCTTTCGAGGAGTGCAGGATCAAAAGTGTCCGCTGGCCCAATCGACCATGCTCCGGCTGTCGGTGCGGCGCGACGAGACAAGTTGCTACCGGGCAGAACCGCGCAGCAGATCGACGAGCGGCAATGGTCAGCGGTTGCAGGGGACTGTTTGTGAAGTGCGCCGGTCGTGCAATGCTCTTCCAGTTCGGCTACTTGCGACGTGGATGTCGCGACCGGAGCCGCGAACACGGCCGCATCGAGATGAAGAAAGTTCAGGCCGAGCGCCAGCAACAGGCAGAGAACCAAGCGGCGCAAGCTTGCAGCACGATTGGGGTTTCTTGCAGAAGCTTTTCTCACTGAAGCGGCACCGACATATCCGATGGCCCGGTCGCCATCTGGGGCACCTGACACGCGAATGCCTCGGCCGGCATTGAGCTATGTCAACGCCGCGCATCCAAGGCGACCGGGCACCCATCAGGGTTCGCTCAAACGAGCGGCAATGATTGGTTTGTCCGTTCCCGTTGTTCGATTTTCCGGTGCGCTCACGGCCGAGGCGCGATTTGCCTGGTCAGTTCACCATATAGCCGCTCGACATCTTCGCGGCGACACAGGCCAGTGCCAGGCGACAACACGGCGGCAGCGCCTGCCGCCATGCCGTAGGCGAAAGCATCTTGCTCATCACGGCCCTGCGCCAAAGCGAGTGTCATCGCCGCGACGAAGCTGTCGCCAGCGCCGACCGCGCTCTTTGCGACCACATCGAGCGCCGGCTGGCGTATCGCGGCTTGAGCGGTCACGAGCAACGCACCGTCGCGCCCAAGCGTCAGCGCCACCATCTCTGCCGAACCAGCATCAATGAGCTCTCTGGCCGCCGCCTCTTGTGCCGCGCCGTCGGCGAGCCTGCGTCCGGCCAGCGCCTCAAGTTCGCCAAGGCTGGGCTTCACCAGGTGGACGCCGCGAACAAGCCCGGCACGAAGCGCGCTTCCCGACGTATCGAGAACCAGTCGAATTCCCTTGCGGTGCGCCAGGGCAGCTACGGTCTCATAGAAATCGTCGGGAACAGCACGCGGCAAGCTGCCGCTGGCGACGAGGTATTCGCAATCGATATCTTCGAGGGCCTCCAGGATTGCGCGCCATTCCCACTCCATCACGAGCGGGCCCGCGGGGACGAAGCGATATTCCTCGCCGCTCGAGCGTTCAAAGACTGCGTGGCTGATGCGGGTATGGTCCTCGATCGGTATACGACGGTGTGCAATCAATGCGGTTTCGAGAAGGTCGTCGAGCACACTGCCGGTCGCGCCGCCGGCCAGATACATCGCAAGTGCAGGGCCACCCAGCTCCCGGATGACCCGGGCCACATTGATACCGCCTCCTCCAGGGTCATAGCGTTCATCGGACGTTCGGATCTTGTGAACCGGTCGCACCAAGTCCGCCTCGGCAGAGCCGTCAATCGAGGGATTCAGAGTCAATGTCACAATCGTCTTCATTCGCCAGCTCCTCCCAGCTATCCTGGACACGATGCCGGCCGATGGACAGCAACCGGGTAGCGCCGCCCGCCAAGGGCAGCGTAGCAAGTCTTCTGTGATCTCGAGCCGGACATCGTGCGACAGACGTTGCTTATGCCGATTTGTTACGCGCGGGCCGCTCCCATGGTCCTTTCGAGAACCGCCGACAGGTGAAAAGCCGCGCCGATACGTCGGTCGTCTCCCCGGCCCATGCCGCAAACTTGCCCGTCCGGAGGACCACCGCAGGAGCGAGCGGCGCGCGCACCGGTGTAATGCGCCAGCAGCGCGTTCGTCTAATGGTAGTCCTTCTTCTTGGGAGCCTCTCTTGTGCGCCCGCAGGGAGAAAAGAAGCTTCATCACTCGAAGTAGGGCAGAGCGCTGATGCCGGTCATCGGTGGACCGCCGCAGAACGGAGACACAGCAAAGCGATGAGCCCTGGTCCGGCCGATCCGCATGAAGAGGGTTACGCGGCCTTCCTCTTTGACCTTGACGGCGTGGTCACCAATACGGCGCAGCTGCATGCAGCGGCATGGAAGCAATTGTTCGACGAATACCTTGCCCAGCGTACAAACCGGCGCGGCAAGCCATATCGAGCGTTCGGAGAAGAGGACTACCGACGCTTCATCGATGGCATGCCCCGATACGAGGGAGTGCGCAGCTTCCTCGTATCGCGCAAGATCAGCCTGCCCCATGGCGATCCTGCCGATCCGCCTGATCGCGAGACGATCTGTGGTCTCGGCAACCGCAAGAATCGTTTCTTCCAGGAGCAGCTGGCAGATAGCGGCGTAGAAGTCTTCGAAACCAGCGTTGCCTTCATCCGAGAGCTTCGCCGTCAAGGCGTGAAAACCGCTCTCGTCTCCTCAAGCAAGAACGCATCGGCTGTCCTCGATGCAGCCGGTCTGAAAGGGATTTTCGACGTGCGGATCGACGGCGTGGAAGCCGAACGGCTTTCGCTGGCAGGAAAGCCGCGGCCAGATACCTTTCTCGAAGCAGCGCGGCGCCTGGAAACGCCCCCGCAACACTCGGTTGTCATAGAAGATGCCATTGCCGGTGTAGCGGCCGGCAGGGCGGGCGGCTTCGGACTCGTGATCGGTATCGACCGGACCGGCGTTGCGGCTGCCATGAAAGCAAATGGTGCCCATATCGTGGTTGAGGATCTTGCCGAACTGGAGCTTCGCCCGATTCCTCCGATCCAGTATCATCAGACCGCCGATCTGCTGCCCGACGCCCTCTCCTGCACGGCCGGCATATGCGCACTATTTTCCAGAAAGCGTCCGGCCGTTTTTCTCGACTACGACGGCACGCTGACGCCGATCGTCGCCCGGCCAGAACTTGCCGTCCTGTCCGCCGAAATGCGGGGGATCCTCGCGGATCTTGCCTCGCATTGCCATGTCGCCATCGTCAGCGGGCGCGACCGCGCGGAGGTGGCTCGTCTGGTCGGCCTTGACGGTCTCGTCTATGCTGGAAGTCATGGCTTCGACATCGCAGGTCCCGATGGCTTGCATGAGGAGCATGAAGGCGCTTCCGCCTTTCTTTCGGCGCTGGACCGTGCCGAAGCACTGCTCCAGGCCGAGATTGGCGACATCGAAGGCGTTCTGCTCGAACGCAAGAAGTTCGCCATCGCTGTCCACTACCGTCTGGTGGCGCGAAGGCAAATCACGCGAATCAAACGCGCCGCGGAGACGGCGGCTGAACGCCATGGCCTGAGGCAAACGACCGGCAAGAAGGTTTTCGAGTTGCGTCCGGATTTGGACTGGGACAAGGGCAAAGCCGTTCTCTGGCTATTGTCCGCGCTCGATCTCGAAGCAGAAGACGTCGTGCCGCTCTATGTCGGCGACGACGATACGGACGAAGACGCGTTTGCCGCACTGTCAGGTCGGGGAATCGGCATCCTGGTCACGAATGCTGGCCGCCACACCTCAGCGCAGTATAAATTGTCGGGCACCAAGGCTGTCGAGCGGTTTCTGGGCTCCCTCTCTCGAAGGCTGGCGCGTCGTGGCTAGCTGGACCCTTGCCTATGAAGGCTTCGACCCGGACCAGGAAGCCTTGCGCGAGGCGCTGTGCACGCTCGGCAACGGCTATTTCGCAACCCGTGGCGCGGTGGAAGAGAGCGATGCGGACGAAACCCACTATCCCGGCACGTACCTGGCGGGCGGATACAATCGTCTGGTGACGGATATTGCCGGGCGGCCGGTTGAAAACGAGGATCTCGTCAACCTGCCGAACTGGCTCCCGCTCACCTTCCGGCCGGAGGGTGGCGAGTGGCTCAATCTGCCCAGCACCCAGATCCTTGTCTACCGCCAGGAACTGGACCTGGAACAAGGCGTGCTCCGGCGCGTAATGCGCGTGCGCGACCGCGAAGGGAGGGAAACGCGTCTCACCGCCCGCCGTCTCGTCCACATGGGTTCGCCCCACCTTGCCGCGATAGAATGGACGCTTGCACCAGACAACTGGTCGGGGGGCATCGAAGTGCTGTCCGCCCTCGACGGACGAGTGACCAACAGCGGCGTTACGCGCTACCGCCAGCTCGATGGCAAGCACCTCATCCCATTGATCGCCGAGGAATTCGGTGAGGATGGTCTTCTTCTCGTCGCTGAGACCAGCCAGTCGCGTATCCGGATCGCCGAGGCGGCCCAAACTCACGCTTACAGCAACAACGAAAGAATAAAAAGCGAGCGCCAGTTCCGGCAGGATCACGGTTATGCCGCTCACGCGCTCTCGTTCGAGGTAGCGGAAGGAAGCCCCGTCACGATTGAAAAGATCGTCGCGCTACACACCTCGCGTGACCGGGCTATTTCGAGTCCCGAGCAGGCGGCACGGAACACGCTGCGCAAGTCGGGCCGCTTTGCGGCGCTGCTCGAGGATCACACCCGCGCCTGGTCGCATCTGTGGCGCCGCTGCGACATCGTTATGGAGGGAGCACAGCGCACGCAGATGATCCTGCGGCTGCACATCTTCCATTTGTTGCAGACCGTTTCACCGCACAGCGTCGATCTCGACGCCGGTGTGCCCGCGCGCGGGCTTCATGGCGAGGCATATCGCGGTCATATCTTCTGGGACGAGCTCTTCATTTTCCCGTTCTTCAACCTGCGCATCCCCGAGATCACGCGTGCGCTGCTGTGCTACCGTCACCGCAGGCTACCTATGGCACGATGGCTGGCGAGCGAGAGCGGATACCGGGGCGCTATGTACCCGTGGCAGAGCGGCAGCGACGGGCGGGAGGAGACGCAGACGCTCCATCTCAACCCCAAATCCGGCCGCTGGCTGCCCGACAACTCGCACCTGCAACATCACGTCAATGCCGCCATCGCGTACAATGTCTGGCGTTATTACCAGGCGACGGGAGATCACGAGTTCCTGTCGTTTTACGGCGCGGAAATGCTATTCGAGATCGCTCGGTTCTGGGCGAGCATTGCAGTCTTCAACCCAATTCGCGGCCGATACGAAATCCGCAGCGTAATGGGCCCGGACGAGTTCCACGACCGCTATCCGTGGTCGGATACACCCGGGCTCGACAACAACGCCTACACCAATGTCATGGCAGCGTGGGTGCTCGGTCGCGCATTGGAGGCCCGCAACCACCTCGATGCTGAACGGCGGACCGAACTCGACGAATCACTCGGCCTCAGCGCGGAGGACCTCGCCGCCTGGGATGAGATCGGCCGCAAGCTGATGGTGCCGTTCCACGAAGGAGTGATCAGCCAGTTCGAAGGTTATGAAAGGCTGCTGGAGTTCGAGTGGGAGGCTTACCGAGAGAGGTACGGAGACATTCGCCGGCTCGATCGCATCCTTGAGGCCGAGGGAGACACCGTCAATCGCTACAAGGCATCAAAGCAGGCCGACGTGCTGATGCTGTTTTATCTCTTTTCGTCCGAAGAACTGGAACAATTGTTTAGCCGTCTTGGCTTTAACTTCGAGAGCGAGATGATCCCGCGAACCGTCGATTATTATCTACGACGAACTTCCAACGGCTCGACGCTGAGCGGGATTGTGCATTCCTGGGTTCTGGCCCGATCGGACCGAGCGGAATCCTGGATGCAGCTGAAAGACGCGCTGGAGAGTGACATTGCCGATGTTCAGGGAGGTACGACCCCAGAGGGCATTCATCTTGGTGCCATGGCCGGCACGGTTGATCTGATCCAGCGCGGGCAGACCGGACTGGAAATTCGCGATAACACGCTGCGGCTCGATCCTTGCCTACCGCACGAGCTGCAAGGCCTGAGCTTTCGCATTCGCCACCGCGGTCAATGGCTCGATGTCGAGATCAAATGCGGCCGCGTCAACGTGTCTGCATCCGAGAGCTGGGATGGACCGAGCCGGCTTGTGATTGGCGGCAAAAGCTATCCTCTGGGCGCGGGCGAAGTCCGTCAGGTCGCTTGCCATTACCCACAGCGTGGTGATGATCGGGCTGAAGGCGGCTAAGCGTGATGATCAACCGGAATGACCTACGATTTCGAACTGGGCGCCCCCAGCAAGCATGGTGCCGAGCTCGTAGCAGTTTGGAGTTCGCTCCGGCAAACCTCTCAGCAAGTTGCCCTCTTACCCGGACCTTGCCGCCCCGATTGGCCGACCTGGCCGAACCGCCGCCTGTTGCCGGCGCCGCGTCGTCGGATCGGATGACGCATAGCTCTGTGGGCCGCACGTGCATGACCATCTCCATCGGCATGATCCGGCACTATTCGGCAACCAGGCCGACCATAACAACGCAGGAGAAACGGACGTGAGCTATTATTTTGCCAAGACCATCGAAGCAGGAGACATCGAAGCCGCGCACGAGCGCGTGAAGGCGGCGCTGCAAGAACAAGGGTTCGGTATTCTCACTGAGATCGACCTGCAAGCAACGTAAAAGGAAAAGATCGGCGCGGACTTCCGGCCTTACCGTATCCTTGGCGCATGCAATCCAAGCCTGGCGCACAAGGCACTGCAGGCCGAGGACAAGATCGGAACCATGCTGCCCTGCAATGTCATTATCCAGCCGGTTGGTGCCAAGGCGTTCGAGGTCGCTGCGGTCGATCCGGTCGGCTCGATGCGGGCGGTCGAAAACGAGGCGCTAGCAGAGGTCGCTACGGGTGTGAGGGATAAATTGAAAGCGGTGATAGCGGCGCTCTCACAATGGCTCGATAGGCCTGTTTACCCCCTGAGAAATGTTCCAAGGAGAATGCCTATGTAAAGAAGATCCACGATCGACCCCCTGGAACGAAGAGGAAATAATGATGAAACGGACACTCTTTACAGCCGCACTTGCCGCCGCGCTTGCTTCGTCGCCCGCCATTGCACAGCAGGCTGAACATCAGCACGGCGCTACAACCGCTCAGGCTGGTGAACCGGACCACAAGGCCGGCATGATGATGGGGTCTCAAGCGATGCAAGAGCACCGTCAGAAGATGGAGGAAATGCGTGCACTTGTGCAGAAGGCGCGCGCCGCCACCGCTCCCGCCGAGCGCCAACGGCTGATGGCCGAGCACCAGCAGAAAATGCAGGAACACATGGCAAGCATGATGCAAGGCGACCATTCCGCCATGATGCAGGCATGTCAGGAGCGCATGGCGATGATGCATGACATGATGGAGCAAATGGCGGCTCAGCAGAGCGAAATGTCCCACCAATAGCGACCCGATTACGAGCCGCCGCGCCGGTAAAACGGCACGGCGGCCGATCGGGCGTCCAGTAGGAAGTCGCGGAAACGCAGCTCGAAAGACTGTCTCGCCATGCTTCGCGCTCGGGGCTCATCGACGCGATAATCGTCTGTTGTTTGTTTCCATGGCGCCGCGGCAGGAGCTATTCAATTCTCGGCGGCGTCGAGCGGCACCATTATGCGGCAGAGCAGGCCGCGGGGGAGATAGTCAAATTTAACTGTTCCGCGCAGAGATCGCGTGAGCGATGTTTCGATCAGGGTGCTGCCAAAGCCGCGGTGTGTTGGCGGAGATACGGGCGGACCGCCGCTCTCTCTCCATTCCAGTGTCAAAAGACGGCTTCCATCTCCTTGCTCAATACCCCATTTCACCTCCACGACACCCGTCGAGACGCTCAGGGCGCCGTATTTCGCGGCATTGGTAGCCAATTCATGCAACACCAATCCGACTGAAAGCCCCATCTTCGCGTCGAACGAGATCGGTGGACCCTCGAGCACGACATTGGTGCCGTCCGCGTTCCGGAAAGGCTCCAACTCACGAAGGATCTGATCAAGCAGAGTGGTGCGGCTCTCGCCACCCTGCGTCAGGTTCAGGCTCTTGGCGATCGCGCCAAGCCGCCCCTGCAGCGCTTGCTTGTAAGCGTCCACGGAGCTGGTACCACGGGACGTCAGACTCACCACGGACTGGACCAGCGCCATCATGTTCTTCATGCGGTGATTCAACTCGGCGGCGAGCAGGCGGCGTTGCTCCTCGAGTTCTCGCCGCTCGCTCACATCGAAGGTGACGCCTACCATAGTCTCGGCTTCTCCGGCCCGCCCCCACAAAACCGCTCCCTGCCCGGCTACCCAGCGGGACGACTCTTCCCGGTCGAGAACCCGGAATTCACGGGCGAATTCGCCATCCTTCGCAATTGCTCTATCGAGAACTCGACGCAGCTCTGGCAGATCGTCCGGGTGAACTTTTGCAAAAGCGTCATCGACATTTAGCGGTCCCTGTTCGCTCAGACCCCATAGGTGACGCATGGCGCCGTCTCCGACGAGTTCGTTGTTCTGCAGGTTCCATTCCCATGTGCCCATGCGCCCCCCCTCCAGCGCGAGGCGCAGGCGGCTTTCGCTCGCTGCAAGCTTACGGTTGTGAGCCTCGAGTTCCTGCTCAAAACGCCTGCTCTCCGACACGTCTCGGATCACGACCGTGAGGGTAATCCTCCCATCGAGCACATGCCGGGATAACGTGGCTTCCACGGGGAACTCTTCCCCATTCTTGCGTCGGCCGAGAACCTCCCTGCGATGCCCCATGATACGCCGGGTTGCCTCGGAACCAGCCGCGAACGCTTGGACGTCGCTGACATGTCTGGCATGGAAACGGCTGGGAAGAAGGATCTCGATCGCTTTACCAAATATCTCGTCGGCATCGTAGCCGAAAATCTCTTCAGCTGCGCGGTTGAAAAGCAGGATGTGTCCGCTTTCGTCTGTGCTGACGACACCATCGCCAATCAGCGCAAGAATATCCGATCCTGAAGCTGCTGATGCAGGATGGTTTCGGCCGACCATGGATCCCCTCCCGATGTGGCCATCTACATGAAAAGTCGGCATGTCTTGCCCCCGTCCCACGGCAATGCCAAGAGCTATCGGGCCATCGCACTGAAGAGCTTGGGAGCCGACATGAAAGCTCATCATGGAAATGGTCGCTTCGAGGCCTCCTGTCCGGAGAGAGCTTCAGAAGCGCGCTGTTGATCCCGATCTACCGCCCCCCGGTCCAGACATCGTGAACGCGTCATTTGACTGCCGGCAGAGATGGCAGGACGCGATTGTCTCCCATCGACAAAACCCCCGATGAAACCGGGAGCCAACTTTCCGCGCGCCAGCCCAAAAATATCATCTATTCTGATGCCCCGAGTTTTCTGGAGGTACACAAATCCTGTGACGAACGAACACCGGGGGGATAAGAATATAAGCCAGTGAAATCGTCAGATCGGCCGATATGAAGAAACGACTGTACGCACGGCAGATTACGGCAATTTGCTTGTTGATAACGGCCGCTTGTGACCGCACGGGGGCCCAGATCGGCGGCGATCCCTCCGAGGTCATTTCACATGATCTGGGGCCATTCTTCCCGGCCGAAACCGCCATGTACGACAGCATGAAAGCCGCCATCGGAACGAGCTCGGGCGACAATTGGGTAAGAATGATGATTGCGCACCACGAGGGCGGAGCGGCACTGTCGCGGGTGCTTCTTCAGGAAGATCCACCTCCTGAAATCCGGGCGCTGGCAATACACACGGTGCGAGCGCAGGAACGCGCAGTCCGCGAGCTTGAGAAGCTGCTGCGCGACGGGCCTATTGATGTCGAGAGCGCGCTGGTCTTCCTACGGCCGATACAAAAAATGCACGATGCAACCACTGGCGTTTTCGGTCCCGATGTGTCCAGGGTCTGGTTGAGGAAGATGATCGAACATCATCGCGGCGCGATAGAAATGTCCAATATCTTACTGAAGCAACCTGGCGTTCCCAGTGACACGGCCAGTGCGGTCCGGATGCTCAGGAACGAGCAGGCTAAGGAGATGAAGGTTCTCGAGCGTGCGCGGGAGGGAACGGAATCCTAGAGGTGCGACGGAACGAAGTCCTAGACGGTTGTGTGCACATTTTGATCTCACCTTCATCGTCGCAGCGCCACGATGCCGGGCAAAGCCTTGCCCTCTAGCCATTCGAGGAACGCTCCACCTGCGCTCGACACGTAACTGAACCGGTCGGCAACGCCGGCATGATTGAGCGCCGCGGACGTGTCACCCCCGCCCGCGACTGCCCGAAGTTGCCCGGCATCCGCCAGATCGGCGATCGCCCGGGCGAGAGCTACCGTTCCCTGGTCGAAAGGCGGAACCTCGAACGCTCCAAGCGGACCATTCCAGACGACGGTCCGCATGTGCTTCAGCGCCTTCTCAAGAAGCGCTACTGTCGCGGGACCGACGTCGAGGATCATGTCGTCTGCGCGGACCCGCTCAACCGAAATCGTACGCGAGACGGCACCGGCGCTCAACTCGGTGGCTACGACCACGTCGATCGGCAGGAAAATCGCGCAACCGGCTTCGTTGGCACGGTGGATAACCTCACGGGCATTGTCCAGCATTTCGCGTTCGGCCATCGATCTGCCTATCGGCCGGTCCTGGGCAGCCAGAAAAGTGTTGGCCATCGCACCCCCAATCCCGAGGCCCTGTACCTTAGCGACCAAATTGACGAGGAGATCGAGCTTGGTGGAAACCTTTGCTCCGCCGACAAACGCGAGCACCGGACGATCCGGGTTCTCGAGAATCAAGCTCAGGGACTCGAGCTCAGCCTGCAGAGCGCGCCCTGCCACCGCCGGCAGCACGTGCGCGATGCCCTCCGTCGATGCATGGGTACGATGCGCTGCGGAAAATGCGTCATTGACGTATATGTCGCCGAGGTTCGCGAACTGCGCAGCCAGCTCCGGATCGTTGGTCTCCTCACCCGGATGAAACCGCGTGTTCTCCATAAGCAGCACGTCGCCCGGTGCCGCGGCTTTGACAGCCTCTTTCGCTTGGCCGTCGCGCCAGTTCGTCGCGACGAAACCAACCGGCATGCCCATCGCTTCCTCCAGCGCGCCCGCGACCGGCTCGAGACTCATATCGGCAACCACCTTTCCCTTCGGACGCCCCAGGTGCGAAAGGAGGACAACTTTCGCGCCCTTCGCGATCAGTTCGCGAAGCGTAGGGATAATGCGCTCGATCCGGGTGGCATCGGACACGACCCCTCCCTCCACAGGCACATTGAGATCGACCCTGACGATCGCGGTCTTGCCGCCAAAGCAGATGTCATCGAGAGTTCGCAACGATGCGGCAGAGGAGGGCCCGGCCATAATGTGCGCCTTTCATTCTGTTTGCGAACGGGTGGAAAATCTCCACGCTCAGTACAAAATTTGTTCCGATCGCCTTATCAGCTTTGCTCGGCCGAAGAACTGGCCGAGACCGCCACTGCAATTGACGATCCGGCTCATACTCGAGAATATTCGCTTCCCAGCAGAGGCTTGCGTGTCAGAACCATAGACGCACGCCAACGACGAAACTGGTGACGCTCGGATCCTCTCCGGCAGCCCTGGCATAATCGGCGCTTTGGCCAAGCCGCCACTCCTGATCGATCCCGATATAAGGCGCAAATTCTCGCACGAACTCGTATCGCAAGCGCAAGCCGGCTTCGATCCGGTCGACGCCGGCGCCTATCCCGAGCTCTGGAATGTCCTGCGCTGCGAGGCCTATCTCGGCGCGCGGCTGCAGGATCAGCCGCTGGGTGAGACGCTGGTCAAGCTCGCCCTCGATACGCGCGGTGACATCACCTTTGTTGGAAACGAAGGCGGCCGCATCGACTTCGAAAAGGTAAGGCGCAAGGCCTTGGATGCCAACGACTGCGTGCGTCCGGTCGGGACCGGCAAGATCTTGTCGTACACCCGCTTGCAGATCCCACCAGGGGCCAATTGCGTGGCTCCAGAGCGCCTGCACTTCAGCCGATTCCGGCTTCTCGCCGAAGACGCCTTCACCTTCGCTCTTGAACCAGAACTTGTCGATATCGCCGCCGTAATAGCCTTGAACATCCCACAAATATCCATCTTTGCCCTGGCGGGCGCGATATTCCGTCCGGTCAGCGATGAACCAGAAGACGGGCAGGCCGCTGACCACGCGCGCCACGGCTGCGCGCGAAGCTGCCATGGTTTGGGAGCCGACGAAGGCGTCGGCCGCATAGGCAGGGCCAGAAAACGCCTCCGGCGGCGGCGGAGCTTCCGGGATTCCCGCAACTTTATCCATCGCGCCATGGGCAGAGTGATCCATGGCGCCCTGGTCCATCTCCATGGCGCTCGCGGGATCGTGGCTGACGGCGCCCGAATCCATTCCCCCCGGCTCGCCCTCCTGCTGATGATCCATCGACCCGTGATCCATCGGCGGCAGCGCTGTGGCTGCCTGAACTTCACTTCCCTGTTCGGGATGCGCCGAATGCGGCGGCGCCTTATCTGGTGCATCTGCTTGCACTTCGTGGCGTTGGTGCGCCTCATGGTCTTGTGCGTATGCAGGAGCTGCCGAAGCCAGCAGAAGAATGAACGCTCCAGTCCTCATTGCCCAACCTCCCCGTTCAGAGGGCGGACGGTGACGACCTGAAACATGCCGTTGTGCATGTGGTAGATCAGGTGGCAGTGGAATGCCCAGTCGCCAGGCTCATCGGCAGTCAGATCAAAAGTTGCACTGCTTCCTGGCTGGACCGTAAGCGTATGCTTGAGGGGCTGAAAACCGTCGTGGCCATTCACCAGTTCGAAGAAGTGGCCGTGCAGATGGATGGGATGCGCCATCATCGTATCGTTCACCAGACGCACACGGACGCGTTCGTTGAACGCGAAGCGAATGGGGTCATCGGTGACGGCAGAAAACTTCTTCCCGTCAAACGACCACATGTAGCGCTCCATGTTACCGGTCAGATGAATCTCGACCGAGCGCGAGGGCCGGCGCTGATCCCTGTTCGGTTTGGCCGCCACCAGGTCCTTGTACGTCAGCACGCGGTGGGAGACCTTGTCGAGCCCGGTACCGGGATAGCCCATGCGGTCGACCGGATTCATCGCCACCATGTCGAGCCCCGGACCGACCTTTACGTCCGGTGGCAACTTCGATGTGTCGCGCATGCTCATTCCGTCCATCGCCATCGCACCCATTGGCGCAGACTGCGCGCCTCCGACGCCTTCATGGTCCATCGAGCCAGGTTCCATGTCGCTCATGCCCATATCGGCCATTGTCAGCAGCGGCGGCGCGCGGAGTTCAGGGACGGAAGCGCGCGCGCCCGGTCGGGCCGCGAACATGGCCAGCCCCATCCCGGTGCGATCCATTGCTTCTGCGATAAAAGCAAAGGCATCGCCATCTCTCGGCTCGATGATGACATCGTATGTTTCCGCGTTGCCAATCTGGAACTCGTCCACCTCGAAGGGGCGGACATTCTGCCCGTCTGCGGCGACAACTGTCATCGGCAATCCGGGAATCCGCACATTAAAATAGGTCATCGCGGCGCCGTTGATGATTCTGAGGCGGATTCGTTCACCCGGGCGATAGGCAAATTCCAGCCCGTCCTCGGGACCATATCCGTTGACGAGGAAGCTGTAGGTCGACCCGGTCACATCGGAGATGTCGGTCGGCATCATTCGCATGCGCGCCCACATCCTGCGCGTCGCACCGCTCAGCGGATAATTGTCGGTTGCAGTGGTTTTGTTGTAGTTGAAATAGGCGTCGGCCACCTTGAGCTTTTTCATGATCGTATGCGGGTTCATCGGCGACCAGTCCGAGAGCATGAGGACATAGTCACGATCATAGGCGAAAGGTTCAGGCTCGGCCGGATCGATGATGATGGGGCCGTAATGTCCCATTGGCTCCTGCAACGTGTGCGCGTGCCACCAGTAGGTCCCTGCCTGCCGGACCGGGAATTCGTAGCGGAAGCGGTCGCCGGGCTTGAGGCCGGCCATCGATACGCCCGGAACACCGTCCATTAGGAATGGAACCAGCATGCCATGCCAGTGGACCGAGGTATCTTCCGAGCTGTTGTTGAGCAAATCGACGACGAGATTCTGTCCCTCTCTCAGACGTAACAACGGTCCCGGGATCGTTCCATTGACCGTGACAGCGGGACCATGACGAGTCCCCGTCTCGAAAACGGCGTCGGCCACCGTCAGGCTTAGATAGTCTCCCGACAGGACATCGCTCCCGCGACGGGCAAGAGTTCCCCCAATCGCTCCGCGCGCCCAAGCCGGAATGGCGCCCACGATACCCAAGGCACCGAGCGAAGCGCTGCCTGCGGCCAAAAACTTTCGTCGATCAATTGATGTCATCTATTATCTCTGCTGGCTGTCGGTCGTGCGTTTTCTGATTCGTGAGTTGGCAAACACCCTTTGATTGCCCTCGCCCATGATCCAGATCAAAATATCCATTGATTGTATCGGCTTGCTCTTGGCCAAGTCCCAAAGCCCGGGGCCTATGGAGAGAGGTGGGCTCATCTAAGGTGTGATTGCCACTTTGAGGACACCGTCACGCTGGTGGGCAAAGAGTTCATAGGCCGCTTCGATGTCGTCGAGCTTATAGCGATGGGTAACCATGGGCCGGAGGTCTACCCTCCCCGCCGCCACGACCTCGATGAGCCGGCGCATGCGTTCCTTTCCGCCCGGACACAGCGTCGTTACGATGCTGAGATCGCCAAGCCCGGCGGCGAACGCATTCAGCGGGACCTTGATATCCGCGGAATAGACGCCAAGGCTCGAAAGCGTTCCGCCTGGACGCAGCACCCTCAGGCATGCCTCGAATGTTGCCTGGCTTCCGAGTGCCTCGATCGCGACGTCCACCCCGCGCCCGTCGGTCAGGCGCAGTATCTCGTTCACGGGATCGAGGGTGCCGGCGTCGATCACGGCATCAATGCCCAGCGCCCTGGCGGTGTGGAGACGCGCGGGCAAGCGATCGACTCCAATGACGAGGGTTGCCCCGGCAAGCTTCGCCCCGGCCGCAGCGCAGAGGCCAATCGGCCCCTGCGCGAATACCGCGACGGTATCACCGATCCGGACGCCGCCTCGCTCTGCGCCCCCAAAGCCCGTCGACATGATATCCGGGCACATCAACACCTGCTCGTCCGTCAGACCGTCGGGTACAGGGGCCAGGTTAGCCATGGCGTCCGGCACCAGCACATACTCCGCCTGGCAGCCGTCGATGGTGTTTCCGAGCTTCCATCCACCGATCGGTTTCCAGCCATGGCGAGCGCCCGCCCCGTCTTGCGAATGAAAGCCTGCAAGACAGGCGTTGCTGTGGCCGCTGGGGGAGATCGCGCCTGCGATTACCCGCTGACCTTCCTGGTACCCCGTGACGGCCGAGCCCAGCTTTTCGATAATCCCGACCGGTTCGTGTCCAACGGTGAGGCCGGGGACAACCGGGTATTCGCCTTTCAGAATGTGCACGTCGGTGCCGCAGATGGTGGTTGTGGTGATCCGCACAAGCGCATCGAGTGCCCCGACTTCCGGAATCGGCTTCTCATCGAGGACAATTCGCCCCGGCTCCACGAACACCGCTGCCCTCATCTTCGCCATGATCGTCCTTTTCTTTGTGCACACGCACCTCTTGCGAGGACACAAAGAGATGTACCAAGCCCGCGCAACGCGTACTGATCGGCAAATTTTTGCTGGCAGGCGTTTCCGTGCACAAGGCCACAGACGCTTGTCGAGACGTGATATTACAGCTTTCGGAGCTGTCATATTCCCGGCGAAAAATCGCCAAGATCAGGTTTGATGGAAATCGCATTGTAGGACCCGATTAGCTAACGGCCTCCAGTGGTCCGTGCAGCGAAGTCCGAGCGGGGCAAGACCAATAGCCGGTCTTCAAACAATTTTTGCGGATAGGCCCCTGAACCGAAGAACTTTCGCTTTCATAACCAGTGTGACTCCGTGTCGCCGGTAGGTAAGCGTGATGCTGGACGGTCGGATTTGCCGCTAAGCTGGCGCCGCGCCAGAGCGGCGGCCGCATCGAGCCGCAGTCTTAAATCGTCAGGAAGGCAGCGCATCAGTCTGCGGCCACTCGGCGACGATTGACCGCAAAGCCGAGGACAAGCGCGACAAGGACGAGAATCTGCGCCGCGATCGTCTCGAGCGTGGGGAAAAGGCCGATGATCGAAAGTCGCGGCACGAACGATAGCGGCGCGATATCGATCCAGCCTGCCTCCTGCAATGCGGCGACACCCTTGCCCGCGAGCACCACTGTCAACGCGGCCATCAGCCAGGAGCTGTAGCGGAAGAAGCTGGCGATCGGCAGTTGCCGGCTGTACCGCAGCATCGTCCACGCGAGGCCGGCGAGCACGAGCACGGCGGCGACCGTTCCAGCAAGCATTGCCGCTCCGTTGCCCTGCGACCACAAGGCGGCAAAGAACAGGATCGTCTCGAACACCTCGCGGTATACGACGACGAAAGCGAGGCCGAACAGCAACCAGCCCGACTGGCCGCCCAAGGCCCTGGCGAGCTTTTCCTGAATATACCTCTGCCACTGGCCGGCCTGCGCCTTGCCGTGCATCCAGATGCCCACCGACAGCAGCACGACCGCCGCAAACAGGGAGCCGAACCCTTCGGTCAGCTCGCGGCTCGCGCCGCTGATGCCGATCGCATAAGTGGCCACCAGCCAGGTCGCTCCTCCGGCAACGAGAGCGCTCGTCCAGCCGCCGTGAACGTAGCGCAACACGTCCTTGCGGTCCGCCTTCTCCAGAAACGCCAGCATCGCCACGACGATGAGCAGCGCTTCGAGGCCTTCGCGCAACAGGACGGCAAACGCGCCGGCGAACGTGGTGACGGCGCTCGACGCGCCGGGCGCGAGGGCGCGCTCGGCGTCATCGAGGAGCGTATCGATTGCTCCCGCCTGCGTCGCCAGGGCATCGGGCGCTATTCCGTCGCCGATCGCTGCCCGGAACGCGCCCATGCGCGTCTCGATATTCGCCATCAGTCCGGCGTCCTTGGCGCTGAGCAGCGGCTCGATGGGTTCGAAGCCGTCGAGATAGGCCGACAGAGCGAGCGCCTTGGCCCGTTTCCTGTCTCCGGAGCGGTAGGCGTCGACGCTTTCGCCGAGCCTGGCGCGGGTCGTGGCGATGGCTTTGCCGGCATCGCCCGAAGGCCGCGCCGTCACGGCTTCGGGATGGCCGCGGAGATAGGCCATGACGGCATCGGCCCGCGCCTGTCCGATCTGCTCGCCCAGCGCTTCGGGGGTGGTCGTGACCAGAGCCTTGAGGTCGGGAATTCTGGCGCGAATGTCGGCGCTGCTCTGCCACAACGTTTCGCCGCGGCGGACATCGGCCTGTGAAAAGGCGAACGCTCCGGCGCGGAAGGCGAGCGCCCAGCGATCCTCGGCAGAAAGGTCGCGAAAGCTCTGCATCGCGGTGCCGTCGATCCCTTGAGAGATGACCTGCTCGAGTGCCGCGAGGCTGCGCTTGCGCGCGCGGGCGGTGTCGGTGAACGCAACGGGCGGCGTTTCGAGCCCGGCAGCATCGGGTCCCTTGCCGTTGCCGCTCGCGCCATGGCAGGCGGCGCAATTATCGGCGAAGAGAGCAGCACCACGCGCGACGTCCGGCGCCGTCGAAGGCGCGACCGGGACGGGATAAGCCTCGAGCAGAACGCCGGAGATCGTCTGAGAGGTCGCAGCTATCCGCGCCGCTGGAGCTTTCGCGGCGATCTGGTTGCGCAGGACGCGCGCCTCGCGGACCAGCTCGGC
Organism: Erythrobacter sp. 3-20A1M; assembly: GCF_018636735.1. Classification (NCBI taxonomy): domain Bacteria; kingdom Pseudomonadati; phylum Pseudomonadota; class Alphaproteobacteria; order Sphingomonadales; family Erythrobacteraceae; genus Erythrobacter; species Erythrobacter sp. 3-20A1M. The sequence continues at coordinate 2,561,301 of NZ_CP045200.1, read as the reverse complement.
CTTCTTCGGCCGGTCGGGCAGTGCACCGATCTCGTCTGCGATTGTGGCCGCGAACTCCTGCATCTCGGCATATTCGCCCTCGCTGGCGATCTTGCCCCCCGACACCGCGCCCTCGTAGTCGACCGCGATGTAATCGAGGAGCTTCCACGTGGTGCCGACCCTTTGCGCGGTTGCCGGATCGAGCGTCTGGGCTGCCGCAGGCGACGCCGTGAGCCCCGAAGCTACGACAGAGAGCAGGATTGCCAGAAACACGCCCAGACGGCGCACCATGAGATTCGATCCGAGACTCGTCATGTGGCGCGCCTACACCCTGAAGTCGCTACAGGGTCAAGGCTATTGCGACGCATTCTTAGAATGGACCTCGACCAATGTGGCGGACGAACCTGACGCTTCGGCGAGATCGCGCAGTGCATGCCTCACGATCTGCCATCCGCCAGACAGACCGAGCGCCGCCATGATCGCGGCGACGATGAGATCGGGCCAGGCCGTGCCGGTCCCGAATACACCCGCGGCAGCGGCAACTACGGCCACGTTGCCGATGGCGTCGTTGCGCGAGCAAATCCAGACTGAACGCCGTGTCCGTCGTCAGAACATTCGGCACAACTCGCGGCGTAGATTAGCGGAGTGCGGACCTCGTCAGGGGGTTGATGTTAGGCGGCGAACTTGCGGTGCTGCAAGCGCCGATGTTCGATGGTCTGTCGCTTGATCCTTTCGCGCAGTTTGATGATTGCCGGAGCCCTGCCGAAGTAGGCGTCGGCAGGCGTCACATTGGCCAGGCTCTCGTGGTATCGCTGGTGATTGTAGTGCTCGACGAAGGCCTCGATGTGAGCTTCGAGGTCGCCGGGCAGGAAGTAGTTTTCCAGCAAGATGCGGTTTTTCAGGGTCTGATGCCAGCGCTCGATCTTGCCCTGGGTCTGCGGGTGTAGCGGGGCACCGCGCACATGGCTCATCTTCTGGGCCTCGATGTATTCCGCCAGTTCGCCGGCGATGTAGCTGGGGCCATTGTCCGACAGCAGCCTTGGCTTGTGCAGCACCGTGGCGCTGTCGCAGCCCGATGCGGCCAGTGCCATGTCCAGCGTGTCGGTCACGTCCTCGGCGCGCATGTTGGTGCACAGCTTCCAGGCGATGATGTAGCGTGAGAAGTCGTCGAGCACGGTCGACAGGTACATCCAGCCCCACCCGATAATCTTGAAGTAGGTGAAGTCGGTCTGCCACATCTCGTTCGGCCGGGTGGTCTTGGTGTGGAACTGATCGGCGGCCTTGATCACCACATAGGCCGGGCTGGTGATCAGGTCATGGGCCTTCAGAAGGCGGTAAACCGTGGCTTCCGACACGAAGTAACGCCTTTCGTCGGTAAAGCGCACCGCCAGCTCCCGTGGGCTCAGCTCGGACTGCTCCAGTGCCAGTTCGATGATCTGATCAAGGATGTCAGGCGGGATCCGGTTCCACACGCGGCTCGGTGCCGATGGCCGATCTTCCAACGCCTCCGGTCCGCCTTCGAGGAACCGGTCGTACCAGCGGTAGAACGTCCGGCGTGCGATCCCCAGCTTGTCGAGGGTGAGCTTCGCCGGCAGATGCGACTGCTCGACGATCCGGATGATCTCGAGCTTCTCGGATGCGGGATATCTCATTCGTCGTCGCCCCCATCCGCGATCATGCTTTTTTTGAGCAGACGGTTTTCGAGCGTCAGGTCGGCCACGCATTCCTTCAAAGCGCGGGCTTCGCGGCGCAGGTCCTGCACCTCGCCGCTGGTCGCGGCACGAGCCGTGTCACCCGCCAGGCGCCGCTTGCCCGCTTCCATGAACTCCTTCGACCAGGTGTAATACAGGCTCTGGGCAATGCCTGCCTTGCGGCATAGTTCAGCAATGCTGTCTTCGCCACGCAGCCCATCGAGCACAATGCGGATCTTGTCTTCGGCCGAAAAATGCCGCCGGGTCTGCCGCCGGATGTCCTTCACCACCCGCTCAGCAGGGGCCTTGGCAGGCGATTTTTTCAAGGAGGATTGGGGCTTCATCTTCGTTCCTTCGTCACTGCGACGAAGCCCCAATCCTCCTTAATTCACAACCTCAAATCTGTGCCATTGGCGCTGACGGGGAACACTGGACGACGGACGGCGTGTCAGCGAATACACACTCCTCAGGGCGAGAGAGGCGCTCGATCATGGCCGTGGCGTAGGTGAACGTGTCTTTGAAGAGACGAGGAGGAGCGAGATCTGCGGCCACCTCCGCCTTCCGGGGGACTGGGGTCGCATAGTCACCGAAAAGGGCGGCGAACTCATCGTCTAGGGACAAGTGGGTCGCAGCCTCCGCAGCCCGCGCGTCCATCTGCACCTCGAATGCGTCGGCGCCGATCCCTGCGGCGACGGCCTCGGCGACCACGGTCTCCTCTCCCTCGGTGTGCCCGGCGCCTAGGAAAACCGCCGGATCCCCGACCCCCTCCTGAGCCGCCACATCCTTGGCGACCAGCTTCTCGAGCACCCACATCTGGCGAACCTTCGGATGGGTGCTCTCCCCGACGAAGTAGGTGATCTGGGGTGGCCGGTCCTGTCCGTATCGGTCGATGCGCCCGTTCCGCTGCTGGAAACGCAGGAGAGACCAAGGCAAGTCGAAGTGGATTAGCCGGTGGCACTGAAAGTGCAGATTGAGTCCCTCGGACGCCATGTCGGAGGCGATCAGGATCCGGACCGGGGACCGCTCCTGCCCGAATGCCTCAATCACCTGCTGGGTCCGGACGTCCGCCTCGACGCTGCCCCCGTCGACCCGGGCCACCTGCTCCTCCGATAGACCCAGATCCACCCGCAGCCGCTCAGAGAGCCAGGAGACGGTGGCAATCCGTTCGGAGAAGATCACAAGTCTGTCTCGTGGGTCTCTTCCGGTCCAGCGCAGGTCGCGCAACAGCTGCAGGAGATCCTGATACTTGCTGAAAGCATCGGTATCGATTGCATCTACCTGGCCTGCCAGAGCCAGTAGCCGGTCCCGGTCCTCCAGAGTGCCGCGGGCAGTCCCATTCTCGATTCCCCGGATGCGCCGCTCAAGGGTTTCACGGCAGGCAGCCGGGCTCGAGAAGATCGCCTTGGCGAGCGTCGTCCGGAACAAGTCGATCGCACGTCCCCGGGACGACTCCTCGTCCAAATCGAGATGCAGGTCCGCGACGGATTGATAAGCGAGCTCCTCCTGGGGGCTGAGCGGGAAAGAACGGCGGAACAGCTCCCGCTTCGGAACCTCGCGGCCGATATCCGCGACCACCTCGGGGGAGGACCGAAACCGACGCACCACCAGATCCTCAATGTCGCTCCGGTGCAGGCGGGACGGGTCGGGGACTCGGGTCGGGTCCAGCATCTCGATCAGGCTGGCGAAGCTCTCCTGGGACCCGTCGTGCGGGGTAGCGGTCAGCAGAAGGAGCGAGTCGGTCCGGCGCGATAGAAGCCGGGCCAGATCGGCTCGTTGGGAGTTTGTCCCCGTCGTATTTTTTCGGACCGCAGCGTTGTGGGCCTCATCAATGATGATCAAGTCCCAGTAGGAGTGCCGGATCGCGTCCCGGATCTGCGCATCCCGCTTCAGTGTGTCGATCGAGACAATCGACCGGTCGAACTGGTCGAAGACGTTGTAGTGGGCCGGAATCCGGTTCCGCATCCGCCGGATCGCCGCGCTGTCGAGCCGGGCAAGCGGGATTGAAAAGCGGGTCCAGAATTCCTTTTGGAACTGGGTCAGCATTGCCCGGGTGGTGACCACGAGTATCCGGTTCGCCCGCCCACGCAGAGCCAATTCGGAAGCGATAAGCCCGGCCTCCAGCGTCTTTCCGAGGCCAACATCATCTGCGATCAGAAGCCGGACGCGATCCTGCGCAAGCGCCCGCTCAACCGGCAGATGTTGGAACGTCAGGTTATCGATCGCCGCTCGGCCAAGTGTGATGGGGCGTCGGGTCGTAGTCGGCGTGTGGCGGAATGCCGCCTCGATATGCAGCTTGATGTCATTGAGCCCCGGGGACGTGTCGGGGACGAGGTGGACCCCGGTCGGATCCAGCACGCGTGCATCCTTCTCAAGGTTCCAGACAAACCGGGCCTCCTTGTCGCGAACCAAACCGGAGAGGCCGCGACAATGTACTTCGCTGTACCCAAGCTTTAGCGTTGAGGTGCCGAGCACCTTCCAAGTCGCTGAGCGCAGCTCGATTACGGCCCCGGGCTGAGGTGTGGAATTCATAGGGAGCCCCCCGTGATTTCGGCCCGATTAAGTAGAATTATCTGCTGATCCTGCGGACGCCGGGCAGCCGGGTCGGTATCGAGCCCGAGCCGCTTGAGCGCGTAATAGAGGAGCGCGCGCTTGACCGGAATCACGGCCTTGCCGCCTTCCATTCCGTAATCGAGCTCGATCACCTTGCGCTGCCCGGCGCTCAGTTCAGGGTGGGGCGCGATGACGAGGTCAATATCACTGAGCCAATCATGATCGCGCGAAGCTGTCCCCTCGCTAGCCTTGCTCGCCCGCGTTTCACCGATGCGGGACAGGACGAAGTCCTTGAACTGCCCGCTACGGACGCAATGCGCTCGGGCGTGCCACCTGAACCCGTCGAAGACCAAGGCATGCGGCGCGATCCAGCGCCAAGACGGCTCCGGCGAGGACATCGACTGGTAGAGGACTTCGAGTGCTTCCTTGCGCTTCATCGCGGTCACAACCGCTCGGAGAATGGGGGCAGACACACCGCGGGCAGGTGTTGGCGCGCAAGCAAACCCCGGAACGCTGCCGATCCAGGCATCGTCGGGAGTAATGATCCCGTCAGCGATCGACCGGATTTGAGTGAGATACCGCTCGGCGTCAGGCTTATGGAAGATTGGCTTGAAGGAAGAGCTTCGCACATAGGTCCGTGCGCTTTTGTCGTAGACCATGTTGGTCTCGGCTAGCCCCAGATATCTGTTGAGATCGGCTGACGCCTGATTGATCGAAACCCCGAATGTCTCGACGATGTCGCTTCGGTTTACGTGGCCTTCCCAGAACAACCGGAATTCAATGAATTCCAGCCTGCTCTCGACCCCTCTTCGTAATCTTGATTCGACGTCCATGCCCCGTAGCCCCCACAAAAGCTGGACTGACCAGTTTCTGTATGGGCACACCTACTGGACGGATGTAATTAAAGCAATGCGAATCTAACCCGCCGACACGTCAACACGATCCGAGAGCGTGGACGCAACTCCCTCTGTAGACGCGAGAAAATTAAGGACGCGTTGCGTCGTCTTGCGCCTCGGCCGACGCCCTTCGCGAAGATCCTGAACAAACCGTGGGTCCCCGACTGCCTGCCTACCAAACATGCTGGCCTTCGTACCACTTCGCGCCAAATAGCCCTCAATCTGGTCCAGGAGCTCCATCGCCTTCGACTCGCTTTCCGCTTGTGTTCTTGTTATGTTCTTATTAGGAAGACTTCCTAGAGTCTAGGATCGAAATTCCTAGACGGATGCGATAGGACCCGCAGCGATGGAAGATGCACGCAAAGCCCTGGACGATCTGATCCAGCAACGAGGCTGTAATTACTCCTCAATCTCCCGCCTTCTTGGACGCAACGCGGCCTACATCCAGCAATACATCCGCCGCGGCAGTCCCCGGCAACTGGACGAGCAGGACCGCTCTGTGCTCGCCCGCTTTTTCGGAGTAGACGAGAAGATCCTCGGTGCGCCCGAACGGCGATCCGGCCCGGTCGTCGAACTGGTCCATGTCCCGGTTCTCGATGTCGAAGCCTCGGCGGGGCACGGCGCTTTGGCCGAAATGGAATCCAAATGCGCCCAGTTCGGGTTCGACGAAAAGTGGCTGCGCCGTCTGACCGCAAGCAAGGCGACGAGCCTTTCGATCATCGCCGTGCACGGGGATTCGATGGAGCCAACGCTGCATGACGGCGATGAAGTAATGGTCGATCTCAATGATGGGCAGTCGCGGCTGCGCGACGGGATCTATGTTCTGCGCATGGACGACATGCTCAGCGTCAAGCGGGTCGCAATCGAGCCGCAAGGCAAGCGGGTCTCGGTGCTTAGCGACAATCCGGCCTATCCCAGTTGGCGCGGACTGGAGAAGCGGACGATCAATATTGTCGGCCGCGTGCTTTGGTTCGGCCGCGCGCTCGCTAGGTAGCTCGCCAATGCTTGCCCTCCTCGCTGCCTCGATCGTCGCTGCCGGCCAGACCTTTACCTGCACACCCACGCATGTCTGGGATGGCGACGGACCCATATGGTGTGCCGAAGGCCCCCATGTCCGCATCGCCGGGATCGCCGCGCGCGAAATGGATGGAACATGCCGAACCAACCAGCCCTGCCCCGACGCGTCGGCTATCGAAGCGCGTGACGCTCTCGTCGATCTTCTTGGCGGCCCTCGCGGGACCAGCTCGACAGGGCACGTCGTGGTTCGTGGACCGAGATTGACATGCCGGTCGGAAGGTTCGGCCGGCGGCAACCGGACGGCTGCCTGGTGCCGACTGCCGAACGGAGCCGATCTCTCCTGCTCGATGATCCAGACACGCACGGTGCTGCGTTGGGATCGCTACTGGAAAGGGCCTGCATGCCGCTAAGCCCGGAGCTCTATCTGACAGGCCGTCTTGTAGAAGGCCCCTTCGGACTTGAACTGCATTCAGGCGGCGGCGTGTGGGAGCTCGACACCGGGCGTGGAGCACGTCGGTTGCTAGGACGCGAAGTGGAAGTCTGCGGACGCCGCGCCGGGTTCAACGAGCTCATCTGCGATCAGATCTGGCCAGCAGGACAACCCCGCCCTCCTCGCTCCAAATTCAATGTAGAACTTCTCTTGGCGTGCAGTGTCGTGGGCTACGGTTTGATCGCGTTCCTCCTCGGCCTTGTTGGACGTCTCGGCTGATGCTGAGCGATTGGGAACTCTGGGCCTGTGCCAACCAGGTTCTGAAATCCCACGGTGAGAATGCACCGCTTCATGTCGCCGAGCAGATCGGCGCGCTCGCGCTGGCGCAGGACGAGGCGGGCATTGCCACCTGGAAAGCCATCGCCAAACGCGTGGCAGAGCTGATGGGAAAGGATCGCCCGACGCGCCTTCAATAAGCCAGTATTACCTCAGCCACATCTCAATGCTGGTCAGCCCATCGGCGAGAGATCGCCCGGAAAGAGAGTGGGCTGAGAGCTCCTGCCGGCATTCCCCTCTCCTTCGAGCTCCAAACCCTGCATGCGTTCGACCAGGTGGCGCGCGAGATCGACACGAGCATTGCGCTGGATTCGCGGGTCGTCAGCACCGAGCCCGACAAGCGTTGCTTCGGACGCAACCGCAAGCGCGACCTCGATGTGCGTAAACAGGATCTCATCGGCGATTCGGGACATGCTCGCCATGAGAACAAAAGAAGAACTAATAGTCAACTGGTGCCATATGGACCTATGCGGATAGACGCTGCGTCAGATCCCGATTTCGAAGGGCTTGGTGATCGAGCGATCGAGCTCGGGCGGCTCGCGGGCCGGTTCTTGCGAACGATCGGGCGCCTTGCCCTTAGCCTGGCCGGTTGCTGCCGCATCGCGCAGCTGATTGACCGTTTCGAGCGCTGAGCGTTTCATTCCCGGATTGCGCTCAACAGCTGCTTCGAGCTTGCCCGCATTGTCGACAAACAGGGTCAGACCATCGCGCAGGCGGGTGATCGTCACGAGAAATGTCTGCTGGTTGGCAAGATTGCGTTCGCGGCTGTCCATGACGGCAATCCCGCGGTCAGAGGTTAGACCCTGCGCCATGTGCGCATTGAGCGCGTAGGCAAGATCAAGACGCTCGAGCATGGGGTCGCGCAGCCCCAGCCGGTGTTCGGCGCCAAGGGAGGTTTTCACCATAACACCCTTCCCATCAACCGCCACGATGCGCGCCTGATCGGCGTTGAGCAGTCCGCGCTTGTGATCCGTCGCCGTCCAGCGGATGCGGTCGCCGTCGTGGATCTCGAGTGGGCGAACCTCAAACAGGCGCAGCGGATCCTGCTCACCCTGCGGTCGCATCTGGCCCGGCCGGAATTCAAAGCGCTTGCCCCGCTCGTTCTGCAGCATCACGCGTTCGCGGGTCGGATCGGTTTCGATCACGTCATAGCGGCCCTTCTGCAGCCCCTGCCCCCTTTGCCGACGATCGACTTCGAGCACCATGCCGGCCGCATAGCTGCGCGAATAGCGCATTTCCTCACGCGTAAGGTTGACGCGCGACAGCACAGTGAGACCCAAGGAACCCGGTCCCAATTCGCCATTGGCCTTGAGCCCGATTTGGACTGCTTCATTCACCTGTCCGCGCAAATTGCGACCCGAGGCATAGATAGCGGTCACCTCCCGCTCTGCAGGCGAAAGCGATAGCCAGGCCGCCGCGGCGTCGACGGCAGCTGTATTTCCCGACGCGACGACATGCGGGCCAAGGTGTCGCAAGGCCTCATCGATATGTCCGCCCTGCGCTGCATATTGAGCATCGCGCAGCGCCTTATCGCGGGCCCGGAGATTGGTGTTCATGGTGGCCGTTTCGACGCCTGCTTGCTGCATGACGTCGAAGGGTTTGCCCGCATCGACAGCGCCCAATTGCTTCCTGTCCCCGATGCTGGCGAAGCGGTCTAGCTGGAGCAGGTTGGCGAGGCGCACGAGCTTTTCCTTGTCGGCATTGCTGACCATCGAGGCTTCGTCGAGCAGCACCGTGGTGCCGCGCAGAGACGCGCGAGCTTCGGCAAGCCTCGCCTGGTCTGCTCCTTCCAGAAGGCCCTGATGTTGGCGTAGAAAGCGCGCGACCGTCATCGAGGGAATGCCGGTGTCACGTTCAAGCATCTGCACGAGCGTGTTCTGGACTGCGAGCCCGAGTACGGACCTACCTTCCTCGCGCAAGATGTCGGCAACGGGTTTGAGGACGGTACTCTTGCCGGCGCCAGCTACGCCTTGAATAGCGACAATTCGGTTATGCGAAGCGAGAAGCAGGCGCCCTGCCCCCTCCTGGCCAGGGTTCAAGGTCAGGCCATATTTGAGCTGAGAGAGCGCCTGTAGCCGCCCTCCGGCCACATCAGCTTCGACCACCGCAGTCCCATGTCCTCGGCCACATTCGACGGCCGCAATGATGCGCTGCTCGAGCCCGATTGCATCGCGGGTTGTAACAAGATTGCGATCTGCACCCTTGCCTTTTTGCAGGTGGCCCTGGCGAAGTAATTGGTCGACGCGGTGTTCGATATCGTCAAGAGTTGTGGGCAAGGCAAAGCCTAGTGCTGTGCGATATATCTCAGTCCGCGAGAACGCCGCCTCCCGCTCGCCCAAATGCCGGATTGCCGATGCAACCGCATGAACGGCGGCGATCTGTTCAGGCGTCCGGCGCTCCATGTCGCGAGGCACAAGCGGGTCGCCCTGACGTAGCCCCAGACGCTCCGCGAAGGTCGCAGCCAATAGGCGCGCCCGCTGACCGATCGATCGGACCGAATTTCCAATTTCGGAGACGGAGCCAATGTCGGTGGCGGCCCGTGCATTGGCCTGTGCAATGACAAGCCTCGGATCAAAGCCCAACTGTGCCGCTGCCTCGCGCCATTGATTCACGAGAGCCTGGCGGTCCGCCACTGGTCCCTTATCCGCGCGGGTCATCAATGTGGCTGCATCCAATGCGGCCGGACCTTTTGCCTCCATGGTCGAGTATGCCTCGAGAATCTCGGTGCGGCGCGAACTGAAGGCGTCACGAACGGGTTTTGGGACGCCCACCGCTTCGAAATTGCCATGCTTGCCGTATTCGCCAACCTGGTATCCGAGCTTTTCTACCGCCAAGCGGAAGCGCGCCATTGTCATGGCGTTGAGCAGCGTGTTGTGCTCCCAGATCTTGTCATTTCTCAGCGCTCGCCATTTGCCATCGGGGCCCTGGGTTACATTGGCAACCACCGCGTGAAAGTGCGCGTTGGGCTCCTGATTACGGTTCGTATCGTGCTGGAAAAGCCCGATCACGAGATTGCGCGTCGCGACCACCCGTTCCTTGCCTCGGACGTCCATGCGGGTTTCGGCGAAATTCTTTTCAGCCCAGGCCAGAGTCTCGCGGACGGCCGCGCCATAGGCATCGAGGATACGCCTGTCTCCGCCGACGAGGGCAAGGATTGACCAGCTCTTGGGCATCGAAAATGTGAGATCGGTGCCGGCACGATGGGCCCTGTTGTCGCTCCCGACACGGCTTCCATCGGGCAGCATGCCGTTGAGCACGGCCTCGAACTGCGAGGCTTCGATAACGCCTCGCAGTCCAAGCGTCTCCGCGCCTTTGCCAAGCCACTGACCAGATCTCTCGGCATCGGCGCCGGTATAATAATTGTCGGCGGCAAAGTAGTTGGCAGCGCCGCTGGCGGTACGGACATTGGCTACAGAGAGCATCAGGCGTCACTCCGCCAGGCGGCGTCTGCCTCGTGCGTCACAGTTCAAAATCGCCGAGATCGGGACCCTCGTGCGATGGCTGATCCTGCTCGGGAACGCCGTCTTCGAGCATGAGCTTGCGGGCTTCTGCCTCTCGATGGCGCTGGGCTGTCCGGTCGACGGCTTGCGGCTTATCCGAGGGCGGATTGGCCCGCGGCAAGTCGCTTCGACGCCCTGCCTTCACGCTATTCGATGGATCCTTCTCATCGGGATGATCGCCTTTACGGAGCGCCGCATTCGTCGGCAGCAGCGAACGGGAATTGCGCGGCGTTGGCTTGCGCTGGTCGGGCGACGATTTTCGCGGATGACCGGACTTACCTGACACCTTCCTGGTGTCGTCGGGAATGTCCTTCTCCACCCGTTTCGCGGCCTGCTGGCGTGATTGCTTGGCATCGACCTCGACAGCCGGCTCAAGGGGAAGGGTACCTTGCTTTGGGACGACAGGCTTGCCCGCCCCGTCATCGTTCGACGAGGGATGTTCGCTCTGACTTGCGTGCGGATTGGCAGCCGTCTCGTCGCCTTCACTCTTGCCCTCGACCTGCCGGATTGGTTCTCGATCCTTGGCCCGACCGACGAAGACATGCGCGATTCTTTCCCGGTCTATCGGCTTCAGACGGACCGGCGCTGCTGGAAAGCCGTCGGGGAATTTGATGAATCCTGACAGGCGCGGCAGGTTCATCAACTGGTCGGGCAGCAGCAAAGGCTCGATATGCTTGCGCGGCGTCAGGCTGACGGCGTCGCGGGCATTGTTGTAGCCATAGGTGTAGCCCTCTTCCATGTCGCGAACCTGGCGATGGCCGATGAAGTCGGAACACCAGGTAGCGGTTTCGCGGTCTGCCGTACCAAGGATCAATTTGGTCCGGGCAAGCGATGCAAGCGTCATCGCCATATTCTCACCGTAGACCTCCTTGAGCTTGGCGTAGGCATGGATGCCGGTGACGATTGCGCCGCCGAAATTGCGCGCTGTCTGCAGGCCTTTCTCGAGAGCGGGTAGCCGGTGAAGCGCGCCCAGCTCGTCGATGAAGAACCAGCATTTGAGGTCCTTGGTGCGCGGCATCGTCATCAGCGTATTCATTGCCGTATCGAGCCACAGCGTGAGCAGCTGCGCGCACACGCTCATGTCGACGTAGCGCGCGGAGATGAAGACCATCGAGCCACTTCTTTTGGCGCTAGCGCCCTCGTCTTCATGGGCGCCCTCCTCGATCCAGTCGCGGACCGAAAAGCGGCGCCCGGAAGTGGGCAGGAGCTTCAGCGCCTTGGCGTTCACATTGAACACTGCCCGGATCGATTCCGCCATGCGCGCGGCTTCAGGAGCAGTCAGGGGATCGGCGATCGTGCCTCGCATCATGGCGTGGACCCGCGAGAGATCAGCGGTCATCAGTTCGCGGGCAAGCGCAGCATTGGTGCCCCGCCCTTCGGCCACCAGCTTGAGGCAGAACTCGACGAACAAGGCACGCGCCGCGATGACCCAGAACTGCGCCTCCCCGCCCCCGTCATGGGGTACGAGGGCTTCCGCTGCCGCCCAGAATTCACCTTCGGTGCGGCATTCGTCGAAGAGGCTCCATTGGGGACAGCGCGCGTCGAGCGGGTTCAGAATGATGTCCCGGTCGGCCTGGTAGAAGTGTTCGATGAAAGCGCCGGTGAGGTCGAAGACGACGCAGCGCTGTCCCTTGGCGCGGGCTTCGGCAATCATGTCCGACATGGCGACTGTCTTGCCCATGCCGGTGGTCCCGATGAGCATGGCGTGGCTCTGTTCGAGCCGCCAAGGATAAACAACCGTCGCAAGATGCGAGGGCCGGTAGGGAAATGCCGCAGACAGTTCCTTGGGCGAACACAGATGCCATTTCCAACCCATAGCGCTCGAAAGCTCACGGGCGCGCTCGCGCTGGTTGTGCCCGCGCAGCTCATCGACCAGTTCGGGTAGTGTCACGAGCATGGCCCCGCGCTCATGTTTGCGCTCTTTTGAACGGCTGCCGAAGCGCGCTGCGAACCAGTAGAACAGCACGAACGCCGGCACGAGAAGCAAGGCCGAACGCACCAAAGCATCGCCCAGCAAGTCGAGCAAACGATCCCAGGCATTGATCACCGGCGGATAGGCATCGAGCATGATGATGGGGAGCTGGACGGTTCCTCCAAGCCCCGTTTCGAGTGCGACCTGTTTGGCCGGATCGAACTCCATGAAGCCGTAGATAGCAGCATAAATTCGCATCCAGACGAGGTAGGCTTCGTGATCGCTCAGCCCAGCCGAAATGGTCCACCAGCCAGTCCAGGAAATGCCGATGGCGGCGATGATCAGCGGCCCCTTGAGACCTGCTGCAAACATGAAGCTGAAGTGCCCAAGCAACTGACTTCCGCGCGTGAAGTTGACGAGGTTACGCTTCATCGGAACCTCCCTCGCCGGCGTTTGCGGTAAGCCCCAGTTCCTTGCATTTGCGCGCGTAGGCTTGATGGGCTCGCTCACGCAGACCGTGATCGGCATGCCCTGCGAGAAGGGCATCGACGCCGACCATCGTGAACACTGATTGACGGCTGATGCGGTCGACCGATGTTTCGAGCTTGGATGCAAGGTCGTCGTTTTCGCATGCCTGCGAAAGCAGCGACCGGATCCATTCGCTGACGCTTATATCGCGCCGCTTTGCTGCAGTACGAACCCGCTCAGCGAGCTCGACGGTGACATGTACCTGGAGAGATTTTGGCCGTGTCATGCACGGACTCCTTGTGGTCAGGAGCCCGGAACGCACTGCGAAAGGCGGTTATTGTCTAAATCAGAAACGAGAACATGTCAAGAACATGCGAGATGCGCAGGAATGCGCCCTTTCTGGCTGCCTTCAATCAAATTCGATTGGCGAATTGGCGACCATTCATTTCTGATTGAGAAGCAGCCATTTTTGCAGGAATCCATCAACGCCCTGTCTTTACTATCTTTTTTACTGACTACCGCCTGCGATTTGTCGCGTAGGGTGTGCTCTTCCGTCCCCAGCTTAGAGGGTAGATCCCAGTGTCATGACCTGCACGGGATCGACGGTTTTGAAGTCCCAAGACCAAGGGACGAATACCATGCCGCTCGATTGCCGATTGTGTTAAAGATCGATCGAGTCCGCCGGCAGGAAGAATGGTGTCGCGGGCACCCCACCAGGAGCATGGCTATGGCGGATGTAACACTGAGCGCGACGCCCAAAGGCAATGGTTTCCAGGCAACCGTGACCTATTCGAGCGGCGTGTCGATCAGTTCAGCGGAAGCCTTTCCGACGAAGGCCGAGGCCATTTCAGCAGCGGCCATGAAGGTGCTCGACATGCCCGATCGGCTGGAGGAATTCGATGTGTCGGACGCCGAGGGCTGATGCTGCAGGGAATGCTCGCGCGATACCTACGGGAGCGACAATACGGGACCCGAGCAAAAAGAAAGGAGGAAGCCCTGACGGACTTCCTCCTTGTGTGTAGCCTCAGAATTCATCGCTCAGCTTTCCGGGCACAGTGTCGATGACCCGGTCCAGCATGGCCTTGGGCAGTGCGCCGTAATCGCCCTCATCGACCGCGATGTAACCTGCCTCACCATCGGTCAGCACATATTGGGTGAAGTAGCTGTGAAGGGACCGGGCATGAGCCTTGTCGAGTGCGGCAACGAAAGCTGCCTGATCTGCCTGGAATGAATCCTGCGCGATGTTCAGTGAAGCGTACATGATCTTTCCTCCTGATGTTCGATGCGTCGCATCAGGAGCTGCGAGGATGTGGGTGACGGGCCGGGTCAGGGACCGCGCATAGCGCGGCCGCGAAGCGGCGATGGGGGAAACGATTTTTGCCGGGCTTGCCCGGTAAAAATGGTGGGGCCCCGTCGTCCTTGACGCGGCCCCAAAGCCCGCATCACACTTGGACTTTCTGCGAGAGAGACCTCTCCAACGTCAGCGTGAAAAGCACTGGCATCGCGGCAAAAACCGTTTTCCTACATGGCCCCATGCTGGCACTGTCGCGCGTGGAGGGGACCAACGGCCAGCGAAAGGACAATCTGATGGCCAGGTCCAAACCGAGCGCGCGTAATGCGCTCAAGAAACTGCGGGAGCAGCGCGAAGAACTCGATGCACAGGAGGCCAGGCTCCGTGATGAAGCAGCCGGCGAACTGGGCAAGGTTCTTCTCGAATGCGGAGCCGAAACGATCGAACCGGCGCAACTGAAGCAGCTCATCCGCGCATCGCTTACCATCGGAATCGACGATGCTCTCAAGCGGCTCTCCCCCGCCTGACACTTCAATCGCGGCGGGGTGTGGGCTCGATGCCCCGCCCCGCCGTTCACGCCAGCGAGCACAAAAAAAGGCCCCGATGGCGCGAACCATCGGAGCCTTGTTGTTTGCGGGAGGCGCTCAGTCCTCATCGATGTCGGGCGCACCTTCATTGTTTGACGTCCGGCCCTTGGTGAGGAAGTCCACCTTGTCGGCGATGATCTCGCAGCCATAGCGCTTGGTGCCGTCCTGGTCTTCCCATTGCGTATAGTGGATGCGCCCCTCGACCGTCACGAGCTGGCCCTTGGTGCAGTACTTGGCGACGTTCTGGCCGAGACCGTTGAAGCAGGTCACGCGGTGGAATTCGCTGTCCTTGGCGGTGTAGCCGTTTTCGTCCTTGTAGGTCTTGCCGTCCTTGCGGGCGGGACGGTCGGTGACGACCGAGATCGAGGTGATGTTGGTGCCGCCCTGGGTAGTGCGGGTTTCGGGGTCGCGAGCGATGCGGCCAACGAGGATAACGAGATTGGTCATGGTCTTTCTCCTGATCGAGCATTCCGGGTCCATCCCGGCTGCAAACCCGACTAGGAAGCGGCCACGGCGAAGCGCACCGAAGGGAAACCTCGATCTGGTTCGGGTGGTGCGGGCAGCCGGGCGCAGCCCGGCAACTCGGCCGGACCTGATCGGGGTTGCGCGTCTCGACGGGGATGCTTCAGGAAAGGTTTGCTTAGAGGCCGGGTTGGTCCCGAGTGCATTGCACAGGCCAAGCCATGACTTTTCGTACTATCGGGATGCGACGTACCCCCTGACCTCGCCTGCCTCGAAGGCGACATCATATCTCGACTACGGACGCTTCTCCCGAAGCGGACGAAAGACCCCCTGAAAACGCACCGCCAGCAGCAGTCTCCACAGTGCCAAGCGGCATAGGCTCTTCCAGACGATGACCCCGCAACATCCAGTCTTGGGGCGTGATTAGGCGCCCCCAATCCGCAAAGGAAGGAATCGTACCCAAGTCCTCGCGGACGTGCTGTTCGCCTACAAGGCGAACAGGCACGACACGGCTGTCGGCGTTGACGATAGTAGGCCCGAACAGCGTTTCGAGCATGAATATGCCTTCGGCATGGTGCCGAAGGGCCCGGTGCCGCGGATCAGCAAAGATCGCCTTTGACTGGTCAAACCATTGGTGGAGCGGGAGGTAATCGTCCACCACCCCTCCCCATTTCCGGACCGACGATAGGGCGTGATAGTAGCAATGAGCCATCGCACCTCTCCTAGAGATCAGTCGAATGGTCGTCGGTCGCTGTGTAACGCAGCTGGCAGTCCAGAACGAAACTCGGCGTAGCCACGTCGATGACCAGTTCGCCGCAGGCACCATCATTGATTTCCCATCCGGGATGATGGCGTTCGAGAGCAAGGTAAGTCAGTTGCTCGAGGGCGGAATTGAGGCTCTGATCGTCGCCTTCTCCAGCACAGTCGATCGTCACTTCGGGACACGGAACACTCGCCCCGCCGGCGTCAGAGAAGACGCATTCTTCGACAGCACCGCTGTCGCCGCACCCATCGAAACGGATTTCTACGCGGGCAATTTCGGCATTGCGCAGCGGAGCAATAATAGCTGCCTTGAGCCGTTGGATTTCACTTTGTGCCTGCGCCGCGCGTTCGGCTTGGCGGACAGTAAAGTCCGCCATGATTCTGAAAATCAGTCATGAGATTTCTCCTGCAATGTGCGGGCAAGAACCGATCGTCTTGCCCACGATATCAGGCGATCTCTTTCCTCTGACGGGCTGCGCCAGCGCCGATGGCGCTGGCGCGATGCCGGACGCATCAGTCGGTATCCTGAGCCGCGCGCTTTGGAGAAGTTCCAAGCGGACCGCGGCGATCAACGACGGTAATCCGACGGGATTTGGCTTCGATGACGAGGCGCTCCAGGACCCCGTTTCCGGGAAAGGCGACGACATAACGGGGGTCAAGCGAGAGCATACGCTCGTTGCGCTTGAAGCCTGCGCGTGCCCCCAGGCGCATGTCGAGAGAGAAGCTGATTTGCGGAATGTTGCGTCGTTCCGCCCATGAAGATGCCAGACGGTCAACGCCCTTGGTATCACCGCCGTGGACAAGAACCATGTCAGGAACCCGGTCGTGAACCTTGTCCAGAGTAGCCCAGACGTTGTTGGCAAAAGTGAGAGCGTCCTGCTCGTTTGGATGGCGTGTGCGGCCACCGGCAAATATCACCGGCGTACCTTCTGGCGTGGCGGCGCGGCGCTTGGCTTCGGACCGGGCTCGGACGAACTCGCGGCCCTCGACAAGCGCGGAAGTCAGCATGGCGCTGTGATTGAAGCGCGAACTCGACACGGGCTTCCACGAGGAGCCGAATTCGTTAAGATAGAGGGCAGCGGCCACTTCGCGCATCTCTTCGAGAGCGATCATGGCCCCTTCGGCACACTGCGCACGCTCAACCTGGGTCTCGAGTTCATGGGTGTGAATTTCGGATCCATCTGCAGTGGCGACGAGCGCTCGGACTTCGTCGGTTGCGCGGTCGACGGCGGTCGATTTGCGGGTCGCGGAACGGTGGAAGATGTTGACGAGCGCCCAGCCGAGGTCCTCGGCATCGGCCTCCAGCGCAGTCCCCGTGACCATTGCAAAGAGATCGGACCAGACCGCTTCGAGAGTCTGGACGACCGCCTCGTGGACCGGAAAGTCATTGGTGGAAACCGGGGCAGGACCAATCGAAAAACCGGAAAGATCGAGGCCGGCAAGTTGGTCAGAAAATGATGTGTGCATGGGTATTGTCCTCCTGACTGGCGTGAGGCTGACGCACCCGCTCATGGCTGCGCCAGCGAGAGCCCGTCAGGGCCAGCTGGAGGCAGTCTCCGCACCCGACAGGGGAAACCTGCTTGGGCAGGCTGGCGCGGGCAGGCCAACGGCCCACAGGGCCGGGCCAACTCGGGCCTGCGCAAGCCGGGTTGCGGCAGACTGGCGGCTGGCCCAGGGCCTTTCTCGCATGGCTTCAGGCCATGAGTGCAAAAGCAGACTTCGTCAGGGAGGACAGGCACCTCGCCACGGTCAAAGTGACTGGCGCATTCAGGCCACCCGTTTTGCGTAAACGCCTTCACCGTTCGACATGTGACCGAGGCAGACGTAGTCGCCGAACAACGCTTCAAAACGCGGGGCGATCTGGGACAGCCAGCGTTGTGCTCTGGGCGATCTGGCCGTGCGCCAATCGGCATCCCAATAGGCGCCATCGTCACGCTCGACGATCCACACCGCAACCAGGCCGGCGTAAACCGACACGCCGAAATCTGCATAGGCATTGCGCATGAGGATGCGGTCTTCGCGGCCTCGCCAACCGTCGTGCGCGATCAGGGAAGGGAATGCCTGCCCTGCGCGCTCGCGCAGATCTTCGCGGAGCCACTCATATTCGAAGTCCCAGTCGTCGTCGTTTTCAACTTCGAGCACAGTGAAGGCGACAATGGCCCCGCTGGGGCAACTGACCGATCGGCCCATGACACCCTCCTTCAGGCGGCCAACGCAGCGTCGGCGGACGCTTCGTCGGTATCATCGGCAGAGATCCGTCCTCCGAGTCTGAGCAAAAGCCTTGATGCTTCCGCAGCCTTCGCGGCAGCGGTGAGAATGGCACGGTCATCCTGCTTCAGGAGCTTGAGCCAGTGCTCGATATAGCTGGCATGGCTATCGAGGTGTGTGACTGGCAGACCGAGTTCAGCGCCAAGCATGGCGCTCGAAAGTTCGGCAATGAGTTCCTCGGCAGCGTAAGCTGCAGAACCAAATCGATTCTTGAGATTGCGGTCGAGGCGACTGGCATGGCCGGTCCAATGCGACAGCTCGTGCGCGAGCGTCGCGTAATAGTGGTCGAAGCCCGAGAAGAGATGCGCGGGCGGCATTGTCACCCGGTCAGCCACTGGCTCATAATAGGCTTCGTCGCCCTGATGCCGCAGCACGGCCGGAATACGGGCAAAGAATGAGTCGAGTTCAGCCTGACGGCCCTCGGGCTCCACCACCTCAAGCGTCGCGGCGGGATGGAAACGCTCGGGCAGACCTTCGACCTGATCAGCATTGAAAACCGGATAGGCCTTCAACACACGACGACTTTCGTCGGTTTTTTCGCCGGTTTCGGGGGCTTCGACTTTCTTGGTGTAGCTCTTGTAGAAGATGGCGATGGTGGATTTTTCGCCCTTGCGCACCTGTGCGCCCAGTTCATGGGCCTGATTGTAGGTCATCCAGAACGGCGAGGCGTAACCGCACATGTCGGCAACCATCCAGAGCCAGAATACATTCATGCCGCGATAAGGGATGCCGCACGCCCGCAATGGGCGCGAGACTGGCACACCGCGCCATGGCTTGATCCACGGCTTCGTGCCGGACTCGAGGCGGGCGATGATTTCCTGGGTGATACGGGTAGCAGGCGACACTCCGCCGCTTTGTCCCTTGCGATAGGCCATGTTGGATCTCCTGAAATGGCCTGACGACAGTTCCGTCGGTCAGTGCCGGAGATCCCGGAGCCCCCTCCGCTCTCTTTCCATGAAGGAAGCGGCCCCCCGGCATGTGCCGGAGGACCGCTTCACGGTGGCGAGCAGCCGTTCCTGTCAGGAGGAGGTCAGGCGGCCAGCTCGCTCGGGGGCTGATTGTCGTCGTTGGCGACGAAATCCGCATCGGGACTTTGCGCTTCGTTATCGGCAGGAATTTCCGGCTGGTCGGCAAAGCGCATGACTTCGGGCACCCAGGCGAGCGCCCTTTCCCGAACTTCGACTTCGGTGATGTAGGTCCCCGCGAAGACGCGCTCGGCGCTCATCGCAAGATCGCCCTTTTTCACCGATGCGAAGCGCGAGGACAGTTCCAGGCCGCCGACATCGGTGAGCGCATCAAGGATGACCTGCTTCGAGACGCGGTCGAAGTAGTTTGCCGCGGTCGGACGCCACCATTGCGCCATGTCGATGCCGATCGTGCTGCCCAGATGATCCTGGAACGTGATCTGACGTTCGCCTGCCATGTTGAGGCTCGCCTCGAGCGTGCGAGCGACGACGAAGCCAAGCCATGCTGCGCGACTTTCATCAGCGAGTGCCCGAAACATATTGAAGCGCGCCGAAGCGTCTTCGCCAGATCGCCAGCTCTCATCGAGACCCGAGCGCAGGTCCGCAAGGGACGCGCTTGCCGGCGCATCCTTCGCTTCGAACCCGACAATCGGACCCGCGGGGACGCCGCCACGCAGGGTCGTGGCCGCGCGTGACCGCCAGTCGTGGGTGTCGGCATCCGCGAGGGTGAAGACCATAATGTCGAGCGAAAGGCCGGGATCCGATGCCACGTGGAGCGCGAGCACGTCACGACGTTGCATCGCAAGTTCGTCGACCAGACGCTTGGAAAGCGCTGCACGGCGTTTGCCATCACTGCCGACACTCGCAACGACTTCGACGACATCTTCGTCACCAACGACTTCGATGTCGCGCTCGCCGTAGAACACCGGCTGGAGAACTGGTGTGCCGTCGCGCGAGAGAAAGAGGATCATTCCGGCATCGGCCTTCAGTTCGGGTGCCAGCTCCGGGGGCTTTGCCCGAATGTCCTGGCATTCGCGCTCGATCGCTTCGATCGTCGCCTCGGCCGCAGCAATTGCTTCTTCGGCGCTGTCTTCGTCCTCAAGAATGGCCGCATGCTCGTCGTACGAGGCATCGAGCTCGTTAAGGCGGGCCAGTTCGGCGTCAGTCAACGGAGCCGGCTCGGCTGGAAGTCGAATGAGGCCTTCGACGAGATCGTGACTGGCATAGGCGTCAAGCGTCGGCTTGACCCAGGCAAGACCCTGCTCTGCTGCGAGCGCCTTGGCGCGTTTCTCCATTTCCTCCGAGGCGAGGCTTTCCAGAAGCGCGACATCGACCCAGGACTCGCTGTCATCGTCGTCGAATAGTTCGCGTTCGATCCGGCCACCTGCAGCGATATAGGCCTCGCGCCCGACAAGACGGGCCCGAGCGTCGCTGCCGCGAACCGTGCCGGAGAGCACCATGCGCCGGATGCTGTCGGCGCTGGGCGCATAATAGCCCGGGGACGACTGTGCATAGACGCGAGCCTGAATTTCCTGGTCGGAGGTCGCGCCGAAAGCTTTGGCGAGATCGAGAGTGATTTCGCCAGATGCCAGAGCATCGAAGACGACAGGCGCGAGGGTCGCGAGACGCAGCCGGCCTTCAACGAAGCGGACCGTCAGTCCGAACCGGCGCGCGACATCCTCCATCGATGCGCCTGCCTCGATCAGGGCAGCGAACGCCTGCGCTTCGTCGGCCGGGTTCATCGCGAGGCGATGGAAGTTTTCGGCCAGGCTCGTTTCGACTGCGATTTCCGCATCGTCCTCAAGCACGAGGCAGGTAACCTCGTAGCCCTTCGGCAGGACTTTTTCTTCGGCAAGCGCCAGCAAGGCGCACCGGCGGCGCTCACCGGCTTCGACTTCGAATTTGCCACGAGCCGCAGGCCGAACGATGAGGTTCTGCAACAACCCATGGGCTGCAATGCTCGCTTTTAGTTCGGAATCTGCGGCTGGGTCACCGTGACGGCGCACATTGCGAGGGGACTGGACCAACTTGGTCAGTGGGATCGACTTGATCATGGGACTTACTCCTGATTGCGAGCTCAAGCATCGACCATCGACGCTCCTTCGGCTCAATCAGAAGCAAGCTCCCTCCCCTCTCAACGAGTGGCGGTGGGCCGACGGCTGACGATCCACCTCTGGGCGCGCTGGGGAGCGATCGGACCTTCCGATTTGCAACATATATGGTCCCAGCTCTCATTCTGATTGCTTGGTGACATCCCTTGCAAGACTACGTCGGAATGCTCGTGTTTACCTAAAAAGCGATGATGGGGGCGGTTGCATGACCGCTTCGATGGCATGGACGTTTGCTAAGTTGCTTGCCCGACCCGTCCACAGCGCACGCGATGTTTTCGGAGCAATCCTTGACCAACCACTGGCCCTCATATATCTCACTTTCGTGAATGAGGGTTATGAAATGATTCGATATCCAATGCTGACCAGCCTGACCGGAAGCACAACGCTGGCGGGCAGCGCCATGGGTCGGCAAATGCTCGCCAAGTTGATTGAGAAGACGAAACCGGTGGCACAGCCCACCCTCGCCTTCCTCGATTTCGCTGAAGTGGACATCGCGACCGGGTCGTTCCTTCGAGAGGCCGTCATGGGATTCCGTGATTTCTGCCGGAACGCGGCGGGCATGATCTACCCGGTCGTCGCCAATGCCAATGCGATCATCGAGGAAGAACTTGCCACCTATCTTCGTGGTCGCAATGACGCCATTTGGGCATGCACCCTCGCCACGGACGGTACAGCTTACAAACCGCACATTCTCGGCGAGCTGGATGCCGGGCAGATGAACACCATTCAACTGATCGCCGCGCATCATCCGATTTCCGCGCCGGACCTGGCCAAGCTCCGCCCCGATGACAAGATCGGAACCACCGCATGGAACAACCGGCTGGCGACGCTGTCCGCCAAGGGCATGCTGAAGGAAGTGCGTCACGGCAAAACCAAGCTGTTTAGCCCTGTGATGGAGGCGATCTGATGGGGGCCGATTTTATCCGCGAACAGTCCGGTCAGCCCTGGAGCAAGCGTTGGAATAAGGGCAGGGACCGGCTCAAGGAATCGGGACTGTTCGATGTTCAGTTTGGGGCGCAGCAGCGCACCATTACGGCGGACATCGACCCCGGCATGAGCGTGCAGGCTGGCGACGAGCTGGTGGTGCAGTGCGGGTCCGGTAACGCCATGGTGTGCCGGGGACAAAGCCGCATTGGCGCGGTGGATGGCCTGCCATCGGACATGCACGCATCCATTACCGAATGCGGCGGCGTCGCCCTTGGGATCGTCGAACGGGTCAGTCTGTTCGGCAACAGTGCGGAGCTTCGTTTGCAATGAAGAATGCCAACAACCATTCGCTTCCCCGCCTCGTGCGCAATGCGCAGAGCCTGTGGGATGATGCCGCCACCATGCCATGTTCGCTAGGATGCGTAACCTGTGTTGACCGCCCCATCTGCGGTGGTGTCCATAACGGCGCTAGCTTCTTTGACTGCGGCGATTACTGCCGCTGTGAGGATAAGGCGAGCTGTGATCTTGTCTGCCGGGGCAAGCCGAAGCAGTTCGTGGCACGCCTGAGGGAAGTCAGCGGGTTGGAGTTCGCGAACGTCCCCCGCGCTCCCCGAATCGCCGTTGAGACACTGCCGCCGATGGTGCCGATGATTGAGCATGCCACAGCGCGTGTCGGTACACTCAATTCTCCGATTGTCGCGCTGCCGCTCTACGCGCTTTTGGACATCGACGCGGGCACGCTACGCTATCCTGACCGCACAGCGCTGAGCCAGAAATTCGGCATCGATCCGAATGCGCGGCTTGTGGTTTCCGGTGTGGCGCGGGATAAGAAGATCGAGCGTTACTGGGCGGCAAAAGACAGGCCTGCCATGCTTCAGCAGCTGGCAGCCCTTGACATCGCGCTGATCACGCCTCCCAATTACAGCGTGCTGACCGATGTGCCCCGCACCGACAACCTGCATGCCATGAAGCGTATCCTGATGGCGACGGTTGAGATGATGCAGGCGGGGCTGCCGACCGCCTTACATGCGAACGCGCGCACGGAACGGGATTTTGAGCGCTGGGGCGAGCTGATCGCTGAGCGCCCGGAGATTCAGTATCTGGCTTTCGAGTTCGCGACCGGTGCAGGCCGTGGCGAACGGCTGGATTGGCATGTGGCGCAGCTAACCGCCCTTGCCGCGCGCGTGCCGCAACGGCTTGGTTTGGTGGTTCGCGGAGGCATGCGCGCGCTCGAACCGCTGCGGGCAGCCTTTGCGGGGGTGACGATGATCGATACCGACGCCTTCACCAAGACCCGCTGCCGCCAGGAGGCGCAATTCCGGCACGATGGAAAGTTGGTGTGGCGCAAGCATCCGACTCCGCCTGGCGCGCCGATCGATGCGTTGTTGCAGCAGAACGTCGCGGCGCTCCACAGTCACCACATCATTCTGGCGCGCACGCACGCCGAAAAACGGCGCGACGCTGCGTCAGAGGGCTTCCGCGCGCCAAATCGCGCAGATCGTCATGCCCGCGAGGGCTGACGTATGACTTAATCGCTGATCGCCATTGAGGGGGTCATGGGTCGGGCAAAGCATGAGCGCGTGATCGCCAGAGCGGAAGCGAAGCTCCGCTCGGTCAGTCACCATGGACCGGCAAAGCTGTACGAATCCCTGTCCACGACCAGTTGACGTGGGATAGCGCGACACACCGGTTTTGATGGCCTCGGCCAGCGCCGCCCCTGCATCCGGCAGATGCGCGTAGTCGGGATTTTGCCGTAGCGTTTCCAGCACACCCATGCCCCGATCCGCCACTACAAACTCGAAAGAGCAATCCGTGACGGCATAGGCGACCAGTCCCGTATGAGCCGCGCCGCTATGCTCGTAGACATTGTCCTGCATCTCACCCATCGCCCCGATAAGCGATGCAACGAGCCGGGCGGGAAAACCGCGATTCTTCGCGGCATTCTCCGCATGGAGCAGCCATTGCTGCCAAGTTTGGTCTCGGGTCTCGACTGGGTTCTCAGCAGGGAGTGGGAATGCTCCTGCCTGATCGTTGAAGCCGCCGCCGAATGGCTTACCCGTCGCCCACGCCTCACGAACTTTAGAAGCGAACGCCCCCGCGAAAGAAATGGAGTTATACTCGCCTGGGAATTGTTGAGCACCTGCTAGCAACTCAATTAGCGGGCCGATCCTGCCCGAGTTCTGAATCACGATAGAACCGTGATCACGTAACCTCCCATGCACTGCCTCTCGCAAGAGATCATCGACATCAGAGAACTGAGCGTGAAGGGAGTGCATCATTGCCCAATATCACAAGGACTTGGTCAACTCCTACCCCTCTTTCAATCAACGATGATCTGGAACTACGACCGCGCTGCCTCAGCAGCGCTATGGGATGAACATGTGGTAACAAAGGTTTTCAGGGTAGTGAGTTCGGATAGCCAGCTGGATTCGCCGGTCGTCGAGGCAGTGCACGGTGACGTCAATAGCGCAGCAGCGGAGGTTTCTGGAATTCGGGCGATGGCGGGCTGACGGTTTTCGGAAAATACCTCAGAAAAGTCGTCATTTGTTTACGCGACGATTATATCCGCGAAGAACCAGCCCCGCCGACGAGGCAGCGAGCTGATCCTACTTCGGTCAACATAAGGAATGCGACTGTGGCGACAAGCGCGCCAACTATCGCCAGTCCAGATACGGCGACAAGAACGAAGCGGTGCCACTTAATTCTGTCGTCCAGATCGTCGAAGACATCGACAAAGTCGTTGCTGACCGCCGCATAGTCGTCCTCAAACCTTGCACGCTGTCCCGTTATCTCGCCCGCCAGCATCGCCAGCGTGTGCCACTGATTGCGCACCGATAGTCCGAGAAGTGCAACGAATATCCACGCGCCCAAGAGCACAGCGCAATTCGTCCAAAACTCGAGTCCACAGTTCCTTGATATTTTGAGTTGTGATGCGACGACGATGGTTGCGACCGGGATGCCCAGCAGCTGGCCTTGAATATCTACAATCGTCTTGTGGATTTTGTTGATGTAGTCCAGCCGCGCTGTCTCAATTTCTTTTCTTATTTTCGAATAGGAGAAGCTCGATACAAAAAGGCGATAGCCCTTCTCCACCTCCTCGCAGAGGCTATCGAGGTTGGCGATGATGAACTGGAATCGTTTTGCTTGACGCTGGCCGCTGACGAGTTCGATCACCGCCGCAGCGAGCAGATCGGCCTTTTCCTGACCGTGAAGCGAGTCTTCGAACAACCGCCCGAGCCGGGTGGCCCCCGCGATCAGTGATTCCCGAAGATCAGCCTGGGTGAATACAATCGGCACGACCACATTTTCATTGCCGATGAACACCAGCTCCCTCTGTAACTCGACAACGTAGGAAGCCGCATGTTTCAGCGCAGCGACGACGGTAAGCAGTGCGCGGTAACGGGCCAGAACTTCAGGCACCGGATTGTCACCGGCGGCGTAGTTTAGATCGGCGACGAAGTAGTCCGTGGGTTCCGTGAACGCCGCACCCGGAGATAGGAACAATGCGTCGAAGGTGGCTGCAAGGAAGCCGAGCTTTAGGCTGGGTGCTGCGACGTTGATCGCGACTTGGGTGCCGACCATGGGGTCGCGCTGGTGGACCAGACTTATCTGCGTGAGGTCGTACAAGTCTTGGTCGGTCTCGATGGCGCGGAGCGTGTCCGCGATTCCCTCATTCGCAATCGTCAGCGTGCCGCCGCCTTTGCCATCGAAACTGGTGTGCCGGTAAATCTCGACGAGATCGGCGAAGCCGATGTCAGCCACCGCCCAAGCCCTCGGACTTTAGCTGCGCGACGAGGTCGTCGGGAAGCCCCGTAAGCGTCAGCGTGTTAGCAGCAGCGTCGTAGATCACCGATCGATTGCTCACTGCGTCCCGATCGAACTCAACCTTCCACTGCTTTGTGCCGCCGCGGAAGCGAACGAGAGAAGCCAACGCCCGACGGTCCGGTACGAATCGGTCGCTCAGACCCCGATCGGTATGCGCGAGATGATCGGCCAGCTTCTTCGGGTCCTTCGGCATCAGCTCGTTCGCAAGCGCGTCGAACTCAATCTCCTCCCGTGCGCGAGATGCCCGCTCGCAGATCGCCTTGGCACGGCCGAGAAACTCGTTGCCTTCCTTTTCTGACATCTTCGCTTCGGCCACGAACTCCTTAAGCGCTGCGACGAGATTGGAGGTATCGACGCGGTCCTGAACGACGGAGTCGCAGCCAAGAAAGTGTCGGAAATACTCCGACACATCGCCTTTGCCTTTGAGAAAGCTGATGTAGCGCTCGTCCCCGATTGCCCAGGCGGTCAGGTTGATGCGACCAGCGAAGCGAAAACCATCAAGATCCAAGTGACGGACATCCCGTACGTCGCGCTGCGATGTCAGCGCAGCGCTCAGTTTGTCGGTGATGATTGCTACGAGAAGATAGTCGTGCCCTTCCCGGCGGAAGTGCGCAAAGAGCACGTGGCCACCCGTCGACGCGGATCGTGCTTGCGCTTGGCTGCGAAGGGTTTCCATCATGCGCAATGTGAGGCGGAGAAAATCATTCTCAGGATCCTCGACATAATCGCGTACCTGCGCCTGCGTCGGATAACCTTCCGCAGTCGTGAACCTCCCATGTGATTTCGATGCGCGCCGATTGTAAAGGTCATACAACTCGTCGATGACCCTTTGGGTCGTCGACGTAACCGCGAGCTGCTTGTCTGCCGCCTGTACCTGATAGGTGCCATCTCGACGCTCAATGTCATGGATGGCTAGTGCTACGATCTTGTTCAAAGACGAAATTCCCCCATTCTCGAACTCTCGACCGATGCTGCGATCAGCTACTTCTCTCTCGGAACATCATAGCAACTCAGTGTTGCAATGGGAAATGCCATCATAGTTCCATGGAAGGAAAGTGTTTCATTGCAGCAGCGTATCGGTTTGCAGCGAGCGCTGGCGACAGCGCGGCTTTGGCGAGTGAGCGTGTTTCAAGGCAACTTGTGGGATCGTGAAGAGACAAACCGAAGGACCGACCTTAGGGCCCAAAGCTGCCGAAATCACCGCAGCAGAACCCGGACGTAGGATCTTTAGTCTACGCAGCATCCACCAACCGAAACACCGCCCCTGTACCAACGTCTCGAACCAGATCGACACCCTTTCCGTCCCAGTGATAGTCAAGGTGACGTCCTTGAGTGGGGTCGGATGCACAATCCGGGTAGAACAAGCCGACACATTCACCACCCGGATGCCGGATGCTCGGATAGACAAGACCTTCGGCCCCGCCCCCTTTAAGCTCAACAGCGAGGGCTTGCGATGCAGCATAGTTGTCGGGATCTAGCGCAGGATTGCCTGCGACAAGGCTCCTGAGATCGTGAAGATCGGCGCTTACCGAAAGGATGATCTCACGGAACTGTGAGGTCCAGCCTGGCGCTTCTACGGTGCGAGCCATGAAGCGGGCATGATGATGGATTGTCTCGAACAGCGCAGTTTCGAATGAATCCCCCGCGTATAGGACGCCGTAGGTCCCATCGGTGAAGCGACTTGGTCGGTCAGTGCTGACATGCGTGAACGGGGCCATCAGATAGGATGCGCCGTTGCCCCCTACCCGGCGGTCAGCAGGTACCAGATCGAGATTGCCGATCGTCGCCATGATGCGGGGATTGGTTTTTTGCTCGGCAGAGATCAGCAGCGGCCAATCTGCGGGGTCTGCGATATCTTCGAATAGGTCGATCGGTGGAAAGGCACTGCGGATAATCCGCACAGCACCTTTCCACTCGACCTGGGCAACCGGAATTGCCTGGGGATCAATCACCAGGCACCACGTTCGGCATCAAGATAGCGACGCACCCGCATGATATCGGTCAGCTCGCCGCCAAGCATGACGTCGAGCGCACTCTCTCCGGCAAAGGCGGCGTTACCTGCCTTGATCCAGGCGTAGCCACGTTGGGCTTCGGAAAAGATGATCCTCAGCGCCTTGTGGATACCCATCAGGTTGGAGAGCCGCGCCGCGCCATCGCGCGAGACACGGCCTGCACCCCCCGCCTTCCACCGCCGATAGGAGCGAACCGGCATGTCGAGCAAAGTCGCGGCTTGTTCGTCGGTTAGTTCCCATTTCCCGAACAGGTTCAGCACGGCGCGGAACATCGCCGCTGCTTCCTCTTGGGTTACAGGATCGTGCCGGAAGGCGTGTGGGACGGTATCAATGGGTTGCAAAGCCAACATGACTATTCTCCATATGGCAGCATATAGCATTTTTAATGCCATTTGGCAAGATACGTCAAATTTGACCTGCAAGCCGCGCCAACACCGCCACAGCGTTCGTCGTCGGGACGAAAAGTCGCGTCTGATAGCGTATGATCTCGGTGAAGCACCCATATGCCTTGTACCAGTCGAGGCGCGACGCCGACCAACCAGCCAGTTCGAGCCGCTGCGCACCATTCACGAGGCTGCGCTTGAGCGTAAGCGCTTCGCGGCTTTTGATTTGCATCGGTCGCCCTGTCCCGAGCACCGCATCGACGATTTGCTCTGCCGAAAAGGCATGTTCGTCTTCGAGCCCAAGCGCCTGGCACAGTTCGGGCACGCAATGAAGCGGAACCTCCCGACCTATTAGCGAGCGTCCGTCTCGCGCCGAAATCCGGCTGACCCGAACATAGTCGGAAGGGAGTTTGTCCCACACTGGAAGCAGCAGGCCGGTTGCAAGATGCAGGCGCTCGCGCTTGTGATTTGATGCTGCGTCATCGACCTCCGCCTGCCACAGGCGCTGAAATTCGGTTGGATGAACCGTTTCCCAGTTGCTCTCCTCGAGTTGATCGGCGGTGATGTGCCCATGCTTCAAGGGACGGACAAGCTCGAAGCGGGCCACACGCATACCTTCGTCGGTGAGCAGGCTGCGCGCTGGGACAAGCAGCCCGATCCGGCCTGAGCGCGTATTACGCAGAAGCTGCTGACGCGCACCTGAAAAGCCGTAGAGCTCCTCGAGGCGTTTGAGACGCAAAGGCTTGAGCGCACGGGCGATCTCGAGTTCCAGGAGATGCGTAGTAGCGCCCGACAGCGCATCGGTGCGCAGTAGCGTGTCGGTCAGCACCTCGTAATGCTCCACCGCAATGGTCTCGACCCCAATGTCGAGCGTGCCGGCCTGGCGTGCTGCATCGATCCGCGCTTCGACGAGGCCGAGAAACTCGTCAAATATGCCGTTTTGCAAAGCAATCGGCAACGCGAGGATGCGATTGAGCCAGCGCTGGATTGTTGGCAGGTCATCGACCATCCCGCCGTCGGGCCCTTCGACCCTGAGCCCGCTCAATTCCTCAAACCGAGAAAGCGTAACGGCTTCCAGCTTGCCTGCGAACAACAGGCCGAACCAGCGATGAAGCGCCTCCTTGGCGTAGGTGCTCTCGAGATTGTCGGCAGGATCGAAGAGGTTCTGCCCACCTGTCTGGCGCTGCCCTCGGGTCAGTGCCCCGAGACTGTCAAGCCGACGTGCAATGGTCGATATAAACCGACGTTCGCCACGCACGTCGGTGGTCACCGGGCGGAACAGCGGGGCCGACGCCTGATTGGTGCGGTTGGTACGGCCAAGGCCCTGAATTGCGGCATCGGCCCGCCAGCCCGGCTCAAGCAGGAAGTGGACCCGGCGCATCTGGTTCTTTGCCGCAAGGTCGGCATGATAACTGCGGCCGGTGCCACCGGCATCGGAGAAAACCAGAATCCGCTTTGTCCCGTCCATAAAATCTCGCGTTTCGGCGACATTGGCGCGCGGAGAGCGCGACTGGAGCACCTGGCGTCCATCGCGCCCGACGATCAGGCGGCGGGTACGGCCGGTGACTTCGGCGACCTGATCGACACCGAACCGTTCGATGATCGCATCGAGCGCCGTCGCGATCGGCGGCAAGGCACAGAGCTGCTCGATCATGCGGTCGCGCGCGGCAAGCGCCGAACGACAGAGAACAGGAGCACCATTGTCATCACTCATCGGTTCGGACCGGGCATTGCCATTCTCGTCCGTGAACACCGCCATCAACCGAACCGGGAAGCTTTTGGTGAGGTAATCGACCACATATTCGCGAGGGGAGAGATCGATTTCGAGTGCTTCACGTTCCGCATCGGAGAGATCGGCGAGGCGGCGGTTGAGCATGGCTTCGGCGGTCGAGACGAGTTGCACTACAACAGCGTTGCCGTCGGCAAGTGCCGTATCAATCGCAGGCAGCAGGCTCGGCAGCTTCATCGATAGAAGGAGCTGCGCGAAGAAGCGCTGCTTGGTGCCTTCAAACACCGAAAGCGCAGCCGATTTGGCACCTGAATTCAGGGTATCGCCACTGTCAGTGTCGACGATCCGGGTTGCCTCGAGTGCCTCGCGCAGGTTGGCATGAATGATTGCCCAGGCGTCTGCATAGGCGTCATAAACCGCTACCTGGTCGGGGGTCAGGCAATGCTCGAGAATCTCGTACTCAACTCCGGCGAATGAAAGTGCCCTCGCCGCGTACAGTCCGAGTGCCTTCAGATCGCGCGCGACCAGTTCCATTGCAGCGATACCGCCATCGCGGATGTCTGCGACGAAGGCTTCACGATTG
Organism: Erythrobacter sp. 3-20A1M; assembly: GCF_018636735.1. Taxonomy (NCBI): domain Bacteria; kingdom Pseudomonadati; phylum Pseudomonadota; class Alphaproteobacteria; order Sphingomonadales; family Erythrobacteraceae; genus Erythrobacter; species Erythrobacter sp. 3-20A1M. The sequence goes on along the minus strand of NZ_CP045200.1, from coordinate 2,530,617 downwards.
GCAAAAGCCGTCTCGGGACCCCACAGGCCAAGACGGGTGGCATAGGCGAGATTATTGACGTCGGATGCCCCGGTCGCCGATGCGTAGAGCACGCGAGCGCGCGGCAACAGATTCTGGATGCGAACACCGGCAATGCCCTGTTCCGATCCTTTGACCTTACCACGTGAGCCCTCCCCGCCTGCGGCGTTGGCCATCGCATGGGCTTCGTCGAAGACGATGAGCCCGTCGAAGTCCTCCCCTGCCCATTCGAGAATCTGATCGAGCCGGGTCGCGTCGCTTCGACCCGAACGGAGTGTCGGATAAGTCACGAAGAGTATGCCCTCGCGCATCCCGATCGGGACACCGAGCTTCCATTGGCCAAGGGGCTGGACGTCGATGGGAAGGCCGCCGAGCGCGCTCCAGTCGCGGCGGGCATCTTCGAGCAAAGCTTCGTTCTTGGAAATCCAGATGTGGCGCCGTTCGCCCCTCACCCACCGATCGAGGATGACGGAAGCGACCTGCCGTCCTTTCCCTGCACCAGTTCCGTCACCAAGAAAGTAGCCCATGCGGTAGGCGTGCCCCTCGGCGCTCGCCTTCAAGGCGCAGCCCTTGTCGTCGGGCTCAAACCGTCCCGGCAGATCGCGGGCATGCGCGCTTGCGGCATAGATCAGGGTCTCGGCCTGCGCAGCGGATAGGGCGCCCCCAGCAATGAGGCTCGACGGAAGCTGAGGCACCACTTCGGGCACGGGTGCGGTTATCGAACCCATCGCAACGGATTCGACTAGGGGGGTCGGATGCGGGACAGCATCTGCAATCGAGATCCGGCTCGGCCGGTAGGGCAAATAATGCCCAACCTGGCTTTCGATCGGCGCAGGTGCTTCGAGCGGAGTAAAATCAAGCGGCAGGATCGACGGCGCCGCATCGGTTGGATGGACCTTAAGTGGAACTGGTTTCGTCTTGTTCGCAACCAGCCGAAGCGGCAATGCTGGCTTGATGCCGATGCTGGGTCCCGCGGGCAGGCTTACCCGGTCAGGGAGCATATCGATCAGCAGATGAAGGTCGGCAAAGTTTGCCGGCTGGGCGATGATCGGGCTGGTACCATCCTCAGCCTTATCGAGAATCAGGAGCCGGGTTGAGATTGAGGTGCCCTGCTTGATGAAACCGCGCTCGATCGTCGCGTTGAGGCGCAACGAGAGGCGACCAGCGATCCCGGCGAGGAATTTCGGAAGCTCGAACCATTCGGGCATCACTGCGACCAGGCGGCCACCGGGCAGGAGGCGCTTCCAGGCAGAACGTAAGTGCCGGTCCCCAGTGCGGCTATCGTGGCCCCTCTCGATACCGTGTGAATATGGCGGGTTCATCAGCACCACGCTCGGACCCACGTCGGGCGTGAGAAGTTCGTCGATCAGTTCCCCGTCAAACCCCGTGACTGTCGCCTCCGGAAACACAACGCCTAGGCATTCGCGGCGCAGCGGCGAAATCTCGTTGAGAGCAAGACGCGCAGTTGCCTTTGCTGCCCATACGCCCAGCATCCCGGTCCCGGCCGACGGCTCGAGAACCAGTTCAGCGGCAGAAATCGCGCATGCCTTTGCAGCCATCCAGGACAGACGGGGCGGCGTCGCGAATTGTTGCCACTCGATCTGCTCATCGCTCCGGTTGGACTGGGTCGGGACCAGACGTTCGAGGTGCGTGAATGCCTCATCGGCGAAGCTGGAAGACATTGCAGGTGAGAATTCAGTTGCCTGCGCCAGGAACAACACCTGCGCCAATTCAAGTGCGGCATGGGCATCGCGTACGGACCAGCGTCCTTCGGCGTCGCTACCGCCGAAGTGATCGGCCATTGTTGCATTCACAGTGAGCCGTGAAATTGCTTGATCTGCAGCGAGCCGCGCGGCCAGCGCCCTCGCGGCTGCCAGCACTTGCGGCTCGGCGGGATCGGAGAATGCGAAAGCGGTATTTGCGTGTGACATGAGAGACCTCCTGAAGAGGCCCGGGGTTTGTCCGGGTGTCCGTTCGGATGGATCCGCCCGGGGGCCTCACAAGGCCCCAAGCCCGCTTTCCTCTCACCGACATTCAGACCGTAGCTCGGACTGAGCGCATGAGCACATCATTCCAGTCGTCGCCGGTTAGCTCCGGACGCCTGGTGACAATCAGCCGCCCTTCACAAGCGTAGGCCTCTCGCGCACGCTCTTCAGCAAGGTGCCCGCCCGCATCATTGTCGACAAAGAGATACAGCTGGTGCACCGATTCCGGGATTGTGGCCAAGCCGAAGCGTTCGTTTCCTAGCGTCGCCCAGCAGGGAACCTTGAACATTTGCATCGCTGAGAGGGCCGTTTCGTTTCCCTCTGCGAGGCCAAGGCGTCCCCCATTCGGGTACGCGAAACGCACCGCCCCAGAACCGGGGCTGCCTAACGCACGCCTGGGCTGATCGAAAGAAGCCAAGCTGGTTTTGTCGAGGTCGAGGAAGGAGCGGTGCAGCGCCAGAATTCCTGCATCATTGCGCACGGCCGCCACCATCGCGGGTAGAAACCGGACAGCACCCTTTGGCCCCAGCGGCATATGCGGGTGGAAACGCAGCTCCGGCGAAGAAATCGTGATGCCTCTGGACACGAGGTACTTCTCGGCGGGGCTGCCAGCGATGGTCGATGCCTCACGCCAGAGCCTCAGTGCATTGCGATTGGCGACTTCCTCGCGCGGTTCGGCCACGATCGGACCACTCGTGCCATCGAACAGGTCCGCAATTCGTATTCCGAGCCCGGCCATGGCTTCTATCACCGCCTCGTTCGTGCAGCCGGCAAAGCAATGAACAAGAATTGCGCGCTTTCCAAGTGTGATGCTTAGCGAAGGAGTGCGATCGTCGTGGGCCGGGCAGCAGCACATTCCGCGCGAACGCGACCAGGCACCGCCCAGCTGCTCGACTATCTTGCGCGCGCGGTTTTCCAGTTGCAGACCTTGGAATTGGGATGATCGGTGTTGGTGCATGGGGCATCTCCATCGTAACGTGCCTCCACCCGCGCAGCCTCCGCTCTGCGTCGCTGACGTTTCATTTTCCTACATCACATGTTCTATATATGTTCTTTCCCGATTCGACCACCAAAGGATTCGGGAATGAGACTGAAATGGGCAGTAGTTGCAGGGGCAACGACAGGACTTGGGTCCGTCCTCCCCGCTCACGCGCAGGAGATGGAGCCCCCTCAGATGACCGTTGCCTCGGAGTTGACGACCGACGGCTTCCGCGTTGCAGAAGGGACTGATGGCTTCCTTCTCGTCGAACATGGCATTTGGAGAAAGCCTCCAACGATCTCGTCCGAGCCGCCGGCTACCGATACGGGTCGAACCTATCTGCCCTATCGATATCCAAAGCCCCAAGGCAGCGCGCCATCGGGATTCCGTCGGGCAAGCTACCTTCCTCATGTTTACGCTGCTGAGGCTCAATACTCGCTACCAAGCGGCCTTCTCGACGCTCTTGTATGGACGGAATCACGATATAATCCGATGGCCATCAGCAAGGCCGGGGCCGCAGGTTTGGGGCAATTGATGCCAGGGACAGCGCGGGACCTTGGCGTTTCAAATCGCTTCGATCCCAAGGCGAACATCTTGGGTGCGGCCCGATACCTACGCCAGATGCTGGACAAGTTCGGGGTAGTTCATCTGGCCCTCGCTGCCTACAACGCAGGTCCAGGTGCCGTCGAGCGCGCAGGCGGTATTCCTCGCAATGGCGAGACGCCGGCCTATGTGCGCGAAGTGCTGCGCCATTGGCGTTTTTGAACGGGGGGTGTTGTGAGCGCGGGTCGAATACGCGTCTCGGGAATTTTAAGCCGCGGTAGACGCGGGATGTTCCTGACCACGACAGACGAAGTCGTCTGGATCATCGAGAGCGAAGAACCCGAATGCGAATTCGTCGGATCAGCGGTGATTGTCGAGGGGGTTGTCGCAGGTCGAGATCGTTTGCGCGCAGACTGGATTGGACCGGTCTGATCGATGCCATAGTTATCAGGCTGCGCGCTTCCCTGCCTTCTTGATGTCGATCACCTTCCCGCCGCTCAGATAGTCAGCCCAGTCCTGCATCATCCGGCGCCGGGGAGCCAGATATTCAGCGGCATTGTAAGCTCCACGCACGTCGTTTTTCTCCGAATGCGCGAGCTGTAGTTCGACCCAATCCTCATGGTATTTCCTGATCCACATGGGCGGCTTGCCGAACTCGACCAACTGCTCATTGGCCCAGGTGCTCGCCAAGCCCCGGAAGCCGTGTACGGTTTGGCGACTGTGGTATCCGAGGCGATAGAGCGCGTAGATCATTGTGTTCTCTGAAAGCGGCTTGTTCGGGCCGTTACCCGGGAAGAGAAACTCGCCAGGCGCTGCTGCTATCATAGATTTCGCGATGTGCGTTGCCTGCTGCGAGAGGGGAACCAAATGCTCTCGTCCCATCTTCATTCGCTCGGCCGGTATGCGCCAGACAGGTGATTTGCCGCCGAGGTCTTCGAACTCGGATTTGGCGGCGAAGCGGAGCTCCTTCGTTCGAACCCAAGTCAGGAGCGCAAAGAGAACTGCGTCACGGGTGATTGAGGACCGTCGTTCGCCATCTTCCTGGTAGGCATGCAGCTTCTCGATGAATGCGGGCAATTCGCTGAGCGGCAGCCGGCTCATATGCTTCACTCGTGGTCGCGGCTTTAGCGCCCCACGCAGATGTGTCGTCGGATCATTCGAGGCCAGGCCACACGCGATTGCGAACTGGAAGACTTGCCCAACCCCTTGCTTCGCACGCCGGCTGATATCGAGCGCGCCTCTTGCTTCGATTTTGCGTATCATTGCCAGGACGTCGGGCGCAGTGATTTCATGCACGAGTTTCTCGCCGATGGCTGGAAACACGTCCCTTTCCATGCGCGACCAGACACGTTCGGCGTGCGCGGCATTCAACGCGCTCTTTCGATTTTCATGCCAGCGCTTTGCGACATCAAAGAAAGTGGCACCCTCCTGCGAGATCACTTGCCCCTTGGATTTCGTTGGATCCTTGCCCTCGGCTAGCAACGCCTTTGCGGCTGTGCGCTTGGCACGCGCTGCAGCTATCCCGAGGTCTGGGTAAGCGCCGAACGAGAGCAACTTCTCCTTGCCTGCGAAGCGGTACTTCATCCGCCACAACTTTGATCCGTTCGGCTGGACGAACAGGAATAAGCCCTCCCCGTCGGCCAGCTTGTAGGCGCGATCACTTGGCTTGGAATTTCGGGCCTGAGTCTCCGTGAGAGGCATTGGGGGTATCGCTCCTTTCCGACACTCCGCGAAAATACCCCCAAAATACCCCCACACCAAATCTGGCTGCATGTGGAAGACCATGGGCGCATGCGGACGCGAATCACCCGCAACCCTCTGCTTTTCTTTCGATTTTTGGAAAAATGCGGACGCTTGTGGAAGCTTCCGGATCAAAGGATGGTAGCGGAGGAGGGACTTGAACCCCCGACACGCGGATTATGATTCCGCTGCTCTAACCACCTGAGCTACTCCGCCCCACAGGGCCGCGCCCGGCCATATGCCGGGGCAAGGCGGCGCGTTTATCGGCGCACCCGCCCCCGGTCAACCGCGAAACGACCAGCGTTTCACGAACTCCCACGGTCCGCCGCGATAGGTGTGGCGTTCCACCTTCCCGTGGCTCGCGCGGCACGCTCCGCTGCCCTGGAGCGGCCCGCCCTTTCGAGACAGGCCGTGTGGCAAGGCCCATGCCGTCTCCGGACATCCGTGTTCTCCCTTATAGGCGTGAACGGGGGAGGAGCTACAGAATAAACGCCGTAGCTCACCGGGTTTGCGCGGCGCCACGCTCGGGACTGTCCCAGCACCACATCCGATCTCGCTCCAAGTATTGAGGTTCGAACCCGCAGTCTTCGTGCTTTCCCTGGCTCATGACCATTCGCTTAGCAGAGACGACATTCTCAACCGATAATGCGCCCTATTCTTATTCATCCCGGATTGCACAAGACCGGCACCAGTTGGCTGCAAGCGGTTCCTTTCTCCGACATCGATATCTTCAATAATGTCATGTCTCATGAAGAGGTCGACGCTTACCTCGTTCGTCCGCACGAATGGCAATGGGACCCTCAGATCGCCCGGGATCGAATAGCGATCGCCCTGCAGAAAAACGAACGCGCTTCGGTGAACGTGTTGAGTTCGGAGATACTGACGGGAAACCCGTTCTTCGGATCTCGTGAGGCACCCCTTCTGGCGCGCCGCCTGCGCGAGGTGCTGCCGCATGCCAAGATTCTGCTTACGGTTCGCGAGCAAGGTCAATGGCTTCGCTCGCTTTATCAGCAATATGTTAAACGCGGCGGTCGACTTGCACTCCCCGATTTTCTTTCCGGTAGTTCGGAACCGCAATATAAAACCTTCGACTTCATAAGTCTCGAATTCGACAGATTTGTCGAAGAATTTGCTTCCGCCTTCGGCCGGGAAAACGTTCTTGTTCTTCCGCAGGAACTACTGCGCGCCGATACGGGCGTGTTTTTCGAGCACCTCTCCTCCTTTCTTGGAGTGGAACAGATCGTCCCAAAGGACGAGTGGCGACGCGCTGTAGGTGCCTCGCCCCCGGAAGGCTCGGACTGGCTGCTGCGCCTCGCGAACTCGTTCCGGGACAAACCACTCAGTCGAACATCGAACACCCGCTTCGATTGGTTCGGGAAGCAGCTTGAAAGAGCGGCATATCGATTGCCCGCTCGCGGAACTCGCTATCAAGTCGAGCTTCCCGAAGAATTATTGAAAAGAAGCAATATTCGCCTGCAGGATTACTGTCCCACACCGCTCAGTACATTCGGATACCTCCTGTAGTATTTACAGTCGCCCTATCGACCACATGCATTCATTTTTCGAGGTATTGGTAAATTGAAAAGCGCTCTAACGGCTACGAAGCACTTTGCCAGCCTGGGATTATCGCTATTCCGGGATTCGATGTACGATGCGGGTCGGATGGTTCGGTATAGCCATGGTTCCGTCCGCCCGATTTCGCAGGCCCAGTCGCAGTACCGCATTCGAAAGGCGTATCATGGCATCGAGAAGGGCCTGTCCCTTCCCAATCCCCGCTATCGCTTCGGTCTGGCGAAGGTTCACAACCTGATTGCGATGGTGAACGAGCATATCCGCAAATATGGCCTGGATAGCACGGCGGCGGCGGCCAGCTCTGCGGTGCTGGCATATGACGAGGTCAACGATACCGATCTCGCCGATCGCCTTTATGGTGTTCACCAGACACGCGATTTGCGGGTTGGCGGGACGGAGGTCGTCATGCCGATGACTTTTGCCGATCCAGCCACGTTTCTGAAGAGCCGCCGGTCCGTCAGGCAGTTCACCGACGAACCGGTCCCCCGTTCGGTGATCGAGCAAGCCGTCGCCATCGCGCAGAACGCCCCGTCGGTCTGCAACCGTCAGGGTTGCAAGGTCTACGCCTTCGACAATCCGGAAGTGCTTTCGCTCCAGCCCGGAAACGCAGGCTTCGGCGATACCGCGGCATGGGGTTTGATCGTCACGAGCGATCTCAAGGCATTCTCCACATCGGGCGAGCGACACCAGGCATGGTGCGACGGCGGTATGTTCGCCATGTCCCTTCTTTACGGGCTTCACGCGTTGAAACTCGGAGCCTGCCCTCTCGCATGGACCGCCTCCGCCAGGCGCGACAGGAGCGTCCGGAAATCCCTCGGCATTCCCGACAATGAGGTCATAGTGATGTTCATTGCGGTCGGAGCAGTCGGCGACAGCTATGTCGTCGCCAAGTCTGCTCGCAAGGATCCGCGGGATGCGCTGGTCTTCGGTCACCATCCGGGCATGCCTGTTTCCGCTACGCGCAATTAGCAGGCGATTGGGGGCACGGCGGGCAACCTCGAGCGCTGCTCGCACCCGCCCCCGGTCAGCCGCGAAACGACCAGCGTTTCACGAACTCCCACGGTCCGCCGCGATAGACGTGGAGTTCCAGGCCGGTAAAGCGGAAGCGGTGGCGTTCGTAACTGCCATCCAGCTCGCGCTGCAATGCCTTCGCCGCGTTCGGCTCCACCTTGTTCTGCACGGTGATATGCAGGCGCGGCTTGTGCTGGTCCTGTTTCGTCAGCGCGCCGTGAAACCGCTCCGCGATCCGTTCGCGCACCTCGAGCATCCTCGGGCTGCGGATATCGATCGCCGTGCCGCGACCCAGGTTCATCAGCCCGCCCAGTTCGGCCTCGGGCGCGCGGTGTCGGCGGCGATCTGGGGCAGCACGGTCTTGAGTTCGTCGAACAGCGTCGGCGCGAAGGCGTGGAACAGCGTCACATGCGCCTTCAGGTGGTTGCGCTCGGCGGGAAAATGCGCCTGTCGCAACCGATCGGCCCAGGCAAAGATGTCGTCTGGCAGCGCCGCGGTCACGATGAACGGGTCGCTCACATCTCCCCGCGCGCTTTGCGGATTCTGTACCATTTCTGCACGTTCGCATTGTGCTCTTCGAGCGTCTTGGCGAACACGTGCCCGCCGGTCCCGTCCGCCACCATGTAGACCGCATCGGTCGGTGCGGGGTTCAGCACCGCTTCGATCGAGGCGCGGCCGGGATTGGTGATCGGCCCCTTCGGCAGGCCGGTCATGCTATAGGTATTGTACCCGTTGACCGCCCTGATTTCCGAACGCTCGATCCGGCGGCCCAGCGGTTTGCCCTTGGTGATCGGGTAGATCAGCGTCGGATCGGCCTGCAGCCGCATCCCGTCCTTCAGCCGGTTTGAATAGAGCCCGGCGACCATGCGTCGCTCCTTCGGCAGGCCCGTTTCCTTCTCCACGATCGAGGCGAGCGTCACCGCGTCCTGGATATTGTCGACCGCGATCCCCGGTTTGCGCCGGGGCCAGGCTTCGGCGAGGAAGTTCTTCATGCCCGCCTGCATCCGCGCCAGCACGGCCGCTCGCGGCTCGCCACGCTCGAAATCGTAGGTCGCGGGCAGCACCGAGCCTTCCTTGGGCACGGAAATCTTGCCGGTCAGCAGCGGCTCGGCCATCAGCCGCTCATAGACCATGATCGACGGCATCCCTTCAGGGATGGTGACGAACCGGCGGATCACCTCGCCATGCTGGAACGTGTCGAGGATCTGCGCAGGGCTCGCACCGGCGGGCAGCGCGAATTCGCCCGCCTTCACCGGATCGCCGCTGCCGAGAAACTTCGCCCGGACCAGGAACCGGTCGGCGGACGCGATCAGGCCGTCGTCCTCCAGCTCATGCGCGACGGAGGTCAGCGTCGCGCCAGAGGGCACGATGAAGAAGGTCTCCTCCTCTACCTCGCTCGACCCGTACCAGCCCCAGGCGAACCAGAGCAGCGCGGCGCCGACGACCGCGACGACGAGGGCGATCGCCAGCGGAACGATGCGGCGCATCTCAGTCGACCTTGCGCATCACCAGGCTGGCATTGGTACCGCCGAAGCCGAAGCTGTTGTTGAGAACCGCGTTCACTTCGCGCTTCTTCGCGGTGTGCGGCACCAGGTCGACGCCTTCGGTCCCCTCGTCCGGGTTGTCGAGATTGAGTGTTGGTGGAACCACCCCGTCGCGCATGGCGAGCAGGCAGAAGATCGCCTCTACCGCGCCCGCGCCGCCCAGCAGGTGGCCGATCGCCGATTTGGTGCTGGACATGCTCGCCCCGCCCAGATCGTCGCCCAGCACGCGCCTCACCGCAGCCAGCTCGATCGTGTCGGCCATGGTGCTGGTGCCGTGCGCGTTGACGTAGTCGATATCGCCCGGCTCCAGCCCCGCCTTCTTCAGCGCCATGCGCATGGCGAGCTCCGCGCCCTTCCCTTCCGGATGCGGCGCAGTCACGTGGTAGGCATCGCCCGAAAGGCCGTAGCCGACGACCTCGCCGTAGATCTTCGCACCTCGCGCCTTGGCGTGTTCGTATTCCTCGAGCACGACGACACCCGCGCCCTCGCCCATGACGAATCCCTCGCGGTCCCGGTCGTAGGGGCGGCTCGCCTCGGTCGGGCGGTCGTTATAGCCGGTGTTGAGCGCGCGGGCCTGTGCAAAGCCGGCGACGCCCAGCGGATTGATGGTGCCTTCCGCACCGCCCGCCAGCATAACGTCGGCATCGCCATCCTTGATCATGCGCGCGGCATCGCCAATCGAGTGCGCGCCGGTGGAGCACGCCGTCACGACCGCGTGATTGGGGCCCATCAGCCCGTATTTGATCGAGACCTGGCCCGAAACGAGGTTGATCAGCCGCCCGTGGACGAAGTGCGGGCTGACCCGGCCCGGCCCGCGCTCGTGCAGCACGATCGATTCGCTCTCGATCCCCGGCAGCCCGCCGATGCCCGATCCGATCGAGCAGCCGGCGCGTTCCTTCTCGGCGTCGCTCATCTCGGTCAGCCCGGCATCTTCGAGGGCCTGGCCGGCGGCGTCGATGCCGTAGACGATGAACGGATCGACCTGCCGCTGCACCTTGTGATCCACGCGCTTGCCCGGATCGAAGCCCCACTCGTGATCGGCCGGCTTCACCTCGCAGGCGATCTGGCACTTCTGATCGCTGGCGTCGAAGCGCGTGATCGGCCCCGCGCCGCTCTTGCTGGCGATCAGGTTCGCCCAGGTGGTTTCCACATCGGCTCCCAGCGGGGTGACGAGGCCGAGCCCGGTAACGACTACGCGGCGCATGGTGTTCTCCATTCGGAAATTCGTCTCAAAAGAAAACAGGCCCAGCCCGCCGGGGCTGAGCCTGCATGACCCTGGCGGGCTTCGCGAGCCTGGAGGCCTTAGCCCTTGTGCTCGTCGATATACTTGGTCGCATCGCCGACGGTGGTGATCTTCTCGGCCGCGTCGTCGGGGATCTCGATCCCGAATTCGTTTTCGAAGGTCATCACCAGCTCGACGATGTCGAGGCTGTCGGCGCCCAGATCGTCGATGAAGCTGGCATCCTGGGTAACCTTGTCGGCTTCCACGCCGAGATGCTCGACGACGATCTTCTGCACGCGTTCGGCGGTATCGCTCATTTGTGTCCCTCTCATCTGGGGTTATCGAATTGCTTTCGCCCTAATGAACGGTCGGGCGCAGCGCAAGTGCCCGATCACTCCCCCGCGCGGTCGACGCGGGTGGTTTCGCCGGGCGCGGTCTTGGGCGGTTCGACGGTGCGGATGTGCACGTCGCGCAGCTGGCGCGGGCTGACGGCGCTGGGCGCGCCCATCATCAGGTCCTGCGCGCGCTGGTTGAGCGGGAAGGCAATGACCTCGCGGATGTTGGGCTCGTCCGCCAGCAGCATCACGATGCGGTCGATACCGGGCGCGGAGCCGCCGTGCGGCGGCGCGCCCAGCTTGAACGCCTCGATCATGCCGGAGAAATTAGCGTCGACGTCTTCCTTCGAATAGCCCGCGATCTCGAACGCCTTGTACATGATTTCCGGGCGATGGTTCCGGATCGCGCCCGAGCTCAGTTCATAGCCGTTGCAGACGATGTCGTACTGCCAGGCCAGGATATCGAGCGGGTCCTTGCTTTCCAGCGCCTCCATCTCGCCCTGCGGCATCGAGAAGGGGTTGTGGCTGAAATCGACCTTCTTGAGGTCCTCGTCATATTCGAACATCGGGAAATCGACGATCCAGCAGAACTTGAAGCAGCCCTGCTCGATCAGACCCAACTCCTCACCCACACGGGTGCGGGCGGCACCGGCCAGCTTGGCCGCGTCCTTCTCCTTACCCGCGGCGAAGAACAGGCCGTCGTTTTCGCCCAGCCCGAGTTCGGCGTAGAGCTTCTCCATGCCCTCGGTCCCGTGGTTCTTGGCGATCGGCCCGCCGAACTCGCCACCCTTGCGGGTGACATAGCCCAGACCCGCAAAGCCTTCGCGGCGCGCCCAGTCGTTCATGTCGTCGAAGAACTTGCGGCTCTTCTCGTGCGTGTTCGGCGCGGGGATCACGCGCACGCGGCCCCCGCCGCCCACGATCTTCTCGAACAGGCCGAAGCCGGAACTGGTGAAGTGCTCGGTAACGTCGCTGATTTCCAGCGGGTTGCGCAGGTCCGGCTTGTCGCTGCCGTATTTCAGCATCGCTTCGGCATAGGGGATGCGCGGAAACTCGCCCGCGGGCGTCACGCTCTTGCCGTTCGAGAACTCCTCGAACACGCCCGCCAGCACCGGCTCGATCGCCTGGAACACGTCTTCCTGCGTGACGAAGCTCATCTCGAAATCGAGCTGGTAGAATTCCGGGCTGCGGTCGGCGCGCAGGTCTTCGTCGCGAAAGCACGGCGCGATCTGGAAATAGCGGTCGAAGCCCGCGACCATCAGCAGCTGCTTGAACATCTGCGGGGCCTGCGGCAGCGCGTAGAAGGTGCCGGGATGCAGGCGGCTGGGCACGATATAGTCACGTGCGCCCTCCGGGCTGGAGGCGGCCAGGATCGGTGTCTGGAACTCGGTGAAGCCCTGGTCCTGCATCCGGCGGCGCAGGGACGAGATCACGTTGCTGCGCAGCATGATGTTCGCATGCATGGTCTCACGGCGCAGATCGACGAAGCGATATTTGAGGCGGATGTCTTCGGGATATTCCTGCTCGCCCGCGACCGGCAGCGGCAGCTCGTCCGCCTTCGACTGCACGGTGCATTCGCGCGCGAACACCTCGATCGCGCCTGTCGGCAGATTGGGATTGACCGTACCCTCACTGCGCGCCTTCACCTCGCCATCGATGGTGACGACGCTTTCCAGCTTCAGCGAATCGAGCAGCTCCAGCGCCGGACTGTCCTCGTCCGCCACGATCTGCGTCATGCCGTAATGATCGCGCAGGTCCACGAACAGCACGCCGCCATGGTCGCGCTTGCGGTGGATCCAGCCCGACAGGCGCACGGTGGACCCGACATCGTCCTTCGTCAGCTGGGCGCAGGTGTGGGTGCGATAGGCATGCATTGTATTGTTCGCTTTCCAATTCGGCAGGGATCGCGCTAAGGGCGCGCGTGGTTCGCGGGCGGCCCCTTTTCGGCTGTGCGCGCGCTAACAGGCCATGCGCCCCGCTTTGTCAAGCGAGGGCGAGCGCCGAGGGCGGTACTCCGCCCGAACAGCCAAAGAAAGACATCATGAAAATCCACGACCTTATCACCGATACCGAGACCCTCGCCGCGCTGTGCGAGCGGCTCGCCAAATCCGACTTCGTCTGCGTCGATACCGAATTCATGCGCGAGAACACCTACTGGCCGGAACTGTGCCTGGTGCAGCTCGGCAATGATCAGGAAGCCGCCGCGGTCGATCCGCTGGCCGACGGGATCGACCTGACCCCGATGCTGGACCTGCTCACCGACAACGAGGACGTGCTGAAGATATTCCACGCCGGCGGGCAGGATGTGGAGATCATCTACAACCTCACCGGCAAGACCCCGCACCCGATCTTCGACACGCAGATCGCGATGATGGCGGTCAGCCAGAGCGAGCAGATCGGCTATGCCAACATGGTCGAAAGCTGGCTGAACAAGACGATCGACAAGGGCGCGCGCTTCACCGACTGGAGCCGGCGCCCCCTGACCGACCGGCAGATCGAATACGCCATCGGCGACGTCACCTACCTGGCGCAAATCTTCCCCAAGATCCTGAAGAAGCTGATCAAGACCGGGCGCGGTGCCTGGCTCGACGCGGAAATGGAAAAGCTCGCCGATCCGGCGAATTACGAGAACGATCCGAGTGTCGCGTGGAAGCGGATCCGTTCGCCCGGCCGCAATGCGCAGGTGCTGGGCCGGCTGAAGGCGCTGGCGGCGTGGCGCGAGGGCGAGGCGAAGCACAAGAACATCCCGCGCGGCCGCATCATGCGCGACGAGACGCTGGCCGACATCGCCAGCCATCCGCCCAAGAAACAGGCCGATCTCGCCAAGGTGCGCGGCCTGTCCAATGCGTGGAAGGACAACGATATCGGCAAGCGGCTGCTGAAGGTGATCGAAGACGCCGAGCCGCTGCCGAAGTCCGAAATGCCCGAGAAGCCCAAGCGCGGCGCGCCGCTGGGCAAGGAGGGGGCGCTGGTCGCCGACCTGCTCAAGCTGCTGCTGAAGATCCGCAGCCGCGAGATCGACATCGCCGCGCGCCTGCTGACCCGCAGCGACGAGATGGAAGCGCTGGCCGCGGGCGTGCGCGACCTGCCGGTGCTGAAGGGCTGGCGGTACGAAACCTTCGGGAAGGACGCGCTCGACCTGGTCGAGGGCAAGCTCGGCTTCGCGGTCGAGGACGGGCGGCTGAAGATGACGCATATGGACGAGCGCAGCGAACCCGCCATGGCGGATCAGGCGGCGGAGTGAGCACCTACCTGCCCACGATCAAGCAGCTGCAATATCTCATCGCGCTGCACGAGCACGGGCATTTCGGCCGCGCGGCGGAAGCGAGCTTCGTTTCGCAATCCACTTTGTCGGCCGGTATCCGCGAGCTGGAATCGCTGCTCGGCGTCACGCTGGTGGAGCGCAGCCGGCGCGTGGTCCGCTTCACCCCGCTGGGCAACCAGGTGGTGGAAAAGGCGCACCGCCTGCTGCGCGAGGCGGAGGAGCTGACCGACATCGTCCAGGCGGCGGGCAAGCCGCTGACCGGCACCGTGCGGATGAGCGTGATCCCCACCATCGCGCCGTTCCTGTTGCCGCGCATCCTGCCCCGCCTGCGCAAGGACCGCCCCGAACTGAAACTGTTCCTGCGCGAGGAGACCAGCGCCGACGCGATCGAATCGTTGCATCACGGGCGCAGCGACTGCGTGCTGCTCGCCCTCCCCTTCCCCACCGGCGAGGTGGAGCAGGAGCATATCGCGAACGACCGCCTGTTCGTCGCCTTTCCCGAAGGCGATCCGCGCGATCCGCCCGCCGAGATCAAGCCCGCCATGATCGACGAGGGGCGCTTGCTGTTGCTGGAAGACGGCCATTGTCTGAAGGATCACGCGCTCGCCGCCTGCAACCGCCCCGAACTGCGCGCCAGCGCGGCGATGATCGGGACCAGCCTGCACACGCTGGTGCAGATGGTGGACAACGATCTGGGCCTCACCATGCTGCCCGAGATGGCGCTGGATGCGGGTATCCTGAACGGCACCCACGTCGTCGCCCGCCCGATCAAGTCGGACGCGCCCGACCGCGAGATCGCGCTGGTCTGGCGCAAGAACTCTCCCCGCGGCGACGAATTCCGCCTGCTGGCCGAGGAACTGCGCAAGGGGTAGTGTCCCCGGGTAGCCAGGCACCGTAGCGCATCTTCTCTCTGCCGCGCGCTGCAGGGGTCTCGAAGGAGACGGGATGAAGGATCGGAATACCTCCAGGGCTGATCGCCATGGTCTTTGGCTGGACCTCGCGATGGTGGTGCTGATGATAGCGGCCTTCGGCTGGCTTGCGTTTGGCCCCGGCTTCGCATTCGCTACGAGCGGGATTGGAGCCCTGCTGGCATTCCCATTCGCGATCGGGGCACTGTACGCCCGGCGCATGTACACTGCCGACGACTACCCACTCACGGGCTGCCTCATCATCCCTGTCGCGCTGCTCGTGGCTATTCTTGCAGTCGTCTGGCTCGGTGGGTTCGAGGGGTTGATCTGCATCGCAATGATCCTCCCACTCTGGATTGTGGGCGGTGCGGGCGGTGCCTTTGCCGTCTATCTGCTAAGATATACGGCCGGCGACGGCGATGCGGACAGTGGTGGCGCGCGCCTGAATTCTGTGGGGCTCGCGCTGGCACCCTTCGCCATCATCTGGGCGGAAATGACCGCCCCCGCCCCATGGGAAGATCGCATCGTGTCCCGCTCCATCGACATCGATGCACCGCCCTCCGAAATCTGGCCCTATCTGGTCGAGATACCCGATATCGCGGAAAACGAAGGGCGGCGGACATTCACCCACGATCTGCTGGGGGTCGCGCGACCGCGGGAAGCGCGGCTTGTGCATCGCGCGGGACTGTTGGTCCGCAAGGCACGCTGGGGGCGCGATATCCGCTTCGAGGAGATCGTGACCAAGGTGGTGCCCGGACGAAGCATCGCATGGCTCTTCGCCTTTCCCGACGATTCGATACAGCGCTATACGGATCGCCATATCGCGCCCGATGGACCGATACTCAAGCTGGTCGGCGGGGGTTATGACTTGCATCCGCGAGAGGACGGATCGACGCGGGTGGTATTGTCGACACACTATCGGATGCGCTCGCGCCTGGGCTGGTATCTGGGATGGTGGGGCGAACGCACTCTGGGCGACATCGAAGAAAACGTTCTTGCGATCATTCGCGATCGGTCTGGAAACGTCACCGATAGGCGCTCGTAGGGCGCGCTGCCCGGCAGGACCGGTTTCCTACCCCGCCCGGGGACGATAAACCCGGCAATATGTTGTGTTCGACCATATGGTTAGACCGCAGGATGGAAAGTGACTCTTCCGCTAAGGAAACCGGCATCAAATGCAGGAAATACAACAACTTCTAGCGCCGCCGGAGTTTTGCAAAAACCCCCGTTCGGTGTTCCATCGTCAATCCATGTGGTGCAGGCCGACGCGCAGGTAATCCCATCCAGTCACGAGCGTCAGGACCGCCGCCGCCCACAGGCAGGCAAGGCCGGTCAGGTGAATCCACTGGTCCGCCAGCTGCCCGCATTGTTCGTAAACCGACTGGCACGGGATGCCCTCCACCGCGCCGCCCAGAATCAGCGCGCCGAGCGAGATCAGCTGGAACGCCGTCTTCCATTTCGCCAGCCGCGAGACCGGCACGGACACTTGCAGCCCGCCGAGAAATTCGCGCAGGCCCGACACCGCGATCTCGCGCACCAGGATCACCAGCCCGGCGATCACGTGCATGTCGCCGACGAACGGCCCGCGCAGGAACCCCTGCGCCGTCAGCACCAGGATCACCGCCGCCACCATGATCTTGTCCGCGATCGGATCGAGGAAGATGCCCAGCTTCGACACCGCCCCCTGCGCCCGTGCGAGATAGCCATCCAGATAATCGGTCAGGCCGATCACGCAGTAGAGGACGAATCCCACCACGTAACCGAACTGCCAGTTCGGCCACCACAGGAAGAAGGCGAGCAGGGGCACGCCCAGGATGCGCGACAGGGTCAATATGTTGGGCAGCGTCAGCATTGCGCCTTGCGCCCTAGCGACAAAGGCGGCGCGGAAAAAGCGCCTTCGCCCTTTGTTTCCTTTCCGGCCGCTGGCATAGACGCCGCGAACGCGATGTCTCGCGGACCGGAGAGTACATGACCACATCGACGCATATCCTGCGCCGCCGGCGGTTCCTGCCGCTGTTCGTGACCCAGCTGTTCAACGCCTTCAACGACAACCTTTTCAAGACCGCGATGGTGCTGTTCGTGGTCTATTCGATCTACAATTCCGAAGCGAAGGAGGCGATGTTCAGCGCCGTCGCATCCGGCGTTTTCATCCTGCCCTTCTTCCTCCTGTCCGCGCTTGCGGGGCAGCTGGCCGACATGCGCGACAAGGCGCGGATCATCCGCATCATCAAGGGGTGCGAGATCGGCATCATGACCGTGGGCGGGCTCGGCCTCGTGATTGCGTGGCAGGATGTCGAATGCGCGGCGGCGGTCGGCCAGTGCTTCGTCGCGCCCCATTCGTTGATAGCGGACGCGGCGATCCCGCTGCTGCTCGCCGCCCTGCTCGCAATGGGTGTGCATTCGACTTTCTTCGGCCCGATCAAATACGCAATCCTGCCTCAGCATCTGGAATCGGACGAGGTGCTGGCAGGCACGGGATGGGTCGAGGCCGGGACCTATATGGCAATCCTGGTGGGCACCATTCTGGCCGGGTGGATCCCGGTCGAAATCGCCGCGCTGGTGGTATTCTGCACGGCAGTGTTGGGATATCTGGTGTCGCGCCAGGTTCCGCCCGCACCTGCACAAGGGGAAGTCGAGCCGATCGACCTAAACATCTTGCGCTCCTCCGTTACGGTGGTGCGCAACACCATGCACGACCGGCGGGTTTATTACGCGATCCTCGCCATCAGCTTCTTCTGGACCATCGGGGCGGTGCTGATCATCCAGTTCCCGCCGCTCGCCAAGAACGTGCTGACCGCTAGCAAGGAGGTCGCAAGCCTGTTCCTCGTCATCTTCTCGGTCGGTGTGGCGATCGGTTCGGTCGCGGTCAACGCGCTGCTGAAGGGGCGGGTTTCGGCGCGCTATTCGCCCGCGGCGGTGATCGTGATGGGTCTGTTCGTGGTGGCGTTCTACTTCGTCTGCCGCGCGTGGACCCCGGTTCCGGCGGGCGAGTTGATGGACGTGCCGCACTTCATCGGCGTCCCCATGGCGATTCCGCTCCTGCTCTGCCTGCTGGGTATAGCCATCGCGGGCGGGATGTTCGTGGTCCCGCTCTACGCCTTCCTGACGACTTTCGTGCCCAAGACGCAGACGGCGCGGACCATCGCGGCCAACAATATCGTGAACTCAGGCGCTATGGTGGCGGGGGCCCTGCTCGCCACCGGGCTCAGCGCCGCGCGCGTGGCGATCGTCGATCAATTGCTGCTAAGCGCCGCGATGTGCCTGATCTCGTGCTGGCTCGCACGGCGGCTGCTGATGACCGAACGCGCGGCGGAGCTGGATTAGAAGATCAATGCCAGCATCGCCGCGAGCGTCGCGAAATAGGTGGTGGCGAAGCCGCGTACATCGGATGCGTTCAGTGCCCAGCGGCTGCGCGGCGGCTCCGGCTCGGCCCCGGCGCGGATATGCGGGGGCAAGCTCGCGCGGAAGGGGTGGCGAGCGGATTCGTCGGTCAGGAGAAGGGCGCGTCTCATGCCTGATGGTCTTAACCCTTTCTTTACCTTTCGCCACCGCCCCGGTCGATTTGTCCGAGACCGGGACGAATGGATCATTTCGCGGATCGCGCCGGAACCGGCGGGCATGAAAGGAAGCGCCATTGTTTCCGCCCCGACAAAACGGTAGCTGCTTCGCATGACCGACACCCCCTCTCCCCAAGCCGCGCGCCTGCTGGTCGATTGCCTGCACGAGCAAGGCTGCGACCGTATCTTCACCGTCCCGGGCGAGAGCTTTCTCCCGGTGCTCGACGCGCTGCACGACACGCCGGCGATCGATCTCGTGACCTGTCGGCAGGAAGGCGGCGTCGCGTTCATGGCGTGCGCCGACGGCACGATGACCGGGCGGCCGGGCGTCGCGTTCGTGACGCGCGGCCCCGGCGCCACCAATGCCAGCATCGGCGTGCATGTCGCGCAGCAGGATTCGCAGCCCATGATCCTGTTCGTCGGCGATGTGGCGCGCGGCATGCGGGGGCGTGAGGGGTTTCAGGAGATCGACTTCCCCGCCTTCTTCGCGCCGATCGCCAAGTGGGCGGCCCGGATCGAGGATGCCGACCGCATTCCCGAATTAATCGCGCGAGCCTACGCCACCGCGATTTCGGGTCGACCCGGTCCGGTGGTGCTGGCGCTGCCCGAGGACATGCTGTTCGACGCGACACAGGCAAAGCCCCGCCCCCGTGTCGAGCGCCCCGCGCAGGCCCCCTGCCCCGATGCGATGCAGGCCATGATGGCGATGCTCGACGACGCGGTCTCGCCCGTCGCGATTATCGGGGGTGCTGGCTGGAACGCGAAAGCGCGCGACTATTTCCAGGTGTTTGCGGAACGGCTGGGCCTGCCGGTCGCAACCGCCTTCCGCCGACAGGACGCGATCAGCCCCACCAGTCGCGTCTATGCCGGCAATCTGGGCTATGGTCCCAACCCGGCGCTGGTTTCGCGGGTGCGGGAGGCGGATTTGATCCTGGCCGTCGGCGCGCGCCTGGGTGAGGCCACGACCGACGGATATTCGATCGTAACGCCCGATCACCCCGACCAGCAGCTGATCCATATCCACCCCGACCCGAACGAACTGGGCAGCGTCTATCGCACCGACCTCGCCATCTGCGCCGACATGGCGGAATTCGCCGAAAGCGCGGCGCTATGGGACGAAGGCGATGTCACCGACTTTTCCGCCGGGGCGAACGCCAATCGCGAATGGCGCGACTGGTCGGAGCCGCAACTGGGCGACTGGCAGCTCGATCTCGCCCGCTGCGTCACCCACATGCGCGAAATCTTCCCGGCCGATACCGTGATCTGCAACGGCGCGGGAAACTACGCGGGCTGGTGGCATCGGTATTGGCGGTATGGCGGCTTTCCCAGCCAGCTCGCGCCGACCTGCGGTGCGATGGGCTATGGCGTACCCGCCGCGATCGCTGCGGCGCGGCGCTTTCCGGAACGCACCGTGGTGGCCGTCGCGGGCGATGGCGATTTCCTTATGAACGGACAGGAACTGGCTACCGCCGCGCAATACGATCTCGATCTGTTGGTTATCGTGGTGGACAATGCGACCTACGGTACCATCCGCATGCATCAGGAGCGGGAATTTCCCGGACGTGTGTCGGGAACAGGTCTCGTCAATCCGGATTTCGCCGCGCTCGCGACCGCTTTCGGTGGTTGGAGCCGGTCGGTCGATACCGACGAGGGGTTCTTCGAGGCGATCGAGGAAGCGCGCGGTCGTTCGGGTGTTCGCCTGATCCATTGCCGGATAGACGCGGAGCAACTGAGCGCCGCGGGAGCAACGATATCTAAACTGCGCGCGAACGCCTAACCCAAGAGAAAGGGCCGCTCCCCCGATGGAAGAGCGGCCCTGACTGACGTTTCAGCAATCAGATGTCGTCGCCGAGCTTGCCTTTGACTTCACCCTTGAGCTGCTGGCCCTTACCCTTGCTTTCCTGAGCCTGGCCCTCGGCGCGGGTCTCGGGATCGTTGGACTGTTGCTTCAGCTTGCCTGCGGCTTCGTTGGCGTTGCCCTTCACCTTGTCCGTAAATTCACCCATGGTTTTATCCTTCGATGTTCGGTCCGCGACATCCGCGGCCTTCTTACACCAACCAAACGCATGACATCGCGAAGGGGGTCCCAAAACCGGCGTTGAGGCGAGCGGTAACTGCGCCCAATTGATGGGCCGCTAAACGCCTGCCATCGAAAGGATCAGCGACCACTCTTCCTTACCGATCTCCGCGACCGAGAGGCGCGACAGTTTCACCAGCTCGCATTCGGCCAGCCGGGGTTCCGCCTTGATCTGCTTCAGCGTGACCGGGTTCGGCAACTTGGTCTTGGGCACGACCCGCACGGCAGCCCACTTGCCGCCTTCATCCGTCGGGTCCGTCAGACCGGCCTCGCTGATCTCCACGATCCCCACGATCTCTCGTCCGATGTTGGAATGATAGAAGAACGCCTGGTCGCCCACCTCCATCGCGGCAAGATTGTTCTTGGCGCGGTGATTGCGCACCCCGTCCCACAGGCCCTCACCATCGCGCTCCAGATCGTCCCAGCCATAAGCATCGGGTTCGGATTTCATCAGCCAGTAACGCGCCATGGGTCGGATTCCTGTTATTGCAGAAAGCGAGGCTGCGTGTCCCCCGAACACCCGCCGAGGGTCAAAGGCGAATTCCGGTTTTTACCCGATATTCACGCATTAGGTGCACAGCGCCCCGGGGGAAGATCAGAGGGGGCCGCTTGCGCGGTTAAAGCGTGCCGATGAGAAAAACCCAGCCAACTTACGATAGGCCGTCCGCCGACAGCGAGCGCCGGGACTTCGTCACGCTTGGTATCGCCGTTGCAGCGATCATCCTGTTCGTCGGAACCGCAGGGGCCGTCCTTCCCGGCATCTTGCGCGGCTGGCTCGGTTACAGCACCAGCGCCAGCAACGCCGGCCTCACCTCCGCGCTGATCCTCAACATCGCACTCATCATCTTCGGTTGGCGCCGTCATCGCGAGCTGAGCGAGGAGATTGTCGAACGACGAGCCGCCGAACAGGAGGCGCTTGCGCTCGCGCGGATCGATCCACTCACCGGCTGCCTCAATCGCGGCAGCGTGATCGATGCGATCCGCCTTACGGCTGCAGACGCCGAGGCAGCGGGCCACGGCCTCGCCCTGATCATGATCGATCTCGACGACTTCAAGCGCATCAACGATCTGCACGGTCATCTGGTCGGCGACGAAGTGCTGGTATCGGTGGCCGACCGGATCCGGGCGCTGCTGCCCGCTGGCGGATCGATCGCACGTCTGGGCGGCGACGAATTCGCGGTCGTCAGCGTGTTCGACCGCGGCCTGCCGGATCGCGTAGACCAGCTGGCGTCACGGATCATCGCCGAAGTCTCCACTCCGCAAACATATGACGGATCGGAGGTCTCGATAACGATGTCGGTCGGTATCGCGGTTTACTTGCCGAACCGAACGAAACGCAGTGCGGACTGTCAGCCCGAGGAACTGATGAAGCAGGCCGACATCGCGATGTACAATGCGAAGGCCGAAGGAAAAAATCGCCATTCATGGTTTGCCGAGGAAATGGAGCGCGAATTCCGGCGACGCAGCCAGCTGGAGGAAGGAATCCGGCTGGGGCTGAATCGCGGAGAATTCTCTCCACATTACGAACAGCAGATCGATCTCGAGACGGGCCGCCTGGTCGGTTTCGAAATGCTGGCACGCTGGACCTCGCCCACCCTGGGCTCGATCAGTCCGGAGGTCTTCATTCCGATCACCGAGGAGATGGGCCTCATCGGCGAATTGTCCGAGAGCCTTATGCGAGAGGCGTTCGCCGACGCGCTGGAGTGGGACGCGTCGCTGACGCTGTCGGTGAACATCTCGCCTGTCCAGCTGCGCGATCCATGGTTCGCCCACCGCATCCTGAAGTTGTTGCTGGAAACGGGTTTCCCGGGCGAAAGGCTCGAGATCGAGATTACCGAGAACTGCTTGCACGAGAATATCGGCGTCGTCCGGTCCATGATCACCAGCCTGCAGAACCAGGGCATCCAGATCAGCCTCGACGACTTCGGAACGGGCTATTCCAGCCTTGCGCAATTGCGCTCGCTGCCTTTCGACCGGCTGAAGATCGACCGCAGCTTCGTGATGGAACTCAGCAGGCTGGATGCAAACTCCGAGATCGTGCAGGCCATTGTCACGCTCGGCAAGGGTTTGAAAATGCCCGTAACGGCCGAGGGTATAGAGGACGCCCGCATACTTGACCTGTTGAAAACCATGGGTGGGATGAAAGGCCAGGGATATCTCTACGGCCGCCCCGAGCCCGCCGATGCGGTACGCGAACGGTTGGCCAGCGCAGGTCTGCTCACTTCGTCGCCGGGCAAGCGCGATAAGGGCGCTGTCGCGGGCAAGGCTCAAGTGGCAGCCCCCGCGGCCAGCCGACAGACGGGGGTTCACCAGCAGGCCTGAGGGCTGCTTGCCGTCCGGCCTTTACGCAGGGGGCGGTGCCCCATACATGCGCAGGCGCAATGCGCGTCCCGTTCGTAAAGATGCATGGCCTCGGCAACGACTTCGTCGTGCTGGATGCCCGCGCCACCGACCTGCCGGTGTTGCATGAAGGAAGCGCTCGCGCGATTGCCGATCGGCATCGCGGCGTCGGCTGCGACCAGATCATCCTGCTCGAACCCCATGCGACAGCCGATTTCGCCATGCGCATCTTCAACGCGGACGGAACCGAAGTGGAAGCGTGCGGCAATGCCAGCCGAGCGGTCGCACTGCTGCATGGCGAACCCGCCGAGATCGCCACCGCCGGGGGAATGGTGCGGGTAGAACCCGGCAATGGCAGCGCGAGCGTGGATATGGGCAGGCCCCGCTTCGGCTGGGAAGATATTCCGCTAGCCTATGCGATGGACACCCTCGCCATGCCGGTCGCTTGGGACGAACTCGAAAATCCCGCTGCGGCCAATGTCGGCAATCCCCATGTCGTCTTCTTCGTCGAGAACGCCGAGGCCATGGCGCTGGAGCAGCTCGGCCCGCAGATCGAAACCGATCCGCTGTTCCCGAAACGGATCAACGTCAACGTCGCCCAGCTTACGGGGCCCGACGAACTCCGCCTCCGCGTGTGGGAACGTGGGGCCGGGCTTACCCACGCCTGCGGAACGGGAGCATGCGCCACGGCGGTATCGGCCATGCGCCGCGGCCTCACCGCGCGAACAGTGCGGGTCACTCTGCCGGGCGGCACGATCAGGATCGAATGGGACGATGACGATCGTATCATGATGAGCGGCCCTGCTACCGAAAGCTTCCGCGGCGATTTCGAATGGGGCGATTTCGCGTGAGGGCGCCCGAAATCGTGACCCTTGGCTGCCGGATGAACATCGCCGAGAGCGAGCGGATTGCGGGCCTCGTCAGCGGGGCCGAGGACCTCGTCGTCGTCAACAGCTGCGCCGTCACCAGCGAGGCCGTGCGGGCCACGCGGCAAGCCATTCGGCGGGCACGACGGGCTCGGCCCGAGGCCCGGCTGCTGGTGACCGGCTGCGCTGCCGATATCGAGCGGGATGCGCTGTCGGCCATGCCCGAAATCGATGGGATCGTGCCGAATGTCGATAAGCTCGACGCGCGCCGTTATAATGTACCGGCTGCAATGGTTAGCGAGCGCCAAGCCCTCGGGCATACGAGGGCCTTCCTCGCGGTGCAGAATGGGTGCGATCATGCCTGCACGTTCTGCGTGATTCCGCTGGGGCGCGGACGAAGCCGGTCCCTGACGATCGAGCATGTCGTGTGCGAGGCACAAGAGCTGGTCGCCCAGGGAGTGGCCGAGCTGGTGCTGACAGGTGTGGACCTGACCAGTTGGGGACACGACCTGCCCGGAGCGCCCTCGCTGGGAATGCTCGTGGACGCCGTCCTGGAAGCTGTTCCGGACCTACCGCGCCTGCGCCTGTCCTCGGTCGATGGCGTCGAGATCGACGAGCATCTGCTGGCGTTGTTGATCGAAGAGCCCCGGCTCATGCCGCATATCCACCTCTCCTTGCAGCACGGGCACGACCTGATCCTGAAGCGGATGAAACGTCGCCATAGTCGCGCCGATGCGATCGAACTCGTCGCGCGGTTAAAAGCCGGCCGACCCGATATCGCGATCGGGGCGGACCTGATCGCGGGATTTCCGACGGAAAGCGAAGAACATCACCGCGCGAATCTGTCGATCGTTCGCGAGCTAGAAATCGTTCATGGGCATGTTTTCCCCTATTCCGCCCGTCCCCGAACACCGGCAGCGCGCATGCCGCAGGTGGATCGCGCTATCGTGAAGGCGCGCGCGGCAGAATTGCGCGCCGCTATCGCGAATGCGCGCAATACCTGGATGGGCGAGCAGATTGGCGTGCCCCAGCGGGTGCTGGCGGAGCGCGATGGCGGCGGCTATGCGGAAAACTTCGCGCGGGTCGCCCTGCCCCATGGCACGGTGCCCGGCACCATCGTCACCATCACCCCCACCTCCCACGCGAAAGGCATGTTGCAGTGAACCAGCCGAGCTGGAGCGACCGCCTGTTCGGCGGGTTCCGCAAGACCTCCGACCGTTTGTCCGACAACCTCACCGGTATCGGCGGT